>NZ_SMBP01000013.1 GCF_004341945.1 Longicatena caecimuris
CCATAGTTAAATTATACCAAAAAAATACGCCATTCTCTTATGAGTTTGACGTATTTTTATTTGTGAGGCTATTTCTTATTCGTTACAGCCTCTTTCACTTTATAGAAAGGAAGGGATAAAGTTGGAAAAGATACTTATCATATTTTACGTATATGCATTCTTAATCGGTATATGTATTGCCAGCTTTATCAACGTCGTGATTTGGCGCGTACCTCAAGGTTTGTCTGTGGCAAAGGGTAGATCATATTGCCCCAATTGTCATCATACATTAGCGTGGTATGATTTATTTCCTATTTTCAGTTATCTCCTTTTGAAAGGGAAATGTCGTTATTGTGGTGTTAAAATTCCCATGCGAGATACGATCATAGAATTTCTTGGTGGTGGTGTAGCAATCTTTTGCTTTCATCGTTATCAATTCACATGGGATACCCTTATCATCTTCTCTGTTATCATGATTTTTTTGGCAATAACAATGATTGATTTTGATACGATGACTATTCCAAACGGTCTTATTATCGCATTGGTAGTACCGGCTGTTCTGATGACTATTTTACATCCTGAAATCACGTTGCTTGAAAGAGGTATTGGCTTTTTTATCGTATCCTTACCAATGTATCTTTTAACTTTAATGATTCCTGATTGCTTTGGCGGTGGGGATATTAAATTATTGGCTGTTTCAGGTTTTATGATTGGATGGAAAGGCATACTTTTAGGAGCATTTATTGGTGTTTTAACTTGTGGCTGTTATGCAAGTTGGTTATTGATAACTAAAAAAACACAAAAAGGCGCACATATTGCGTTTGGTCCTTATTTATGCTTTGGAATTGTGGTATCATTAATGTATAGTGAATTTATCATACATACGTATTTATCTATGTTTGGTTTAAAATAAACGAGGTGACGATCATGGCTACGTTTAAATATACTGCAAAAGATATGGATGCAAAAAAAATAACCGGCAAGATGGAGGCAAATGATCGTAAAGAGCTTGCCGCTTTTCTGCGTAGTGACGGCAAATTTTTAATAGAATGTAAAGATGTTACGAATATTGAAAAAAACACTTATAAACTAAAATTGAAGGAATTATCAGATTTCTCACGTCAATTAGGAACGATGATAGGCTCTGGAGTAAGTTTAATACGTGCGATTTCAATCTTAGTGCAGAGACAAAAAAATCCTAAAATCAAAGCTATTTATACAGATATCTATCGAAAGCTGCAACAGGGTATGACATTATCATATGCTATGGAAGAGCAAGGAAAAGCTTTTCCAGAATTAATGATTAATATGTATCGAACTGGTGAAACCAGCGGTCAAATGGAACGTGTTGCGATGACGATGGCTTTACAATATGAAAAAGATAATCGAATAAAAGGTAAAGTACGTAATGCGATGATTTATCCTATTATTCTGATATGTGTTACGATTTTTGTTGTAATTGGAGTATTCACCTTTATCATTCCAAGTTTCTCTAAGGTCTTTAATGGTATGGAACTTCCTATGATCACCAAAATTGTAAATGCAATCAGTGAAGCAATGCTTGCTTATTGGTATTGGATGCTTATTGGTGTGTTGTGTATGGTGGCTTTGATTGCAGGTATGTTGCGTGTTGAAAAAATACGATACAAAGTGGATCAAATGAAATTGAAATTTCCTAAATTAGGTAAATTATTAGGAACGATTTATACATCAAGATTTGCCAGAAATATGTGTTCCTTATATACAAGTGGGATATCTATTATTAATGGCTTAATGATCGTAAAAGATAATATTGGAAATAAATATATAGAATCACAATTTGATCAAGTTATTCGCATGGTACGTAATGGCACTTCTTTATCTCAAAGTATTCAAAAAATTGATGGTTTTGATGCAAAATTAGCAAGTTCTATCTATATTGGCGAAGAGAGCGGTAAGCTAGAGGATATGCTATCATCATTAGCAGATGATTTTGACTATGAGGCAGAAATGGCAACACAAAAAATGGTTGCTATGCTAGAACCAATTATGATTATCTTTTTAGCACTTATCGTATTATGTGTTATGTTATCAGTATTATTACCAATCTATCAAATGTATCAGAATCCAACAATTGGATAAAGATGGGAGGAAGTAGCATGGGAAAGGAAAATGTTATTTATATATCTTCACATGGAGTACAGCTAATCAGCGGCTCTAATGATAAAGAAGATATGATCAAAGTGGATGCTTTCCGCGAATATCCGTTAGCAGAAGGTGCTATGATTAATGGTGTTATCACGGATGATACCCCTATTTTGGAAATCTTAAAGGAAATGAGAAGTAATGGGATAACGACTGCCAGATTGTTGATAGACAGCGGACAGATTCTTACCAAAAATGTAGATGTACCTATTTTAAAAAAGAAAGAATTACTGCAAATCACAAGAGATGAATTATCAGATATTGAAGGCAGTTATGAAGATTTGGTATATGATTACTGTGTGTTACGTCCCAAATATGAAGATGGCAGAAAAGGTGGAGAAATTTTATGTTGCGCGATTGAGCGAAAACTGTTAGCTTCTTATATAGAACTGTTTGAAAATGCAGAAATCACTTTAAAAGGGATTGATATTTCTGTAAACGCATTGCAAAAGTTAACAAATGAATTAGTTGATATGGCGGATAAAACCTATGTGATATCTGTTATTGATGGAAATAATGTATCCAGTTATTTATTTGAGAATAACCATTATACCTTTTCAAATCGTACACGTTTATTTTCTGATCGAGGAACTTATGAATTTATTATGGAAATGAATAGTAATATCTCACAATTAATACAATTCAGCAAATCGAAACGGAGTCAGTATACTATTGAAACGGCTTATTTTTGTGGCTTAGATGATGAAGAAGAACAAAAGGTATTTAAGAATATAAGGGAAAATCTTGATATTGAAGCAAAAGAATTTCCCAATTCAAAAATTATATACATAACAGATAAAAGTAGAGAAAAGGCATTTCAGTTACACGATTATGTATTTACTGTCGGATGTCTGATTAGAAAGTGAGGTGTACCTGAAATGGCAAGTAAGCTTAGTAAGAAAGATATTGATTTGCTTTCTGCTTATAAGCAGAAAAAAGAAACACCTAAATATACAGGGGCTTTAAAGTATGCGGCATTACCATCAGGTATGCTGATCGTAGTTTTAGCTTTATTTATTTACTTTACGTTATCAAATCATCAATTAGAAAATGAAACAGAAGATTTAAAGCAACAAACTACAAAAATACAAGAACAAATCGCGAATGATCCTAACCTAGAACGCTATAATTCCTTACAAACAGTAAAAAGAGATATTGCTGCTTATAAAAAATTTAAAAAAGATATTCAATCCTATCCGGAACTTAGTCAGGATACTTTTGATAAAATTTTATTGGCAAGTGATGTAGATATTACTGTTACTAGCTTTAATTATACAAGAGAATCGCAAATTGTTACCCTGCAAATCGAAGGCACGAATGTAAACTCCACGGAACAATTTGTGAGAAGGTTAAAAAATACCGATTTATTTGCGATGGTTAATTATTCTGGATATGTACAGAATGAAAAAATACTTGCAAACAATGATACTGTAAGTAAAAAGCAAGACGCTACAGATAATAAACAGACGAATAAGAATGTAAGTGATGCTCAGGCATTGATGGAACTTTTAGAAAATTTGAATAAGACACAACAACAAGAAACAATTAAACAACAACCAGAAACACAGAAAGTTTATACTGCGACTATTCTGTGCACATTGAAGTAGGTGATGAAACATGAAACAGACATTAACAAAACGTGAAAAAGTATTGTTGTATATATTATTATGTATCATCATCGTTGTAGGTGGATTCTTTTATTTAATTATGCCAGCGATGGAAAAACATACGGTTTTGCAAGCAAAAAAAGATACTGCAGAAATGGAATTGATTAGTACAAAAGCATCTATTCCACGATATGATGATCTTGATAAAGAAATAAAAGAGGCTAGCAAAGAGTTAAAAGCGATAAAGGCAAAATTTTATGACAATCTGAAAAAAGAAGATGTTGATAAAATAATCACGAAATTAGCTATGGATCATTATTTAGAACCAACAAGCTTGAGTATTACAGATGTTAGTGAAGAAGAAATTCTTAATTATAAGGAAAGTTTAAAAGCCATTGAGAAAAAAGATGAAAATAAAAATGAGGACGGTACAAAAGAAAAAAAGAAAAACATCCTCAAAGTGTATAACATTTCATTAAGCGTAGATGGAACTGTCTTAAATTTGCAGAATATGATAAATGATGCGAATAAAATGAAATCTTTAAAAGTGGCAAGCGTGAATTACAATAGTGTCATTTCAAAAGATGAAAAATCAAATAGCATGATGGTAACTTTTAAATTATTTATGCTGTCATAAAGTAGGAGGTGAGAATATGAAAGACAATAAAAAAGGCTCAGCTTTATTATGGGCAATTGTTGTCGTTATGGTTCTTGAGATTGTTATTGCAGCCTCAATGACGATTGCATATTCTTACTATAATCGCTCAGTTGAAAAGAATATAGAAAGGCAGGCCTATCTTTCTGCTAAGAGTGTTGTGACAAATGTTACAGAAAATATTCTGAATAAAAATTCAGATTATATAAAGTTAATTCCAGATGGTACAAATAGTGTGACTACGACGATCAATGACGTGGTGAATGGTAAACATACATTCCCAGAAGCATTAGGTAAATTAAAATTATTGACATTGAGTGTTTCTACTAAAACGGTAGATGATGTTGAATATGTCTTTTTAACGATTAGTGGAACTGTAACTTATGCTAGTAAGACATGTACCATAAGTGCGGATTTAAAAAGACTTGTAACTGAATCAAATAAAAATTGGACATTGATTAAATATTATGAAGGCAGTAAAGAAGTTCAATTACCATATAATATTCAAACAGGTAAGGATACATATGATTCTATTGATACAATTTTCACTTATTTTAAGAATGGTGATAAAGCGGCAATGCAAGAAGAGTATAAGAAACATGGTATAAGCGTAACAGATGGATTAACATTTAATAACGATAAATTACGAATTTATATTTATCAAGTGCTTATGAATGGCTCTTCACCAAAGTTGAATATGGATGAGTTTAACTTGCCAAAATCATTAGCTGGTTCGCAATTATATGCTCATGTAATGTTTGGTGTAGTAGATGGCGAGCCTGTCTGTTTCATCTATGCAACGGCAACGGAAAGTGGTGCTGTTTCTGATTGGAAACCAATTTTAGTTTTTGATCCAATTACGCAACACTGGTATTTTAGAGTAAATCAATGGGGGAATAATGATTATCTTAGCATGGCACAATTGAATAGTGGGACTCCCGAAAATAGAAGAATTATATATGATAATTTAGTAAGTAGCTTTGTAGAAGAAAATATAGCAGACAAATAGCTTAAAATGAGAAGGAGGTTATAGGTATGAACAATAAAGGTGTTACATTAATTGAAATGATTGTCGCTATCTTGATTCTGTCTATTTCCTCTATAACGATTGCGGCAGGGTTCAATGGTGTTATTCAACGAATGGGCAAAGCTGCTAAAGTTAAAACAGCTAGCAATGAGATGTTTTCCTTTATCGAAGGCAATCAAGAAGTTAAAGATAAAGTAAAGGTGAATAAAAAAGATCAAGATGCCTCTTATATATTGCATGCTGATAATGGTGTTGATGATATAGAAGTACAAGCTACCTATAATGAGTATACAGGTACAAACGGTGCAGATATCGTTTTAAAAGCAATCACTAAAATTAAACAGAGCACCACTCCGTTAAAGGATTTTGATGTATATAAAGATAGTGTAAATATAGGAAATGATCTATATGCTACATTAAATGATAGTGAAACAAAGAGTTGTGGATTAAATCAAAGTACTTGTAAAAGAGATGGCTATAATGATCATGTTTTTAAAAATTTAAAAGATACTTATCAAATTCAACCATTTCCAAATGAACTATTGCCTTCTGAATATAAAAGCCAATCATTTTATATAAATGCGTTTTATGCTTGGGAAAATAAGACGATATCAACAAATTGTAGTAATGAAAAGTTGATATATTTATCGACAACTAATAAATATTATGAATATTCTCCTTATGAATTAAATGTCGATAATATTTCAATTATTTATAATTATTTAGATAATAAATGGTATTGTAAGCCTTCCAATATTACAGTTGCGATTGTTTATGATGATAAGATGTTTAGTGGCGCTTATTATCATGACACTTATATATCTGTAAATGGGGCAACAGAACAAAGGTATGATGATTTTCAGGATTTTATACATAAAGAAGTGAAGAAACAAAATTCAGGTTGGTATGTCTTAGATCCTGATGAGAACTATGATGGTGAAAATATTGATGATTGTTGGATTTCAGTAAATTCATGATGACGTTAGGAAGGAGAAATAACTATGAAGTCAAAAAAACTTAATAATAAAGGCTTTACTTTAATGGAAATCATTGTGACTTTGCTTATTTCTTCTTTAGTTATGATGATTGCTGGTTCTTTAATTTTGAACTCTCTAGGGTATTTTAATAAAGCTGCCACAACAGATGCGGATAAACAATCTTTAGATCTATTGGCGGATTTCGTAAGAGATCAGCTGTTATATGCAAGTGATGTAAAGGTTTTAAAAAGTAATGAAGAAAGACCTGAGGGAAATGATTGGAAATGGCTTTATGTCAAAGATGGTAGATTAATGCTCGGTCATGTTGACGCAACAGATAGTGAAGCATATAATGATGATTTTTATAATAGACGAATATTAGAAATAAGTGCTAAGGGTTTTAATGAAAATCGACTTGATTTGAAATTCATTTATTATAAGAATAACGATAGCGAGAAAAAAGAAGTATATAAAACTTCAACAACATTAGAACTTTTGAATATGGAACATAATAAAAATGCAAATCCTCTACAGGCGGAAACAAAAAATTTGACAGACCATATTATTTATTACCGCAATGGTGAATTTGAAAATAAAGAATCTAGTGGCGGTGGTGAAGAAGAACCGGATGATACAGATTATGATGGAACTGTTGGAGGGGAAATCGCTTGTAAGAATGAATTAAATACCGCAACTCAGTGGGTAGCAAGGGGAACTTATAAAAAAGGAACTTTTGTTGAATTTAAAGGTACTTGGTATAGGGCAATAGTAGATGTCGAAAATGATGATTCTGATCCACATACGAATGATAAAGGGCAATGGAAAGCTATTATGACAGGCTGGCAAGTTACAAGCTCTTATGAAAAAGGCGATGTTGTTGAATTTCCAATAAATACGAAGTTTTATTATAGAAAAATTATTGATTATAATCCTGCTCACAGAGGTCAAATTTATAATCCAGACCATCGAGATGTATGGGAACCTATCAAAAAGGAAGATATACAGCCATTAAAATGTAAAATTATTGAAGATACTCCTACAGATAACAGCAGTAAAACGGTAGCAAGTGAATATGAACGTTGCCCAAGTAATGTTTTGGAATGGGATAGTGGAAATAAACTATATCCAGGAGAATATGTAAAATATAATGGACAGTTATATCGCTGTATTAGTAATGAAGAAATCAACTGGGGACATGCTCATCAATTACCACCAGGTACAATAAATAGTCAGAAATATTGGAAAAAGATCAGCGAGGATTTTGATGAATACAGTACGTATTTTAAAGGAGATATAGTTAAAGATACAGATGGAAAATATTATCAATTACTTACAGAAAATACGACAACAACACATCATCCTAGTCTTGTTCCTGCAGTGTGGAAATTAATTGATATTGATGATGTTTCAATTACCACTCCATCATGTAGAACTTCATGGTTATAAATTATTTTATAACCTACTCATTACTTCCCACCTAAATGTAGAAGAAGTAATCATTATCATAAAAAGGAGGACGCACTCTTATGAAAAATATACCAATAGGTGAAGTGTTAAAAGAATATGGTTATATCTCTGAAGAACAACTTCAAACAGCACTTGCCGAGCAGAAGAAAGATCGATCAAAACGTTTAGGTCAGCATTTGATTGATTTAGGCTTTATCAGCGAAAAACAGATGTTAAAAGCATTGAGTGATAAGTTAAATGAACCATTGGTTGATATGAACAATGTAGAAATCGAAGTCGATGCCGTAGCAAAGATTCCAAAGACTTTAGCATTAAAGTATGATCTGATTGCGATTTCTGAGAATAATGGACGCTTAACGGTGGTTACCAGTGATCCATTGAATTTCTATGGTATTGAAGATGTACGATTAGTTACAGGTATGAATCTTGCTATATGCTTAAGTGAAAAGAAAGAAATTCTACGAGCGATTGATTATTATTATGCGGAAATCAAGGCACGTGAAGCTGCCAGTGTGGCAAATGAAAATGTTGTTTCTTTTGAATTTGATGAAAGTGAATTATTTAATTCTGAAGAAGATGATACACCGGTTGTTAAACTGTTTAGCTCTTTGCTGACAAGAGGGTATAATGCAAATGCAAGTGATATTCATATTGAACCATTTGAAGATAAAACCATGGTACGTATGCGTATTGATGGAATGATCATTGATTATGTTCAGCTGGCAAAGAATCTACATCAATCTCTTATTGTGCGTATCAAGATCATGGCAAATATGGATATTGCTGAAAAACGTGTTCCTCAGGATGGTCATTTTGTTACGACCTTAGAAGGTACGAAGATGAACCTTCGTGTATCTGTTATTCCTACAGTGTATGGAGAAAAGGCCGTTTTACGTTTTTTAAATAGCAATACGCCAATTCTGAATGATACTCAATATGGTATGAATTTAGAAAATTATCAAAAGATGCGCAAGATGATGGAAATGCCGCATGGTATCATATACTTAACCGGGCCTACCGGAAGCGGGAAAACAACGACGTTATATATGATTTTGGAAACTTTGGCAAAACGTCAGGTAAATATTTCAACGATCGAAGATCCTGTGGAGAAAAACATTGAACGTGTCAATCAGATGCAGATTAATAATGCGGCAGGCTTGACCTTTGAAAAGGGATTGCGTGCATTATTGCGACAGGATCCCGATATTATCATGGTTGGTGAAACACGTGATGGAGAAACCGCTTCTATATCTGTCAGAGCAGCAATCACCGGACACTTGGTATTAAGCTCTTTACATACCAATGATGCAATTAGTACGATTGTTCGTTTGCAGGATATGGGGGTAGAGCCGTATATGGTAGCCAATTCTTTAATTGGTAGTGTTTCACAGCGTTTGGTTAGAACAATCTGTCCACATTGTAAAGAAAAGATACGAACAACGGCGCTTGAACGTGAAGAACTTGGTGAAGATGTCGAATATATGTATCGTGGAGCAGGATGTCATCAATGCAACCAGACAGGGTATAAAGGCAGAACCGCAGTGCATGAAATTATTTTGATTGATAAAGAAATGCGACGTATGATATCCAGTCATAAAGATATTGATGATATTTATGCTTATGTGAAAAAAAGTCAAAATTTAAGAACGCTGCGTGAAGAAACAATACAGCTTGTGAAAGATGGTTTAACAACGATTGATGAATTACGTAAAATCAGTGTATACTCTGATTAGGAGGCTTTATGAATCAATTACTTGAAGAAGCTTTGCAATATGCGCGTGAGAATGGATGCAGTGATTTACATTTGAATGTAGATGGTCCGGCAATGATTCGTAAAAATGGAAAGCTGATTGAATTTCCTAAACAGTTTGATAATGCACAAACAACAGAAATGATCTTATCCATGTTGAATGATTTGCAAATGGAACAGTTGAAACAGGGAAAAGATATTGACTTTACGTATGTTGATCAAATGCATGAACGTCAACGTGTGAATGTATATCGACAACAAGATAAGTTAGCAGCGGCTATTCGTATTATTGATAATCGTATTCGTTCCTTAGAGGAATTGATGCTGCCGGATGTTCTTAAAAACTTAGCAATGGAACCACGTGGTTTGGTACTTGTGACAGGTCCTACCGGAAGTGGGAAATCTACCACATTGGCAGCTATCATGCAGTATATCAATGAGCGTAGAGATTGTCATATCTTAACGATTGAGGATCCAGTAGAGTATTTATATGAACGCTCGAAAGCTTTGATTCATCAACGTGAAATCGGATGTGATGTTGATTCCTTTGATACGGCATTACGCAGTGCAATGCGTGAAGATCCGGATGTTATTTTAGTTGGAGAAATGCGTGATTATGAAACGATAGCAGCAGTAGTTACTTTGGCGGAAACTGGACATTTAGTATTTTCCACCTTACATACGATTGGTGCAGCTAAAACAATTGATCGGATCATTGATGTGTTTCCTCCTCATAAACAGGAACAGATCCGTATGCAAATATCAGGAATCTTACGTGCGGTAATCACACAGCAATTACTTCCAACACTAGATGGAAAAGGCAGAGTAGCTGCTTTGGAAATCATGGTTGGAAATGATGCGATTAGCAGTATGATTCGTGATAATAAGGTACATCAGATCAATTCGCAGATTCAAACAGGGGCAAAAGATGGCATGCAGACATTGAATTTTGCGTTAGCTAAGCTTGTGCGTACACAGAAAATTGGGTTGGATATTGCGGAGAAATATAGTGATGATGCAAAAGAATTACGTCAGTATTTAGGCATGTGAGAAATCATGTGCTTTTTTTGTTGCTGTAAGAATTTACAGATGTAGATATAAAAACAAAAAGCAGATCCGTCCTTTTTGTTTTCGGTGTGCTATAAAAGAAATTAGAGAAACTATTAGGATAGATGTGTTTTTAAAGTGGACCTATGTAGGGAAAGGAGGTTGAGAAAATATTATTTTACATAGTTAAAAGCATATAAGTGGAAATGATTTTGCGAAATTTTCTCAAAAATGAAGTTGATATATTGAAAAAAATTTAAATAAATTATATTATAATAACTAATAATAGTCCAAGAAAGAGGACTTGGGTAATTGTGTTGCTTAAGTGCTAGAGAGTAAATTTTCAAAATAAGTGATGAAAGGAGATTGAAATATGACGACTAGTGAAGCTGAAGAATTGATTACAATTTTAAAAAAATTGTTAGCAAAAAAGTTCGAAATTCCTAATATCGGATATGATAAAGAATATGAAATACAAGGTATAGACAATCCTAGATTCAAGTTCTTCTTTATTATTAATAGGAAGGTTCGAATTAGTAATAAATGTACATATATAGTACGTGATAAAAATACTGGAATTAATTTGTTGCGTTTGGATATAGGAAATGTGGAGCATAAAAACCCTAACGGCGAAAGAATTCAAGGACCTCATCTTCATATTTTTAAAGATAATTATAATACTAATAATAACATACCTTATGCTATTAGATTTGATATAAATGATCCATCTTTAGTTGCTAATTGTGTAGCTTTCCTAAAAAAGTTTAATGTAATTGAATATCCTACGATTGTTGAACAAGCAGTTTTATTTAATTAAATTATGAAGTATACTTATTATGAAGGAGGTGGTATTTGTGAATATCAACGAATTAATAAACGATTATTATAATTTTATAAAAAATAATATTAAAGTAAAAGAAATAAATGGTTTTCATGAAATTACGACTCCTTTTTTGGATCATTTTAATGATTATATACAGGTTTACATAAGTATTAATGGTGATGAAATAACCATAACTGATGATTCATATACTATAAGTAATTTAAGAGCTGGAGGACTTTCTTTTTCAGAAAAGAGAATTATTTTAATAGAAAAAATATGTGCACAATTTGGGATGAAATTAGAAGAGGATGAAATATTTGCAAGAACTAGTAGAGATGATTTTGGAGCGAAACTTGATGCTATATTACAATGCATTGTTAAAGTAGATGATTTGTGTTATACATCTAGAGAAAATGTTGCCAATTTTTTCAGTGAAGATGTAAAAGAATATTTTTTGAAAAAAGAATTGTATTTTACGGAAAATGTTTCTTTAGTCGGTAAATCAGGGTTCCCATTTTGCTTTGATATGTCATTCCAACGCACTAAATTAAAACCCACACGTTGGGTTAATATAGTGAATAAGGCTTCGAAAACAAATTGCATTGCCACCTCATTTGGATGGGATGATACTGCAGCATTGCGAGACGAAAATGAGCAAATGTTTGTCATTATAAATGATAAAAATCCAATAGACAAAGGTGTTATTGACGGTTTTAAAAACTTAAATATAAATCCAATATACTGGAGTAATATAGAAGAAAGCTTAGATTTATTTACAAATTAATAAAAGTTTAGTTATTCAAAAGGAAATATAGTAATTATTCTATTGAATAAGAACAGCATTTTTACTCTAATAAAAAAATATATCTAGTTTTACCATCTCTTTTTTTCAGTATCGTATAACTACTGGTTAAACAATAAACATGATGATTCAGAGATAATGCATTTTTTATCAAACATGAAAAGTTATTTATACCATTGTAAATTGTCAGATTCTATGAATATTTTGAGAATGTATATTACTAAACTTTTCGTCATAATACAAAGATATTATTTGGAATAGATACCTTACTAGAGGTATCTACACAAAAACTTAGAAATGGTAAAAAACAGCAACACTAAAGTTTAAACATTTGGCACACTAACACACTATTTTAGAGTGCCTTTTTTGTTGGTTAAAGAATTTAAAACATACAAAAAGCACACCCATCTTTTTTGTTTTCGGTGTGCTATAGGTGTGCTATAAAAGAAATAAGAGAAACTATTAGGATAGATGTGTTTTTATAAAGATTTTTCTATTATGGATCAATAACTGTAGGTGTTCTGCCAATACCTACTACTTCATTCACAAGACGTGTCCATGTTCCGCAACCACTTATGCCATCTGCTGTTAATCCATTATTACGTTGGTAAGCGATAAGAGCGGCGCGAGTATTACTTCCAAAGGCGCCATCCAATGTTTGTGTGCTATAACCTAAAGCATTTAAAGCATCTTGTAAAATGAGCACATACACACCTCGACTGCCTTGTCGCAGGGTAGGATAACCAGCACTGCACGCAGGAGTGCCATAACGTTTATCGAAATGAACCCATGTCGGTGTCATTGAAATAGGCTCTACATATACCCAAACACCTAGATTCTTTGCGACATTCCATATCCGATTTCGCTGTGTTTGCGACAACGCCTGACCGACATCAAAGGATACCCCTGCATAATGCTGGGACTGTCTGCCATGCCCGCCTTCCCATATACGTTTAAAGGCATAACGAAAGGGAATGGGAGCGCCATAAGATCGTCTTGTCGCGTTCCAGGATTCCATGG
The DNA here is from genome assembly GCF_004341945.1 of Longicatena caecimuris. Classification (GTDB taxonomy): domain Bacteria; phylum Bacillota_I; class Bacilli_A; order Erysipelotrichales; family Erysipelotrichaceae; genus Longicatena; species Longicatena caecimuris. Next base: position 13,339 of record NZ_SMBP01000013.1, read on the forward strand.
CAGCATTCGTCGTCCATAAAACATTAGAACGTGAAGAACCACGGAACTCACTTACCCGCATGGTATCACCATACACATATGGCATAGTGTCATTTTCACTCAAATCAAAAACTTCTAAAGCTTCGCTATATACATCATAAACGATAACTTTTGCCACATGAAGAACCTCCTTTCTTTCCACTTTATGAAATTTCTGGACAAATGGTATGGGGTAAATCCACAAACTTCCTTGAAAACAGTTACAAAGCAAAAATATTAGCTTATGCAGATATTGGTGATTTCTGAACTTGCTATATTTAAGTATCATAAACAAATCATACAAAAAAACATATATGTATAGATACTTTCCAAATGGAAATGACTATACTTAAATTGTAGATAAACATACAGAAGAGAGGAATATCATTATGAAACAGGAAAATGTAAAAAAACTCATTATCGCAACAAGTGTGGCAGCCGGCGCCGGTGTAGCCGCAGGCGTTGTAAAACGTATGCAAGAAAGAAATAGGGAAACTGCTCGTTGTAAAGTTTCATCAGGACGTGAAGGAGAGCGCCAAGCTTACTTAATTGGTGGAGGTTTGGCAACGATGGCAGCAGCTGCCTATTTACTGCAGGATGGTGGATTTCATGGAGAAAATATTCATATCATAGAAGGTTTACCGATCCTTGGCGGCAGTAATGATGGTGCCGGCAATATGCAAAACGGTTTTGTTTGTCGTGGCGGTAGAATGTTGAATGAAGAAACTTATGAAAATTTCTGGGATTTATTCTCAACGATTCCATCTCTCGATTGGAAAGGGAAAAGCGTTACAGAAGAAATTTTAAACTTTGATCATTTGCATCCTACGCATGCACAAGCACGTTTAATAGATCGCTATGGAGTAATTCAGGATGTTACCAGCATGCAGTTCAACAACACTGATCGGGTGTTGATGACAAAACTTCTGGCAACCCCTGAGGAAAAATTGGATAATGTGACCATTGAAGAATGGTTTGCGAACAGTCCTCATTTTTTTACAACGAATTTCTGGTATATGTGGCAGACAACATTCGCTTTCCAGAAATGGTCAAGCGCATTTGAATTCCGCCGGTACATGAACCGCATGATCTTAGAATTCCCACGTATTGAAACCTTAGAAGGTGTTACACGTACACCATATAACCAATATGAATCCGTTATTCTTCCTTTAAAGGCATATTTGGATGGCTTTGGTGTTGATTTTAGCATCAAGGCAGTTGTGAAGGATATTGATTTTAAAGAGGATGCCATTACAGTTACTGACATTCATCTCAATGAAAATGGCAAAGAGCGTACCATTCATCTAAATGAAGAAGATATTTGTATCATGACCAATGGCTGTATGACTGATAATGCTACTTTAGGCGACTATCATCACGCTCCAGCGTTTACCCCGGATGCCCCTATGAGTGGAGAATTATGGCGTAAGGTTGCTGAAAAGAAACCTTCACTAGGTGATCCAACACCATTCTTTGGCAAACCTGAGGAAACAAATTGGGAAAGTTTCACAGTCACGATGAAAGGTAATAAGCTGTTAAAGATGATTGAGCAATTCTCAGGGAATATCCCAGGCAGCGGAGCGTTAATGACATTTAAAGACTCTAGCTGGCTGATGAGCATTGTAGTTGCCGCACAACCGCATTTTAAAGCGCAAGATGCGGATACCACGATTTTCTGGGGCTATGGTCTCTATACCAAGGCAATCGGAGATTATGTTAAAAAACCTATGCGGGAATGTACAGGAGAAGAACTGTTGCTTGAGTTATTAGGACATCTGCATTTTGAAAAGGATACGAAGGATATTCTTGAAACTGTAGTGAATGTCATTCCTTGCATGATGCCATACATTGATTCCCAATTCCAACCACGTGCGAAATCTGATCGTCCACTGGTTGTGCCTGAAGGTTCTACAAACTTTGCGATGATTTCTCAGTTTGTTGAGATTCCAGAGGATATGGTCTTTACTGAAGAATACAGCGTCCGTGCAGCACGTATTGCTGTGTATACGTTGTTAGGCATTGATAAGAAGATATGTCCGGTAACACCATACAATAGAAATCCCAAAGTATTAGCAGTAGCAGCAAAAACAATGTTGCGTTAATAAAAAAAGACACCGGTGAAGCTACCCTTCATCGGTGTTTTCTCATGCAATGATTTGAATCTTTACATCATAGGTATGTGAAGATTGTTTGATATGTAGGATATAGTTGCCGGTTTTATCTGTGTTGACTTGGGACATGTCCATTTCTACTTTTTTGGGATTGGTGATGCCTTTTACATAATAAGTTGCTTTCTTTGGCAAGACTTCACCTTTATGAAAGGTAAAAACTTTTTGGCGGGCAGCCAAAGCTTTCCCATTGGCACCTACACCAATCATATAGATTAGTAACAATAGGACAACACCAACGCCTATATAAAACCAAGTCTGTTTTCTTTTCATCTTTATCACCATGCCTATTGTATCGCAAATAAGGGTAAAATACTATGATGAAATCGATGAAGCAAAAGAAATATGATGAAAGTACAAAATAAAAACGATGATAGGAATCATCGCTTATCGTTCTTAATGGAGCGGGTGATGAGAATCGAACTCACGTAGTCAGCTTGGAAGGCTGAAGTTCTACCATTGAACTACACCCGCATCTTGATTGCGTTAATAATATACAATATTTTTGTGAATTTGACAATACCTTTTTGTAAAAAAGAGCCATCTATATTCGCAAAAGAAAAAGCCATCCGGATAGATGGCTTTGAAAGGAAGCATGGTTTATTGGTGTGGTACAATATCGATGATACGATCAGCTAAGACAGAGAATGGCATGGTTTGTAACCATACTTTGCCCGGACCTTTACAGGTTGCCAAGAAGAAACCTTCACCACTTAAAAACTTATTTTTTAAACCTTTTACTGTTGTGATATCAAAATCCACATGCTCTTCAAACATCGCGATATAGCCTTGATCGATCTTTAACAGCTGTCCTGGTTGTAACTCCTTCTCGACAATATCACCATCAATTTCTAAGAAGGCAGTTCCCGGTCCTATCAGTTTTTGCAGGATAAAACCTTCTCCGCCAAAGAAACCGGCTCCTAAACGCTTACGGAAGAATGGTTGCAGGGTGACACTGTCTTCCGCAGCTAGAAAGGCTGTTTTCTGAATGATGATGCATTCTCCATCACCTAAGGTAATGGGTAAGATCTTACCGGGGAAACTAGAGCCAAAGGCAATCTCACTATTATCGTTGCCGGCAGTATAGGTTGTTAAGAAAATAGATTCACCAGCCATAGCTCGGCCTAATCCTTTTAGTAAACCACCACGTGTATTCGCATACATTTCAAATCCATCATCCATCCAGCACATGCCACCGGATTCGGTAAATACTTTTTCATCTTTTTGTAAATGACAAACAACAACCGGTAATTGCCCGCCTTCGATTTCATATTCCATTTTAAAAGCCTCCTTTTTTTTCATTATAACAAAGAATCAAACATATGAAAATGACTTCTTTACGAGTTGTATCTCCTTGCGTTACAATAAAGGAAAAGGAAGGTAACGTCTATGAAAAATATCGGTATCATGGGATTAGGAAAGATTTCACATCGTGTTGCAAAGGGGATTGCCTATGCACACAATGCACAGCTATATGCGGTAGCATCGCGAAATATCGCACACGCTCAAGATTTTCAAAAACAACATCCTTGCCCCAAAGCCTATGGGAGCTATGAGGGAATGCTGCATGATCCTCAGGTAGATATGGTGTATATCTGTACCCCTAATTATTTGCATTATACACATATCATGGCATGCTTACAGCATCATAAGCATGTAGTATGTGAAAAACCATTTGTTGCTAATCATGAGCAAGTAGTGGAGTGTTTTGCCTTTGCGAAAAAACAAGGATGTTTTTTAATGGAGGCAGAAAAAACGATTTTTACTCCTTTAAATCAGACCATTCAACAAATGATACAGGATGGAGCAATCGGGCAATTGAGCTATATTGAGGCAAGTTATGGTTATGATCTTGGTAAGGAAAATATGCCGGATGATTTTTGGGGCTATCGTCAAGAAGATGGTGGCTGTAGTTATGATGTCGGTGTATACCCATTGGTTTATGCAAACTTTTTTGCCAATAGCAGACTTGTGTCCTGCAAAGATATGGTCCATCTTACGCAAAAAGGATATGATGATTTTATGCAATGTTTATTGCAATATGAAAATGGCATCATGGCTAGTATTCGCAGCTGTTGGAATATGACAGTTGAAAATAAGGGGTTTTTATATGGAGATAACGGCTATATCGTTTGTGAAAATTTTTGGAAGAACACCGAGGCACTTCTTGTGAAAGAGGATGGGCAAGAGAAGATTCAAGTTTGTATGGAGAGTGATTTTACACCGGAAATCGAACATGCTGTAGATTGCATGGAACAAGGACTATTGGAAAGTCCGCTAATGTCACAGGCAGCCAGTATGGAGGTCATGCGGGTATTGGATCAGATCAAAGGAAGAACCTGTGTAGGAGTGAAATAAAAATAGATTGAATAATGAAAGAAATGATAGTAAAATTAAACATATGAAAATTGGAGGAGTGTTTATGAAAATAGAAACAAAATGCTTACATGCAGGGTATGAACCAAAGAATGGGGAACCACGTGTATTGCCCATTTATCAAAGTACGACATATAAATATGATTCAACTGATTTTGTAGGACAATTATTTGATCTAACAGCAGAAGGGCATATGTATTCACGTATTTCCAATCCTACTGTAGATGCAGTAGAAAAAAAGATTGCCGCATTGGAAGGCGGTATCGGTGCACTATGTACAACAAGTGGACAGAGTGCTTCTTTCATAGCTTTGATGAATTTGTTGGAAAGCGGAGATCATGTGATTTCTTCTTCAACGATTTATGGCGGAACGGTGAATTTATTTGCCATTACTTTGAAGAAGTTTGGCATTGAAGTTACCTTTGTTGACCCGGATGCACAGCCAGCCGAAATTGAAGCTGCTTTTCGTCCGAATACCAAGGCCGTTTTTGGTGAGATCATGGCGAATCCGGCCATGAATGTGTTGGACATTGAAAAGTTTGCCAAACTAGCACATGCCCATGATGTACCTTTATTAATTGATAATACATTTGCTACACCGATTTTGTGCCGTCCATTTGCATGGGGTGCCGATATCGTAATCCATTCAACGACAAAATATATGGATGGACATGCCTTGCAGGTAGGCGGTGTGATCGTAGATAGTGGGAACTTTCCTTGGGATAATGGAAAATTTCCTGGCTTAAGCACACCGGATGAATCTTATCATGGTATTGTTTATACCGAAAGCTTTGGTAAGGCTGCTTATATTACCAAAGCACGCGTACAGCTGATGCGTGATTTAGGTTGCTATCCAGCTGCCCATTCTGCTTTCCTATTAAACCTAGGCTTAGAAACACTGGCTTTGCGCATGGAGCGTCATTGTGCAAATGCCCAGAAAGTGGCTGCATATTTAGAAAGTCAGGAAGCTGTTGAATTTGTAAACTATCCAGGCTTAAAAAGTTCTAAATACTATACTTTGGCACAGAAATATCTGCCAAATGGCTGTTGTGGAGTTATTTCCTTTTCCATTAAAGGGGGAAGGGAGCGCGCCGCTGCCTTTATCGATCATTTACAACTCGCTTCTTTGGAAGTCCATGTAGCCGATATTCGTACCTGTGTCTTGCATCCGGCAAGCTCAACACATCGTCAGTTAAGTGATGAACAGTTGGTAAATTGCGGTATTACCCCAGGCTTGATACGTTTATCATGCGGTATTGAAAATGTGGAAGATATCTTAGATGATCTGAAACAGGCCTTTGCGCAAATTTAGGGTGATTTGGTATGCCAATTAATATACCAAATGGATTGCCTGCTAAGGAGATTTTGGAAAGTGAAAAAATCTTTGCCTTAGAAGAGGATGTTGCCCGAAAACAAGATATTCGTCCATTGCGCATTGCTATTTTAAATCTGATGCCGAAAAAGATTGAAACAGAAACGCAGATCTTGCGTTTGATCAGTAAATCACCTTTACAGGTAGATATTGACTTTATGAAGGTCAGTAACCATGTTTCTAAGAATACCAGTGCCGATCATCTATTGAAATTTTATGATGATTTTTCCATGTTGAAGGAAAATCATTACGATGGTCTTATCATTACCGGAGCACCGGTAGAACATTTAGAATATGAAGATGTGGATTATTGGCAAGAGCTTTGTACGATCATGGAATGGAGCAAATCCCATGTTTATTCCACCGTGCATATCTGTTGGGGTGCGCAGGCAGGCTTATATTATCATTATGGGATCCAAAAGCATTTACTTCCACATAAAGTATTTGGTATCTTCCCGCAGCTCTTGTGTGATGAATATAACTTTTTGACCAATGGCTTTGATGAGGTACATATGACACCGCATTCTCGCCATACAGCGATTGATGAAGAAGCTTTAGCAGAGGTCAAGGAACTGGAAGTTTTATCACGCTCTAATACAACAGGCTCTAATATTATTGCTACACGTGATTTTCGCCGTATCTTCATTATGGGGCATTTAGAATATGGAAAGGATACCTTAGCACAGGAGTATTTCCGTGATCTGAACCAGGGCAAAGAAATTCAGATTCCATATAATTATTTTCCTGAAGATGATCCTAGCAAAGAACCGCTTTTTAAATGGCGTGCCCATGCCAACTTGCTTTATCGCAACTGGCTGAATTATGTATACCAAATGACACCATTTGACCTAAAGGAATTGACAACAGGATGAAATAGTCCTGTTTTCTTTTAAAATTTCATAGTATAATGATAAAAAAAGTAGGAGGTATTTTCACATGGAATATAGAGAGATGAAACATGGATATACACCATCTTTATTAGGATTTGGCTGTATGCGTTTTCCAACGAACAAGGATGGCAGCATTGATGAGAAACAAGCAACGAAAATGTTGGATACAGCCATTGCCCATGGAGTGACGTATATTGATACGGCTTTTCCTTACCATCATGGTGATAGTGAACCTTTTGTGGGCAGGGTGCTGAAAAAATATCCACGTGATAGTTTTTACCTGACAACCAAACTTCCTTTATGGGATCTTACTTCTTTAGATGATGCAAAGGTAATGTTTGAGAAACAGCTTGCGCGTTTAGATGTAGACTATGTTGACTTTTATTTGTTACATGCCTTAGACAAAGCAAAATGGGAAAAGGCAAAACAATTAGGTATTGTGAGCTATTGTGAGGAATTAATGCAAGCAGGAAAGATTCGCAATTTTGGTTTTTCTTTTCATGATAGTTATGAGGTCTTTGAAGAAATTCTAACTTATCGTGCTTGGGATTTTTGTCAGATTCAATATAATTATGTAGATACGGATGTACAGGCCGGAGATCGTGGCTATGCTTTAGCTGAGCAGCTAGGGATTCCAATGGTCATTATGGAACCAATCAAGGGTGGTTCATTATCTTATTTACCAGAAGATATCGCTGCCGAAATGAAGGCATACGCTCCAGAAAAAAGCATTTCTTCTTGGGCATTGCGTTGGGTTGCCAGCAAACCAAATGTGAAGGTTGTCTTAAGTGGCATGTCAAGCATGGAACAGGTCTTGGATAATCTTTCCACCTTCGAGCAATTCACACCATTGCAAGAGGAAGAACGTCAGTTGGTTGAAAGAGCAGCGAAGAAGATCAAAGAGCGTACCCGCAATGGCTGTACCGGATGTAGTTATTGTATGCCTTGCCCTTTCGGTGTAGATATTCCTAAAAATTTCAAATTGTGGAATGAGTATGCTAAATATGCCTTTGTACAAAAAACCAAAGATGCGTATACTAGTATGAAGGAAGAAGAAAAAGCTAGTCATTGTCAACAATGTGGAAAGTGTGAAACGCTATGTCCGCAAGCCTTAACTATTCGTAAGGATCTAAAATGTTTAGATGAGGAATTAACTAATTTATAAACCGATAAGATATTTGCAAACATCTCTTGCAGATATCTTTTTTATTATATACGAATTCTCTATGTTTTTGTCTTAAGTTATACAACCTAGCTGCATTTGTACACATATCTTATTCTATGTCTAGGTATTTGCCATCAGCTATTTTTACCAGGTTCAATATACTAACATAGGAGGTGTTTAAGGATGACATTACAGGAGGTGCCTTTGCTTACACAGGTGGAAATCATAGCATTACATCATGAGGCACATATGAAACGCCGGCTGATGGATCTGGGCTTTGTTGTGGGTAATATCGTAGAACCTATTCTTTCCTCACCCTCCAAAGGTATGCGGGCATATATTGTAAAAGGTGGTAAGATTGCTTTGCGTGCGAGCGATGAAAAGAACATCGAAGTTCGCGAAAAGGGGGAGTTTCGTGCTGTTTGAGAAATTAATGCAGATGAATGAGGAAATTAATGAATTATATGAAAAAGAAACAAAGGGCTATACAATTGCCTTGTTGGGAAATCCAAATGTCGGAAAAAGTACAGTGTTTAATGGTTTGACAGGCATGAAACAGCATACGGGGAATTGGCCTGGTAAAACTGTTGAACTGGCTAGTGGCACTTTTACACATCATGATTGCATTCATGAAATGATCGATCTTCCTGGCACTTATTCACTTTTAGCACATTCTAGTGAGGAAGAGGTAGCACGCAATTTCGTTTGTTTTGAAAAATGTGATGTCTGTCTGGTCGTTTGTGATGCGACGATGTTAGAACGCAATATGAATTTAGTCTTACAAACCATGGAAATTACGAATCGTGTTGTAGTAATTGTTAATTTGATGGATGAAGCCGAAAAGAAACACATCCATCTGGATCTTGATAAATTAGCTAACTTATTACAGGTTGAAGTCGTTGGCATGAGTGCTCGTAATGGAAAAGGATTTCGCAGCTTAAAGGAAGCCATTGAAAAAACAGCTCAAAAACCACTGCGTGAGTGGTGTGTACTGTCTTATGATGCACAATTGCAACAGGCAATCGAAAGACTGGCACAGACTATTCATGCGCCTGGATGGAATCATCATTTTCTGGCATTAAAATTACTTGATCCGCAAGTAGAGGACGAAAAATTTTATGCCGTCTTGACGAATAAAGAGGAAGTTCAGACTATGGTCAGACAGGAACAGGAACATCTAAAAAGAAGTGGCTGCTATGAACAATTTGAGGATATCATAGTGAATGCCTTACAAAAAAAAGCGAAGATGATCTGTGATCAGTGTGTCAAGATTGAGGATGGATCCTATTTAGAAAAGGATATGCGTATGGATCGTATCGTTACGCATAAGGTGTGGGGCTTTTTGTGTATGATCGTGTTATTGGCATTGATTTTTTGGATCACAATTGCCGGTGCCAATGTTCCAAGTGCTTATCTAAGTGCCTTCTTTGTTCAATTGGAAGCATGGCTACATCAGGCTTGTGAGCAGCTGCATGTGGCAAAACTGCTAGAAGGTTTATTCGTGGATGGTATGGTAAAGACAGCAGGATGGGTCATTGCCGTCATGTTGCCACCTATGGCTATTTTCTTTCCCTTATTCACCTTATTAGAAGACTTTGGCTATCTTCCGCGTATTGCCTTTAATCTGGATGGCTTTTTTCAAAAGGCTTGTACGTGTGGAAAACAGGCATTGACTATGGCAATGGGCTTTGGATGCAATGCAGTTGGGGTTAGCGGTGCTCGCATTATTGATAGCCCTAGAGAGCGTTTGATTGCTATTTTGACGAATGTCTTTGTGCCGTGCAATGGACGTTTTCCTACGCTTATCAGTATTATCACCATGTTTTTTGCCGGTATGTTTGCAGCACCGTGGAATGGTTTATTTGCTACGCTCCTGCTGACTCTTGTCATCTTGTTTGGTATCTTTTTGACCTTTTTGGTATCAAAATTCTTATCGAAAACCTTATTAAAGGGTATACCTTCTAGTTTTTCTCTGGAACTACCGCCATATCGCCGCCCACAGTTTGGTAAGGTCATCCTTCGTTCTATCTTTGATCGTACTTTATTTGTTTTGGGAAGGGCCATCAGTGTGGCGTTACCAGCCGGCATCATCATTTGGTTGTTCGCCAACGTGGAGGTGCAGGGAATTACGATCTTAGCATATGTCTCCGGTTTTCTAGATCCTTTTGCGAAATTGATGGGATTGGATGGGGTAATTCTATTAGCATTCTTATTAGGATTTCCAGCAAATGAGATTGTCGTACCTATTATGATTATGGCTTATATGGCAAGTGGTTCTATGAATGATCTAAGTAATCTGACCTTACTTAAGAGTTTATTTGTTGATCATGGTTGGACATGGATCACTGCCATTTGTACGCTGCTGTTCTCCCTTGTGCATTTTCCATGTGCTACCACATTATTGACTATTCATAAAGAAACGCAAAGCTGGAAATGGACATGGCTGGCATTTCTGATTCCTACAATATTAGGAATCCTGTTGTGTATGAGTGTGAATGCTGTTGCACATCTGATTCTTCTGATTTTCCCCTTGTAATTTCAGCATAAGTTCTTTATAATAATAAAGAATACGTTGATGAGGACTAGTAGTAAAATGCCTTCACCCAGAGAGAAAAGACACCAGCTGAAAGTCTTTTTGTGAAAAGCCTTTATGAATTCACCTAGGAGTGGGAGTAATGATCCCCCGTATCACACAGCGGTTATCTGTGTATTGTAAGTAAGTGTGTCGCAAGATGAAACAGGATGGTACCGCCCATACGCATGGGTTCCTGTAGCTTGCGGCTTTTTTTATAAGCAGAAAGGAATGAAAGTATGGAAAAGCTTACAAGTATCAAAGAAGAAGGCCTTGCTAAGATTGCAGCCTGTGAAAGTTTGCATGATCTGCAAGAATTACGTGTATTGTATCTTGGTAAAAAAGGTCCGATTCAGGAAGTTATGAAATCAATGAAAGATCTTCCTAAGGAAGAACGCCCTGCCTTTGGCCAACAGGTCAATGAGGTCAAAACAATGTTTGCGGATGCGATAGAAGAACGCAAGCAGGTGTTGGAAATCAAAGAAATGGAAGAAAAGATTGAAAAGGAAAAAATTGATATCACTTTAGATGGTCAAAAGCCGAACCTGGGCAATTTACATCCTTTGATGCTCATCCAGCAGGAAATTGAAGATTTGTTTATTGGTTTAGGCTATACGGTAGCTGAAGGTCCGGAAGTAGAAGAAGACTTCTATAACTTTGAACGTGCCAATATACCAAAGGATCACCCTGCCAGAGATATGCAGGATACCTTCTACATCAATGAAGAAGAATTGCTACGTACCCACACGACTGCCGTACAAATGCGCCAATTGGAATACTATGCAAAACAAAATTGCCATCTGCCAATCAAGGTCATCTGCCCAGGTAAGGTCTATCGCCGTGATGATGATGATGCAACGCATTCTCATCAGTTTATGCAGTGTGAAGGTTTGGTTGTCGCAGAAGGCATCACCTTATCTGATTTAAAGGGAACCTTGGAATTCTTAGCACAGAAAATGTTCGGTGAAAGCCGTACGATTCGTTTCCGTCCAAGCTATTTCCAGTTTACAGAACCTAGCGTGGAAGTTGATGTTAGTTGTCATGTATGTGGAGGCAAGGGCTGCCCGGTTTGTAAAGGAACCGGTTGGATTGAAATCTTAGGTGCCGGCATGGTGCATCCAAATGTGCTACGTATGGCTGGGTATGATCCTGAGAAATGCAGCGGTTTTGCGTTTGGTGTCGGTATTGAACGTGTAGCTATGCTGAAATATGGCATTACGGATATACGTAATTTCTATACAAATGATCTTCGCTTCTTGAAGACATTTAATCGTTTCGAGTAGGAGGATGTTGGCATGATAATAAGTAAAAAATGGTTAGGACAGTACATGGATCTGTCCGATATTACGATAGAAGAAATGGCCGAACGCATTACCGATGCTGGCTTGGAAGTTGAAGGCGTTGCGCATATGTCAAGTGGCAGTAAATTGGTGATTGGTAAGGTATTGAGCTGTGAAGCACATCCAGATAGTGACCATTTGCATGTTTGTCAGGTGGATCTAGGGGATACAAGTGAGCAAATTGTTTGTGGGGCACCAAATGTTGCCGCTGGACAAAAGGTCATCGTTGCTCGTGTTGGGGCAAAGTTACCTGATGGTGAAATCAAAGCCGGTATGATTCGCGGACAAGCCTCTAATGGCATGATCTGTTCTTTATTGGAGCTTGGTGTTGATGCACATATGCTGAGTGAAGAAAGTAAAAACGGAATTGAGGTCTTGGATGAAGATGCACCTGTTGGCAATGAAGATCCATTAGGATATCTAGGCTTGGATGATGCCATTTTGGATGTTGGATTAACACCAAATCGTAACGATTGTATGGCTGCTTGGTCTATGGCTTTGGAAACCGGGGCTATCTTACATAAAGAAGTGACATTGCCCTATGAAGAAGGCAGTGCTAATATAGGAACACCTACGAAATTAAAAGTTTCCAGTGAAACAGAAAAATGTCCATTATTCTTAGGAAAGGTTATCAATCATGTGACTATCAAACCTTCACCAAAATGGATGAAAGAGCTGTTAATGGCAGCCGGTATGAAATCGATCAATAACGTGGTAGATATTTCCAATATCGTCATGTTAGAAACCGGACAGCCTTTGCATTTCTATGATATCAATGCGATTCCGGCTCAGGAAATCACGGTAAAAGATCATCAAGCATGCACATATACCGCGTTAGATGGTGTTGATTATGCTTTAACTGATGATGATATCGTAATTACCACCGAAGGAAAACCAATTGGTATTGCCGGTATCATGGGCGGCGATGATTCTAAGATTGAAGATACAACAAGTGGAATTATCATTGAAGCAGCCATCTTCCATCATGTGGCAATCCGTAATACGGCACGCCGTTTGAATCTGAATACCGATGCCAGTGTGCGTTACCAAAAAGGCATTGAACCGATGGCAACCTTCAAGGCAATGGATCGAGCAGTTGCTTTATTACGTGAATATGCAGATGCGGATGGTATTGAAGAAACTGTTCAGTATGGGGATAATCACTATACACCGGTTGCCTTTGATGTGAATCTGGACAGCATCAACAAACTGCTAGGTACAACCTTTGCCGAAGCAGAAGTTATGCAAGTATTAGAGGATTTGCACTTTGCTCCTAGCAAACAAGGGGAAAACATTCATGTCTGCATTCCTAGCTATCGTACCGATATCAGTATGGAAGCAGATATTGCAGAAGAAATCATTCGTATTTTAGGGTATGATCGTTTGCCTAGCACTTTGCCATATATGCCAGCAACTTTAGGGGCTTTAGATAAACGTCAAAGAATGCGTAGAAGAGTGCGCGATATCTTAAGTAATCTTGGTTATAATGAGGCTGTCAGCTACTCTTTGGTAAGTAAAAAACATATCGAAGATGCTATCCTTCCATGCAGTCAGGATATCGTAGAAATGGCATCACCAATGAGTGAAGATCGCCGTTATGTACGAAACAGCTTACTGCCATCCTTGTTGGGATGTATTGCTTATAATCAGGCAAGAAATCAGCATGATGTAGCATTGTTTGAAATCAGTAATGTGTATGGCAATCATCATGTAGAAGAACGCTTAGCTGTTGCGGCAAGTGGTGCTTTGCAGAAAAACCGTTGGCAGAAATTCAGTGTGGATGTTGATTTCTACACGTTAAAAGGCTTAGCTGAAAGCATGCTGGAAGCATTAGGTTTTAGTAATAATCGTATTCGTGTTCAAGAAAATAAATTAGATACGAAACATTTCCACCCATATCGCAGTGCAGAGTTATATTTGGGTAAAGAATTACTGGGTATTTTTGGAGAAATTCATCCGGCAATGGCAAAAGAATATGCGATTGATGATGTGTATGGCATGGAATTAAATCTTGAAGTGCTGTTAAACAATAAAGCAAGTAAGGTTAAATTTATCGAAGTCAGCAAATATCCTAGTGTATCACGTGATTTGGCATTGGTTGTTAAAGAAGATGTAAAGGTTGCGGATATCTTAAACAGCATTCGTAAAAATGGTAAATTGGGTAAAGAAAACATCATTCAAAACGTGGAAGTCTTTGATGTTTATACCGGTGAACATGTAGAAGAAGGACATAAATCAATAGCATTGTCCATCAACTTCCAGTCAAATGAGCGTACCTTAAAGGATAAGGAAATCAATGAAATCTTTGATAAAATCCTGGAAACTTTGAAACATGATGTTGATGCCCAATTACGCGCATAGACAAAAAAGTATTAGAATCAAAGCGTAGATATAGTAAAAAGATCAGGCAAAACACTGCCTGATTTTTTCTTTTTGTATGTATGTTTGCGATAAAATGAATTCATAGTATGTAAGAGGATTAGCAAATGCATGGAAAAGGAAATAGTAACATTATAAATCGTTTTTTCGATTCTCAGCAAATGCGATTTGCTCCTTATTGCATGAAATAGGGATGCTTTAATATATTTGTGCAGGCGCTGGCTTTACGATAAACTATGCCAGCTAGACATCCTTCTGTGATATGATTCTTATAGTAACTTCCATAAATTTATGATTTCGTACTATTTTATGTATGTTTCATAATTATCTGTTGAATTTAGCGTAAACAAAAGACTAGTACATAGCTGAAATATGCTTACATCAGATAGTCGCTAAGGAGAAGTTTATCATAATAAGGTTTATCTTCAGCTTTTTCAATGCATTTCAATAGTTTTTTTTGTAGGAGAAATTGAATGCGTGCATGTAAAAAAGTATCATGAATTCCAACAGCTTCTTTGCTAAGAAGCTTTCCTATTACAAAGGCTTCAACAACCGGTTTATGAAATTTAGCAAAAGTTTTTATGATGAGGAAATCATAAAAAGTAAGTGGAACAGTAAGTAAGTTATTATTGATGATGGCACGTAAACTACCATTTTCCTCTTGCAATGTATGCCAGCATTGTGCATAATACTGAATCAGCGATGGGGGAGCAACTTGTTGAAGGGGAAGGTAAGAGAAGAAGGCTTCTGGGGCAACTTCACTCCAAAGATGGTTCACATTAACATGATCTCCATCATGATATTCCCAATCAGGTAGTTTCAGAAGATATACAGTATTTGAAAACTGCCATTGCTGTAATAGATGACAAAACCAATAAAATCCACAAATATCATCCGGTGTTTGGCTGTACCAGATACGGATTGTTTCTTTTTCTTGTAAGCGTTTCTTTAACATCGTCATTTGCTGCTTGGTTTGTTCTATGCAATCCTTAGCCATTTGTGTTCCACTAGGAAGATCTTTTGGTAAATCATGATAAAGCTGCTGCAGTATATCTTGACGTTGGGAAAAGAACAGCTCTTCAGAAATCTTTCCAACACTTAACATAAGGGAAAAACAAAACACATTTTCCCCTACATATGCTTGAAAAGAAGGTGGGATTTCTGTTGGCAAGGTGGTTTGTGAAGAAGATTGCTGATTGTGCAAAAGGGCATGAGCCATTTTTAAACCGCCACCGGCACTTTCTGTAAATGTGATTTCAATCATGAAAGAACCTCCTTTTAGAAGTGATGTTTGTAAAAAGGTGCATGTTAATTTTCATGCACCAAACGAAAGATCAAAATTTGTGGTCTGGCAAACAAACGCATATCCATATTAACAGTCCCCAAACCATTGGAAACATAGAGCTTAGTTTCATTGATGCTATATTTACCATGTGAATATGTATCAGCACCTTCACTTTTCTGTAAAGCTCCTATCAATGGCAAATAAATTTGACCACCGAGAGAATGACCACTGAGGATGATATCTAAATACTTTGTGTTAATTTCATTATTATTAATGATATCAGGACAATGCGTTACCATAATATTAAATTCATCAGAACTAATGTTATCAAAAGGCTTGGATACATTTGGGTTGCCATTGATCATGGAATCTAAGCCAATGAGTGTAATGCTATCTTTACTGCCGTTGCGAATTTGCAATTTCTTATTGGTGATAATTTCAAAATCACTGTTATAAAGAATAGTAGTGACTTTTTGCTTGGCTTCTTTGCTTACTAGATCTTCATCTCCTAATACAGCAAATTTACCTAATGGAGCTTTAATATCTTGTAACAGGGAAGTAATTTCACGCACGGTTTGTGAATCGGGTTTTTGTTCTTCAAAGGAAGTAAAGACATCGCCGCCAAAGATAACAATGTCAGCCCCTGCGGTTTCTAAGGTTTCCATCATGGTAGAAAGTCTTTCTTTTTTCATAAACCCATGATATTTGATATCGCTTATAAAAGCAATTTTAATATCATTCATTGAAGTGGGGATTTTTGTACTACTGATTGTTTCATTTACAAGCTTCACATGATCCACAGAATAGTAGATAGAATAAAAGAAAACACCTGCAATTAGAAGGGCAAAAAGTAATAATACAGAAACAATTTTTACTAGTTTTTTCACCATGCTGTTTACACCTCATATTCTCATTTATTTTACCATAAAGAAGAGGATAAGAAAATAAAAACCGAAGGTTTCCTTCGGTTAAGATGGTTCATGTGTTGTTGGTTTTCGTGGCGTTTTTCGTTGATTGACGCGTGTGGCTCTAGCTTGTGCCATGGCTGCCATAGCCGCTTTTGAATTAATGATAACAGGAATAACGATAGGATTACGATGTGTCTTATTGTATAAGAACGGTTCCAAAGTAGAACGCACGCAATTCTTTAAATCAGAAAAGGTTGTACGCTGTTTCATTTTTTCCTTCAATGCATCGTATACAATCATTTCTGCTTCTTTCAATAAGCCCTGACTATCTTTAATAAAGACAAATCCACGAGATACAATAACAGGTTTGCATAACACTTTATTTTCTTTTGAATCAATCGCTATGATAGCTGCAACTAATCCATTATCCGCCAAAATCTTACGATCTTTTAAAACGGCAGTAGATACACCGCTGATATCATTACCATCAACATAAATATCATCAGCCGCAATACGGAAGCTGCTTTCGTATACATGGTGATTACGCAAAATCAATACATCCCCATTTGCACAAGTAAAGATATTTTCTTCAGGAATACCAGTCTCCATAGCTGTTTCTTTGTGCTGTTTCAACATTTTATATTCCCCATGGACAGGCATGAAGTATTTCGGCTTAATCAACTGCAGCATCAATTTCTGCTCTTCCTGTGAGGCATGGCCGGTCGTATGCAAATTACCTAAAATTGATTTTGTCAGGACATTTGCCCCGGCTTTAAATAATTTGTTAACAACCTGATTGACACTAGCTCCGTTACCAGGTATCGGAGAAGAAGAGAAAATTACGGTATCACCAGGAATCAGTTTGATGAAACGATGTGTTCCATTCGCAATACGAGACAATGCCGCAAGTGGTTCTCCTTGGCTGCCGGTACATACGATACATGTCTTTGATGCTGGTGTATGAGAAAGCTGTTCCGGTTTTAAGAAGTGTTCTTCACCAACCTTGATCTTACCCATTTTACGTCCAATGGTTACAACATTCTCCATGCTACGTCCAAAGATAATGACCTTACGTCCACAAGCAACAGCCGCTTCTAAGATTTGCGAAACGCGATAGACATTACTAGCAAAGGTTGCTACAATTAAACGTCCATCCGTTTTTTTCATGGTATCTAAAATTTCTGCTGCCACTTTCTTTTCAGAAATGGAAAAATCCGCTACACCAGAGTTGGTAGAATCACTCATTAATAAGTCTACGCCAATCTGTCCCATATAAGCCATGACCTGATAATCAGCATTGCTGCCAACCGGTGTCAAGTCAAATTTAAAGTCACCAGTTTCAACGATACGCCCATTTGGCGTATTAATCAAAATACCCAAAGAATCAGGTATCGAATGTGTCGTGTTGAAGAAACCACATGTGAAATGTTGCATCTTGACCGAACTACGATCATTGATTTCTACGATTTTAACGCCTCTTAGCATTTTACGTTCTTCTAATTTTTTATTGATTAACGCTACCGCAAAAGCCGGTGCGTAAATAGCTTCGATATCAACACTTTTTAAAAGGAAGGGAATTCCTCCAATATGATCCTCATGACCATGCGTGATAATTAATATTTTACGTTTACGATTATTCTTCACCAGATAGTTATAATCTGGAATGACATAATCGACACCGAGAAGATCGTCCTCAGGAAAACGAACACCAGAGTCAATGATTAAGATTTCATTCTCGTGTTCAAAGCAGTACATATTTTTTCCGACTTCGCCTAATCCGCCCATTGCATAAATTAGCGTATCGCCTCGTTCGGTATTTATTTTATTATAACTGTCTTTATTCGTTGTATCCTGACTGATTCTCGGTGCACGATTTTTATTTGTTGTATGATGATTTATCATAATAACTCCTTTCTTACTATATTTGATATGCACCCTATATCTTTTTCTATTATAACATAAATCAGCGAAAATAATCAGCTTCTGTATCTTTTTTTCATTTAACTACCTGTTTTGGGCATAAAAAATGCTCTTAATGAGCATTTATTCAATAACCTTAGCGTCTGGAATTTCCTGCCAAGGATTCGTAACATTGATATGATCATAAAACAAAGTACCATTGAAATGATCCATTTCATGTTGTAATACAATGGCGAGATAACCGCTAGCTGAAATTACGATTTCTTCATTACGTAATAAATCAAAGCCTTTGACCTTAATGCGGGCAGCTCGAGGAACGATGCCTTCATGTTCTTCTTCTACAGATAAACAGCCTTCACCGTTTTTCAGATATGCTTTTTGAATTGATTCAGAAATAATCTTAGGATTTGCTAAAGCAAATTCATAATCTTCTTCTTCATCTTTAGGAACAACAACAGCAAGCATTTTTTTAGGAATTCCTAATTGAATCGCCGCTATGCCGACGGCTGGGCGTAGGTTCTGCTTTTCTGCCAGTTCACTGTCTTGTGAGTCATGAACATATTGCAACATGTCCATTAACAATTCTTTATCTTCTTCATGCATCGGAATTGGTACGGTGACGCTTTTTTCTCTAACGATAGGATCACTATCCTTAACGATGTTATCATAATTAAAGCTCATATACAGACTCCTTTTCTTTCGTTCTTTATTTTATACGCTTTTCTTTCAGAATGGAAGAGTTTTGCTAAATAAATATTAAAAAATGATATAGAATATGATATCATTAAGAGTACATGAAAGAAAGGAGAATGTCACTTGCGGATAAAAAATATAATTGTATCTTTAAAGATGCCTAAGAAATTTGATGTGGCGCTGCAGGCAGCTGTGTTGATCCTAATTGCTTTTGGTACTTTAATGATCATTTCAACGAATGCCGGAAAGGCCGGTGGCTTACTGGTTCTGGTGAAAGTTATCCTCAAACAGATGGCTTTTGTGGTATTCTCATATGTCTTAATGACTTTTTTTGCTAATAACTTTACGATGACAAGGGCAAAGAAGCTTTATCTTTATGCTGGTTTAATACTATTAGGCTTATTGGCATTTACTTTAGTATCAAAAGAAACGTTTGGTTCTAAGGCATGGATTCAAATTCCGATTCCTGGAATGGAGGTCACTTTGCAGCCTTCGGAATTTGCTAAAATCTTCATGGTGGTTATCATGGCTGTGTATGTAGAATTGGCAGGTCGCAAAAACTATGATTTTTGGACAATTGTGCGCATTCCAGTCATATTCTTTATTGTTTTCTTTGTGATAATTTTATTTCAGCGCGATTTAGGTACGATGTTGGTATTGACGATGATCACGATAATCTGCTTTTTAATACCTTCCCATCGCAGCTTAAGAAAAGCACAGCGTACGGTAAAACTGTTACTCATAGTTGGCACAGTATGTACATTGTTCCTTATGAGTGAAACCGGAAGTACGATGGTAGCAAAACTGCCTGTTTTTAAACATGTAAGTAGTCGTGTGGATATCGCCATCGATCCTTTCCAACATCCGCATGGTGTAGGGTATCAATTGATTAATGGCTTATATGGTTTCGCCAGAGGCGGTATCACAGGTGTAGGTTTTGGTAGCTCTATTCAAAAATATGGATATCTTACACAGTCCGATAATGATTTCATCCTCTCTATCGTTGTAGAAGAATTAGGCGTGTTTGGATTAGGTATCGTAGTAATCGGCTACTTGCTTATTTTACAACGCTTATTCTATTATGCTTTTCATACGCAAAGTGAAGGCTATAAAATTATTTTGATTGGTACCGGCATGTATATTTTTGTACATTTTGTTTTGAATGTCGGTGGTGTCAGCGGATTGATACCGTTGACTGGTGTACCATTATTGTTTATATCCAGTGGCGGTAGTTCTTTGATGTCTATCATGAGTGCCATAGGAATATCTCAGGGGGTCATCTCACGCATTCGACGTCAGGGCAGTGTGAAAGTAGGCGTAGATAAAAAAAGAGCCCCAAGGGGTAGGGACTCTTTAAGAAAGGGAAGAGGAGAAACAAAGATTGGGGGGTAGCAACCATTTACTTGGTTGCACTAGTATGATGCCCATCCAATTTTGGTTTATACATAAGGAGTTGAAAAAAATGCGAATAGTTGCAGGAAAATTTCGTTCTCGTGTTATAGAGGCAGTAGATGGGGATGCGACACGGCCTACTTTAGATAAAGTAAAAGAGGCAGTATTCTCAAGAATTGGGCCATATTTTGATGGTGGTGAGATGCTGGATTTGTTTGGCGGTAGTGGAAATATGTCTTTGGAAGCTATCAGTCGTGGCATATCCCATTCCATCCTTTGTGATATTCATGGCAAGGCGATTGCGACTATACGTCGGAATATTAAAACATTAGGCATTCAGCAAAATTGTGAAATATGGAAGATGGATTACAAGAAAGCTCTAGCAGCTGCTAGTGAACAAGGAAGAAAATTTGATCTTGTTTATCTAGATCCACCTTATCAAATACAACAGATTGATTGGATCTTAACTTACTTGGAGGAACATGATCTGCTTTCTTCAGGAGCTGATGTTGTTTGCGAAAGTCTTAAAGAGGATTCCTTTAAAGAGTATTATGGAACATTAGAGCAGGTAAAAGATGCCACCTATGGCATTACGCGTATTACATATTATAAGAAGAGGTAAGGGTGAAAACTTGATAAAAATGGGGAACTTAAAAATACGGCAAAGGTACTTATTTAAATTAAGCAAATAAGAAATACCATTTACTTCCACATGCTCTATATTGTTCTTTCCTAAAAACTATAAAACAACTAGTGGTAAGTGTGTTTAGAAAATTTGTGCCCGCATGTAGCGAAAGAATGGAGGCTATTATGAAAAAAGCCATTTTTCCCGGCAGCTTTGATCCAATCACCAATGGACATCTGGATATTATCACCAGAGCTAGCCATTTGTTTGATGAAGTTATTGTTGTCATATTAGAGAATTCAGAAAAACGTTCTGCGTTCACTTTAGAAGAGCGCCTACAGTTTATGAAAGCAGCCTGTGCGAAATTAGCGAACGTACGCATTGATCACGATACCTGTCTGACGGTAGAATATGCAAGAAAACATGGAGCTTCTGCCATCATTCGCGGTGTTCGCAGTGTGAAGGATTATGAGTACGAACGCGATATTGCTAGTATCAATCAGCATATGGCTGAAGATATTGAAACAATCCTTTTATTTGCTTCTCCTTCACAATCTTTTGTATCTAGTACCATCATTCGGGAAATGGTACGCTATGGTCAAGATATTTCCGCATTTGTGAATGATGAAGTAAGGAAGGCATGTGTACAACGTTTAAAAGATGAAGAAGGTAAATAGAAAAGGGAAGGAATCCAACACGCTTAGGATTGATCATAGCAGTGTTGGATTCTTTTATTTCATATATTCATCAACATCGTATGATTATATAAAAAGATGGTCTTGTTGAGACTTGATAAAGGAGAAATCAAATATGCGATACGTAATAAGTAAGAAATACGTAAGAAGAAAGCATGGTAACGATTCATAAAAAATGGTATACTAAATAGGAAGTCAACAGAAAGGATGAGTGTATGAGCACACACTTTAAACCGCCTGGAAAAGAGGCAATGAAAAGTAAAACCATTACCTCAATCTGTATGCTGGCAATTATCATCAGCTTGTATGCGACTTGTTATATGTTGTTTTTTAGAACAGTTGATGTTGATTTAACAAAGGACATTTCTATTGTATATGATGGAGAAAGTGGTTCTGCCAGTGTTAAGGTTTTTAATAGTATTACGGATTACAATCAACGGAAACAAGAATTTATGGATTCCGTTGCGTATAAGGTTTCACCTAAGAAGAATTTGCAAAATGGCGATACGCTTTTGATAAGCAGCACCTATGATGAAGATTTGGCGGATCAATACCATATTCATCCCATTCATACGATACGAAAGATAACAGTAGAAAATTTACCGGAACGTTTAAGCAGTGTCGATGAATTGCAACCAGCTTTTTTGAAAGAAATCAATCAAAGAGGAACCAGTTATTTAAAAAAGAATATGGAACAGATTTTAAATGAAGATTTCACTGATTTCTACATTAATTCGAAACCAGAACTACAAGAGCAAAAATTAATGTATCGTATTTTTATGGATGCAAACAAGAAAAGTAATAAAGACCGAATCTTAGATATTTATGCCATAACGGCAAAAGGTCAGGTCAATGTTTCCGCAAAAGGTGAAAAGCTAGAAGAGAAGGAAAGTACGATTTATTATATGATTACATATAATGAAATTAATACCTCTTTCATGTTACGTGAGGAAAATATCTATGGTGAAAAACTGATTTATAGTGGTACAAAAGATTTAACAAATCAAAAAGTGTTTGAAAAAGTCATTCAGAATAAATATGGGAAACAATTCCATATAACATTTTTAGATTTACCTGTGTATACCGATGACAAATAACAATGACCATGGATAGCTTCTTATATGGAATGGCATGATACGAAGCGTAATAAAAAAAGGATTCATTTTGAAATGAAATGAACCCCAAAGTTTGGACAATCAAATGAAAGGGGTTCATTTTTAAATGTCAAAACTTACAAGAGAACAAAAAATAGAAATATATAAAAGAAGAAAGCAAGGAGAAAACTTAAAATCATTGTCAAAAGAATATTCTGTTCTTAAGGGTAATATATATTACATGATAAAACTAATAGATGAACATGGTGAAGATATTCTAAGGAAAGATAAGAATAGGCACTACTCTCCTTTATTAAAAGAAGAAATCATAAACAAAGTCTTACATCAACATCACACGATTATGTCCACTGCAATTGAGTATGGACTATCTTCAGATGGTATATTATTTAATTGGATTAAGTCGTATAAAGAGAATGGATATGTTATAGTAGAGAGGAAAAAAGGAAGGCCTCCAACTATGCCAAAGAAAAACATTGTAAATAAAGATTATAAAGATATGACACCAGAGGAAAAGATTAAATATCTTGAAGATAAAAATTTATATTTAGAAGCGGAGAATGAATATTTAAAAAAATTGAGAGCTGTAATTCAGGCAAGGAAGAATCAACAATCAAAGAAAAAGTAGCGGTTGTTTTTGAATTACAGCGTAAATACCCAATTCGTATTCTTCTACATATTTCAAGACTGAAAAGATCTACATATTATTATACTTTATCTAAGACCAATAAGGATATGAAGAACGATAAAGTTATGAACACTATTATTGATATCTACTATACACATAAAGGTCGTTATGGATACCGCAGAATCACGCTAGAATTGATAAATAAAGGGTTTATGATGAATCATAAGAAGGTAAAACGGTTGATGTCTGTGATGGGCTTATATGGCGTTACACCAAAAGCAAAATACAAGTCTTATAAAGGTGATATGAATGGCACTGTAAAAAACCAACTGCTTACACAAGTTATCGATAAAGAAAATCACAAAACTTATTATGAGAGAAATTTTGAAACAACACGGTGCAATCAGAAATGGTCGACAGATGTTTCTGAATTTCATATAGGAGCAGGTAAACTGTATTTATCCCCAATCATCGATTTACATAATCGTGAAATCATATCCTACAGCATATCGAAAAGTCCTAATTTTAAACAAACAAAGGACATGCTTGATCAAGCATTTGACAAACATCTAAACCTTAATGGATTAATCTTTCAATCTGATCAAGGATGGCAATATCAAATGGAAGTTTATCATAAAAGCCTAGAAGAGAAAGGGATTATTCAATCCATGTCACGTAAAGGAAATTGCTTAGATAACTCTCCTATGGAGAATTTCTTTGGTAAGATGAAGAATGAAATGTTTTATGGACATGAATATGAATATAAAACATTAGAAGAATTAGAACTTGCCATGGAAGAATATATTACGTATTATAATACTCAGAGAATAACAACCAAATTAAAAGGATTAACTCCTGTACAATACAGAAATCAATCCTTATTAACTACTTGATTTAGCTTATTTACTTTTTGTCCAAATAATTGGGTTCACTTCATTTCACAATTAATGGATCCTTTTTTTACCTTCATTAAATGCTATCGTGATAACAATGTCATACAGTCTTTAAGAGTTCAGCCAAAGCCTCTAAATCTTGTTTTTCACTTTCATGAAATTGAATGACACAAGCATCTTCCTTTGAATAACGTGGAATTAAATGGATATGGAAATGCGGAACGCTTTGTCCAGCCACTTCATTTACATTACTAAGAATGTTCATTCCTTCTGCTTGCAATGTTTTACATATTCTATTAGCCAGCTTTTGAGCAACTTCCATCATGTGTTTCAAGGTTTTACTGTCACATTCTAAAAAGTTATCATAATGTTGCTTAGGAATTACCAGAGTATGGCCCTTGGTTACTTGTGAAATATCTAAAAAAGCCATGACCTCATCATCTTCATAAAGGCAATAGGAGGGAATTTCCTTTGCGGCAATCTTACAAAAAATACACATCTTATGATCATCCTTTCTGTAACGTCATTATAACAGAATTCAGATAAAAGAAAAAGAGCGGCAACGCTCTTATTTCTGGGTAATATAGCTTTCGTTTGTGCTCTTAATCTGATTTAAGATATCAATATCATAGATTGTAAAGTTATACTTCTTCAAATAATGTTCCATCATGGTGTTTGATAAATCACTAACACCAGCAACTAAAGCGTCATTTGCTTCATCAGCAAAACTACTAGGATCAATATTTGTTAAATTGACAAGATAATAGGTTTTACCTTCTGTATCTTCAATCACTTCTTTGATAAGTCCCTTACTGGATGTTGCAGTAATTTTACTGAAAACAACATCAGGAAGTCCAGATCCGCTGAAGTAGATTTTTTCACTTCCATCATAGGTTCCTGTCTTGCCATATTTTTTAGCTACTGTTTTCGCACTATCGCCTTTTTTTAAGGCAGCAAGTGCTTTTTCGGCATTTTCTTGCTTTTCTATCTGAATCACATTCGCTTTTACCGGATGGTATTTTTCAAATAATGTTTTTTGATTGTCTTTTGCATATTTCTTTAATAATTCTTTGTTTAATAAAGAAGGGTAGCTCGCTTTTTCTAAATATTCTTCTTCACTGTTGAATCCATAACTTTTAATAGCATTTAGAAAGGCTTCTTCGCCGCCAAACGTTTTTTTCGTGGATGCCAATGTCTTTTTGGCCTCTTTTTTCATATCTTCGCTAAGCTTGATACCTTCTTTTTCATATATTTTATTTTGTACTAATTCTATTGTAGCACTGCCACCATTGCTGCCTTTTAGCAGATTATACAATTTATCTTTAGTTATTGTCGTATCGCCAACGCTTACTAATTTTTCACTGCCATTCGATATATCCGCAACGGCATCCTTACATCCTGTAAGAGTTGCCAGCATGGCGAATGCACATACGATAAGTCCTGCTTTTTTCATTTCCATGCCTCCTTATTTGCTTTCCAGGGATGCCTGGATGTCTTTTTTGATATCATCATTACCATATGTTACATCTAATTTCTTCATGGCTTCACTGATGTATTTGCTTGCTAAATCACTATTTGCGTTTTCAATAGCGCTATAGATGGAGTCTTTTGCTTTTTTATCCTTTAGGATAGCATCTTTATCGGTTTCTTCTACCTTGATCATATGCCAGCCATTGTAATTGTCATTACTTTCTTTGACCCAATTGCTAACTTCACCTTTTTTCATCTTCAACGCCTGTTTCTTAAAGCTGTCTACAAAGCCTGTTGTAGAATCCATGTATCCAAGATAGCCGCCTTTTTCAGCACTTGATGTGTCGCCTTTATCCTTGTATTTCTTAGCGACTTCGGCAAAACTCATGGTCTTTAAATCTTTTTCAATTGCTTTGACGGTTTTCATCTCTTCCTCAGTAGGATTGTTAGCATCTTTCATTTTCACTAAGATATGAGAAACCGTACGTCCCTTGTTTTTCTCATAGAGCGGTGTAAATAATTCCTCCATATGTTTGTCGATGTAGTCTTTCTGCATTTTTGACATTTTTGCTTGTACGTTACAGAAATAATCTAATTCATCTTCTTGGAATCCATATTTTGCTAATTCTGTTTTCAAATACTCTTCAGCGCTCTGACCAGAACTGCTCGCCTGATTTTGCGCATTGCTGTTCAAATACTCTTTTAATTGATCTGCAGTTTTTTCAATTTCATCTGTAGATTTGACGCTTTCATCAATAACAGCTGCTTGGAAACGCAGATATAAAAGGGTATTACCACCGTTTGATTTGTACATGGAATCATACAGATCATCAGCTGAAATACTTTTTCCATTGATCGTTGCAATGACATCTTTACCATTTTCGCTTTTACCAGGGAGCTTGCCCTTATTTGTATCATAGATGATAAATACGGTAAATCCGATGAAAATAAGTGCAATCAATACAACGAACCATTGCTTCTTTAATGTGTCTATCATATAGGTCCTCCTAAACTCATACTGTTTTATTATAATAAATATGGAGATAAATTGCAATTTTTTCAAAAGGATTACGACAATTTCCCATAAACCTTCACTTATCGTTCACATTGCATAAGACTTTATAATCGTTACAATTGTGAATCAAAAGAAAATTTGGTATGATAATACTGTTTGAAAGGATGATATACATGAGTTGTTTAAAAATAGATGATCTGCATGTAGATGTGGATGGGAAACAGATATTAAAAGGTGTAAATTTGGAAATACATGAGCATGAAACACATGCGTTGATGGGTCCAAATGGGAATGGAAAAAGTACATTGTTAGCTGCCATTATGGGAAATCCCAAATACCATGTAACACGTGGTAGTATTACGTTAGATGGTCAGGATGTCTTAGCCATGGAAGTAGATGAACGTAGTAAAGCTGGACTTTTTTTAGGTATGCAATATCCAAGTGAGGTTAGCGGTGTTACGAATTCTGATTTTTTAAGAGCGGCAATGAATGCAAGAAGAGAACGTCCGATTCCTTTATTCACGTTTATCCGTGAAATGGAAAAAACAGTAAAAGAAATGGAAATGAAACCGGATTTGGCACATCGTTTCTTAAATGAAGGGTTTTCTGGTGGTGAAAAGAAACGTAATGAGATTGTTCAGATGAAGATGTTGAAACCATCAATTGCAATGCTTGATGAAATAGATTCAGGCTTAGATGTCGATGCATTGAAATTGGTAGCTAAAATGATCCATGAAATGCAAATCGAACAAGGCATGGGATTGGTCGTAGTAAGTCATTATGCACGCTTTTTGGATTTATTAAAGCCAACACACGCCCATGTTTTAGTGGATGGTGCTATTGTGGTCAGCGGTGGCAGTGAGTTAATAGAAAAAATCGATCAAGAAGGTTATGACTGGATTGAAAAGGAATATCATGTGCAGGTCGTAAAGGAAGAAAAGAAAAAAGTTGCGTTGTTGCAGCAATGTGCTGCAGGAACCAAAGGTGTTTAATATGGAACTGCATGTATCAACATCTGGCTTTCAGGTGATAACGCTTGATGATAACGAAACACAATTTAATCTTCATGTAGACAAACACCTGAACGTAAAACTGGCAATTCCATATGGTGGTATAGAGGCATTAAGAACCTCTTGTATTGAATTAGAAGAAGGAGCTTCCCTTACAATCTTGATGAAGAATGTAAAACAGCAAAAGAATATGTTGAATCAGCAGGCTGTTTTACATAAAGATGCAATATTAACAATCGCCTATTGGGAAATTGAGGATGGGGCATCACAGATTAGACTGGATGTACAATTGATGGAAAGTGGTGCGCAGGTAATGGTGCGCAGCGCTTGTATTGCCAAAGAACAAAAAGACTTTTATGTGAAATGTCATCATGAGGTAGCACATACGAAAAGTCAAATGGAGCATTATGCGATCGTCGAAGATGAAGGTAATTATCGCATGGAAGCTATTGGTAAGATCGTTAAGGGTGCACATGCCAGCGAATCGCATCAGACAACACGCGTTTTGACTTTGAGTGATCATCACAACAGTGAAGTTGTGCCTGTGCTTTACATTGATGAAAATGATGTAAAGGCAAGTCATGCGACGACGCTTGGGCAACCGGATGAAAATCAATTATATTATTTACAATCACGCGGATTAAGCCGTTCACAAGCATTAGGTCTTTTGACAGTCGGCTATTTAATGCCTATCAGTGATTTGTTTGATGATGCGACATATCATGATGAAATGAAAAATGAAATCGAAAAGAGGGTGGGATTGCATGCTTAATGTAGAAAACATCCGTCAGGATTTTCCAATGTTGCAAGGAAAAATGATGCAACAACATCCATTAATTTATTTAGATAATGGAGCAACGACGTTAAAACCACGTGCTGTGATTGATGCTGTTGTTAAATATTATGAAGAGTATGGTGCCAATGCACACCGTGGAGATTATGATCTCAGTTATTTTGTAGATCAGGAATATCAGCAGACAAGAGAAGATGTGGCAGCTTTCTTACATGCGGAAAGTGAAGAAATTGTCTACACATCAGGTGCTACAGCTGGCTTAAACATGGTGGCTTACGGTATTGGAGAACGTTTGCTGCAAGAAGGCGACATCGTTTTAAGCAGTGAGGCAGAGC
Organism: Longicatena caecimuris; assembly: GCF_004341945.1. Taxonomy (GTDB): domain Bacteria; phylum Bacillota_I; class Bacilli_A; order Erysipelotrichales; family Erysipelotrichaceae; genus Longicatena; species Longicatena caecimuris. The sequence goes on from NZ_SMBP01000013.1 coordinate 42,393, forward strand.
ATGCCTCTTGTGTATTGCCGTGGATGCGTGTGGCTACCAAATGTCATGCTAGCTTAGCCTACATCCCTTTACAAGAAGATGGACGCATCGATATGGACATGCTGGAACAAATGATGAATGAGCGTGTCAAGGTTATTGCATTAGCACATATTGGCAATGTACTTGGCTATATCGCACCAATGAAGGAAATTTGCGCCCTGGCCCATCGTTATGGAGCTATCGTTGTTGTTGATGCTGCACAAAGTGCGCCTCATATGCCAATCGATGTTAAAGATATGGATTGTGATTTTCTGGCGTTTTCTGCGCATAAGATGTGTGGACCTACTGGTGTTGGTATCCTATATGGCAAGAAAGCATTACTTGCGCAAATGGAACCAATGCTGTTGGGCGGTGACAGTAATGCACGTTTTGATGTTTGTGGAAATATCCAGTTAAAGGATGCCCCCTATAAATTTGAAAGTGGTACACAACCAATCGAAGGTATTTTTGGATTGCATGCAGCCATACGTTATTTGCAGGCAATTGGGATGAAAGAAATCCATCGTTATGAACAACAATTGCATGCGTATGCTGTAGCCAGATTGAAACAGATGGATAATATTATCCTTTACAATGAAAACAATGATACCGGCATCATCACCTTTAATGTGAAAGGGGTGTTTGCACAAGATGCGGCTACCTTCTTTAATGCAAATGGTATTGCCGTAAGAAGCGGACAACATTGTGCTAAATTATTAAATGAAGTATTACAGACAAGTGCGACGATTCGTGCCAGTTTGTATTTCTATAATACCAAAGAAGAGATTGATCGTTTCTTAGCTGTATGCGCAAATGCAACTATGGAAACATGTTTAGATGTATTTTTCTAGCAGGAGGAAGTAAGATGAATAATTTCATGAACGATCCCATGATGCTACGTTCGATCATCATGGATCATTACGAATATCCCAGAAATCATGAATTGAAGAAAGAGGATGGCTATCTACAGAAACATATGGCCAGTGAATCTTGTATCGATGATATTTATGTGCAAAGCAAGATAACAGATGGAATCATTGAGGATATACGTTTTGATGGTGTGGCATGCACCATTTCAACTTCCTCAACTTCCATCATGAGTGAGCTTTTACAAGGGAAAACCATCGATGAGGCAAAAAAAATAATTGCTAATTATTATCAGATGATTGATGGCAAAGATTTTGATGAAAATGTTTTACAGGAGGCGATTGCCTTTCATAACGTAGGAAAGCAAGCAAATCGCATCAAATGCGCTACGATCGGCTGGAAAGCAATGGAAGAGCTGATTGAGGAAAGCGAGGCTAAAAAATGAGTGATATGCAGATACCTAGTGAAGATTATAAATATGGTTTTCATGATGAAGATATAAGCCTTTATAAAACGAAACAAGGATTAACAGAGGAAACAATACGGGAAATATCTCGTATTAAACAAGAACCAGAATGGATGCTGAATTATCGTTTACAAGCATTCGCTAAATTTATGGAAATGCCAATCCAGGATTGGGGACCAGAACTTTCGCGACTGAATTTTGATGAATATACATATTATATCAAGCCTAGTGATAAAACAGAGCAACGTTGGGAAGATGTACCAGAAACGATTAAGGAAACGTTTGACAAGCTGGGAATACCAGAAGCAGAAAAGGAATTCTTAGCCGGAGTGACAACACAATATGATTCCGAAGCTGTATATCATAACATGTTAGAGGAAGTAGAGAGAAAAGGGGTGATCTTTCTTGATACGGATACAGCTTTAAAAAAACACCCTGATCTTTTTAAAAAGTATTTCGGTAAGCTCGTACCGTATACCGATAATAAATTTGCAGCTTTGAATAGTTGCGTTTGGAGCGGAGGAAGTTTTATTTATGTGCCTAAGGGCGTTCATTTAGAAAAGCCGCTACAGTCTTACTTCCGTATCAATACCGAACGTATGGGGCAATTTGAACGTACGCTGATCATTGTAGATGAAGGTGCAGATGTACACTATGTAGAAGGCTGTACAGCACCGATTTATTCAAAAGATTCATTGCATGCGGCGGTTGTTGAAATTTTCGTTCATAAAAATGCCAGATGTCGCTATTCCACTGTTCAAAATTGGAGTGATAATATTATCAATCTAGTTACAAAACGTGCAAAAGTTTTTGCGAATGGCAGTATGGAATGGATCGATGGCAATATCGGATCAGGTGTCAATATGAAATATCCTGCTTGTATATTAGCGGAACCATATGCAAAGGGAATTTGTGTTTCTATTGCTGTAGCTGGGAAAAAGCAAATCCAGGATGCTGGTGCGAAAATGATACATCTGGCAGAAGATACGTATAGCAACATTATTTCAAAATCCGTATCGCGAAATGGCGGTGAAGTAAATTATCGCGGGTTGGTATTCCATGGTCCAAAGGCACAACGGGCGAAAAGCAAAGTGGAATGTGATACCTTAATTCTTGATAAACAATCTCGCAGTGATACGATTCCAACGAATGTTTCAAAGAATAAGACAAGTCAGATTGAACATGAGGCAACGGTTTCTAATATCAGTGAGGAACAGCTGTTTTACCTCATGAGCCGCGGTTTATCACGAGGACAGGCAACTGAGATGATTGTAATGGGCTTTTTAGAACCATTTACCAGAGAATTACCAATGGAATATGCAGTTGAATTAAACCAGCTGTTAAAACTGGATATGAGTGATTCTATCGGATGATGAAAGAAACTGTGCGAAAGCTTGCTCTTGCTCGTCGTAATGCTTTGACACAAAAGGAGATAGCATGCAAAAGTAAAGCCATTGTCCAACGCTTAGAACCATATTTAAAAGGTACCATTGCCTTATATCGTAGTTATGGCAATGAAGTTTGCATAGATGATGTACATCTAAAGAGCTATGGGCTTCCAGTAGTATTACACGATACTTCCATGTGTTTTCGCATGTGGTATAAAGGTTGTAAAATGAAAAAAGGAGCTTATGGAATTCAAGAGCCAATCGAAGGAAAAGTGCTTTTGGCTGATGAACTGGATGTGATCGTCGTGCCAATTGTAGCCTTTGATGAGCATCTATATCGTTTGGGACATGGAAAAGGATATTATGATCGTTATTTGAAACAATGCAGGGCTCTTAAAATTGGTGTGGCTTATGACTGTCAACAGGTTGAAAAAGTACCAATAGAACCACATGATGTGTGTTTGGATATGATTATTACAGAAACATGCATACGTAAGAAAGATCACTTATGATCTTTTTTTCATGCTAAAAGACAAAGCATACATAGCAGTGCTATGCTAGACTTTAAGTTTTCTTCATTTTTAAGTTTGATGCAAGACTTATTATCAATCGACATACACATGTTTAGAAACTATCAAATGTTCAACCATACATTACTAAAAAATTATATATAGTTATACGACAAAAGGTAGTAAGGAATACCATGTGAAAGCAATATAAAACGAAAGAAAAGGCAGTAATCGCAAATATGTGTTTACAGAATATGTAATTTTTATTTTATGTTATGTTTCTGTGTTGCTTTTTATAGAAATGAGTGGTATATATTACTATATGTTATAACAATTAGAAATATATGGAAAGAGGTGTAGAGATGGAACAAGAAAAGACATTATATGAGTGTGTTTACCGCATGATTTTGCATACGATTCATAATGGAAAATATCGTTATAATGAAGAACTTCCATCTTTAAACACCTTATGTAAAGCGTATGGTGTTGGGCGTAATACCATGCGCACAGCATTACAAAAATTGCAAAGTCATGGTTATGTTGTGCTTGAAAAAGGCAGCCCGGCTAAAGTGTTGTTTGATATTAATGATTTTGATAACAATGTACAATATCGCCAGACTATGCTAGACTCTTATCAAATGATTTATGATGTTTTCACGGTCATAGAATGGATCATGCCGGATATTAGTGTTATTTGTATGCGTAAAGCAAGCAAAGAACAAATAAAGGGATTAGAAGAAAAGGTCATTGCGTTATCACAACGTCAGTTGGTGAATGAAATTGACGTCTATGAGTACCTATATGATCTTTATCTTTATGTATTATCTTTTTTAGATAATCCGATATTAAATGATTTGTTTTTAACATTAATGAATTCTCTTACTTTACCGCTTGTTCAAAACGAAGAAGAGCATAAAAAATTAACAAACAATTTTGATGCTATGAAGAAAACCTTTACGATAGCTCTGCGTTTTGTATTAAAGGGAAATGATTTCATGCTTCGTAAATTAATCTTTGCATTATGTAAAGGAATAAAGAATATTACTTTAAGTTATACCAAACGTTTGACTCAGGGGATGACGATAAAGGAAAAGGCGAAATTCAGTTGGGTCAGCAATCGCTCACAAGAATATTTATACACACGTGTAGTAACGGACATCATGAACGATATCAAAACAGGTATTTATCATAATGGGGATTTATTGCCATCTTTGGCAAAGCTTGCGACACTGTATGAAGTCAGTGAGCGGACAAGCCGTAAAGCGGTCAAAAAACTGAATGAATTTCATATTGTCAATACAATAAACGGCATTGGCAGTCGTATTCAACTCGATGATCAAACGATTAAAGATTTCATGAAGAGTGCAGATGATCATATGTTGAATGGGTTACAGCATTATCGCCATAGTTTGCAGCTGTTGGATTTATTTGCTGGTTTTATATTTCCGCATGTACAAAATCAATTTAATAAAGAACGTTGTCAATCATTAGCTGATAAAATAGGTGAATTGGATGTGTTTACATTCGATGAATACTTCCAGCTTCTTTTCACAGAAGAAAATGATTGCCTGCGGGTAATTTATGAAGAGCTGAATAAACCTATGAATTGGAATTTGATAGCTTGTATCATGGCTGATAAACAGGAGATGATTAATGAAATTAAAGCCCTGCAACCACTTTATTGTGAGCATCTACGAAAACGACATTTTCATAAGATGAATGAAATCATGCATAAGGTTTTCGCAATACGCTTGCAAATGGCAGATATGGCAATTGCTGCTTGTCAAAAAGCGTTCCAATAAGACACCTTATTTTACAAATACTATTTTAGAATAATATGATACTCATAACTCCAAAACGGCAGTAGACATTACGATATTTTATATTATGTGAAAGGCAGATGTTAGTAAGCATCTGTTTTTATATTGCTTTGTTAAATTATAACAACAGTATATCATACAACAAAAAGAATTTATTTGGTAAAAATATAACCATTTGTTTTTAGAATTCTTGTTATGTTTTTTATATATAATTGCTTTTTACGGTTAAAAATCTACAAATTGCTTGAAAATTCAACTATATATTATATAATTTAAGCAGTACTATATAGTTCAAGGTACGTTGTTAGGGAGAATTGAGGTGAATGGTGGCATGAATGAAACAACAACTGCAAAAAAAGAAAAAACATATGTGAATTATCTTTCAGAAAAAAAACGAAATAAGGCCATTTATGCGATGTTGCCTTATTATGAAAATGTCATCATCTTAGGGGATTCATTAGCAGAGTCAATTCTGGATTATCGATTATTACGAAAGAAAAATGTTATAGCGAAGCGAGGGCGCTGTGTGGATATGATTGAGGGGGATATTCAGCGGGCCATTTGTATGGCTCCGGAAATGATTATTTTGGAGTATGGAAAAAATGATATCCTACATTTTCGGGATAATTTTACTTCTTTTATTACCTTGTATCGTAAGCATATCCATACATTAAAGGAAGAATTGCCGGAAACAACATTATATGTCAACTCTTTAATTCCTATGGGACAATGTCAATTAGAACGCATTGGTGGTCTGGAAGTATTTAAAACGTGTAATAGTCTATTACAATTGATGTGTGAAAAAGAGGGTATAGGATTTATTGACAATTCAGCATTAATCGAATGGAAAGATGAATTGTTTGAATTTGATGGTATTCATCCCAAATATCCATTCTATCCCAAATGGCTGTATCATATGGCTGACATCACGGGACTTTTAAAAAGAAATTTTATTATATGACCGCATATTTTGCGGTTTTTATTTTCTGCAGGGGGATTTAGGTATATCTTTCTATTCTTTCACATAGGCTTTATTGAGGTTGATACCATGAAAAAAATGATACTTTGCTGTATGGTGGCAGTGTTGAGCATGACGATGCTGACAAGTATACATGCAGATGAGAAAACAAAACAAACGACAAAAAACGATCCCCAAATTGCCCAGAACGCGAAATCCTCCTACTTAATGGAATATACAAGTGGGAAAGTTATTTATGCTAAAAATGAAAAGGCGAAATTATATCCAGCTAGTATGACGAAAATGATGGGTCTATTACTTATTTTTGAATCTTTGCACGATGGTAAACTGGATTGGAAAGATGAGGTTACTACGAGTGCATATGCTGCTAGCATGGGAGGCAGTCAGGTATTCTTGGAAGAAAATGAAACCATGAGTGTAAAAGATATGATAAAAAGTATTTGTATTGCCTCAGCTAATGATGCTATGGTTGCCATGGCTGAAAAAGTAGGAGGAAGTGCTGAACATTTCGTTGAGATGATGAATGAAAAAGCCAAAAAATTAAATCTTTGTAACACCCATTTCATGAATCCTACTGGCTTACATGATCCACAGCATTATACCTGTGCTAAAGATATGGCAATTGTTGGGAAAGCTTTAATTAAGGAAGGCGGAGATGATTTGTTAAAAATCACTTCAACATATGATGCCTATATTCGCGAAGATAGTGAGAAAGCTTTCTGGTTGGTAAATACAAATAAATTATTAAAACAATATCCTGGCGTTGATGGCTTGAAATCAGGCTTCACCTCACAAGCGATGTCCTGTATCACTATTACCGCAAAAAAGAAAGATTTACGATTAATAGCGGTCGTTATGGGAGAGCCTAGTTCAAAAGTTCGCAATGGGGAAATCAAGCAAATGCTAGATTATGGTTTCTCACAATATCAGCAAGGCTTATTATATGCAGCAGGTACTAAGATGAAAACAATACCAATTGAAAATGGGAAGCCGCAAAAAGTAGATGTGTTAACGGATAAAGATTTAGTTTATGTGTTTGAAAAAGGCAGTGAGCCAAAGGAAACGGCGAAAGAAATTTCCTTACGTAAAACGCATGCGCCTTTTAAAAAGGGAGAAATTATCGGTAAGGTGCAAATTAAAATGAGTGATGGTTATACTATGGAAACGGCATTGAAAGCTGCACATGATGTAGCAGCGCTAGATTATACTGATTTATTTATGAAAGCCTTAAAAGATGTTTTTGCGTAAATATCCAAAAAAAGGTTTGCTACGCTCATCATAACGATGCTAATTAAAGGCATACTACTTCTGAAAAGAGGGATAATTGATGAGTGTTATGTGGACCATTATTGGATTTATAGCGATATTAGCATTTCTATTCTTAATTTTTGCTGTTGTAAGATCAGCAGCACAATCAGATCATATGCCTAATTATGATGAAGAATATGCAAGTGATTTCTTTGATGAACAAGAAGATGATATGTATTAAAAACGGATAAGATATATCCGTTTTTTCGTGTGACAGAATAATTACTAATTGTCGAAGTGAAACATCCTTTGTCGAATATCCCCAAGGATAAGAGAATTCATGCTAAGATGAGCTGCGGAGGGATAAAAGATGAAACATCAATTTAAAGATGGTACCCTATATTTTTATTTTTATGGGGAACTGGATAATCTGACAGTTTGTAATTTGAAGCAAATATGTATCGATTTAATCGATCAGTATCAACCAAAAACTGTCAAACTGGATTTTGAAGAAGTGAGTTTTGTAGATAGCACGGGTATAGGGTTTGTTTTAGCTCGCTATAAGCAGTTGCAAAAATATCATGGTGAGTTGATTATTTGTAATTTATCAAAAGTAAATCATCGCATTTTTGCGATGAGTGGAATTTTTCAGTTAATGAAAGAGGAAAGAAATGGGGTAAAACTATGAACAAGATGACATTGGAATGTTTGGCGCATCTGGAAAATGAGGCATTTATCAGAACGAGTGCGATCGCTTTTTTAATGCCATTAAATTTATCCATGGAAGATTGTATGGAAATCAAGACGATGCTGGCAGAGGCTGTTGTCAATGCGATGATTCATGGTTATGAGGGAAATCATGAAGGGATTGTTCGTGTGCATGTATCTTATGATGAAAATCAGATCGAAATTATCGTTGCAGATGAAGGCTGTGGAATCGACGATATATCACAAGCTATGCAACCATTATTCACCAGCAAACAACACTTAGAACGAAGTGGTATGGGTATGACAATTATGCAGACATTTGCTGATGATTTTCATATTACAAGCGAAAAGGGAAAAGGGACTGTCGTCACATTACGTAAACGGATTCAACATGAATGTGTCAGCGAATAATGAAGAATTGATTCAAAGAATCAAAGATGGGGATGAAGAAGCAAAAAGTATTTTTGTAGAAAAGAACTCACCGTTAGTATATTCTATAGTTCGTCGTTTTTCTCGTCAACGCATAGCCATTGATGATTTGTTTCAAATTGGATGTGTTGGATTAATGAAGGCTTTGAACAATTTCGATACAAGTTATCAAGTTAAATTTTCAACATATGCAGTGCCCATCATCATGGGTGAAATTAAACGCTTTTTTCGTGATGATGGAAATATGCGCATATCGCGTTCATTAAAAGAAGGTTATTTGCAAATGTCAAAAAAGAAGGAAGAACTTTTGCAGAAATTGAATCGCGAACCAACTTATCAGGAAATTGCCGACGCTTTGTCAATGGATGTTGCAGATGTTATCTTAGCCTTTGAAGCGAATCAGTTTGTTTATTCTTTAGATGAAACTATTTATGAAAACGATGGATCGCCGATATTGCTAGAGGATAAGGTGAGTAATCGCAAAGAAGAAGATGTTGTTATGAAGGTGTCTTTGCAAAATGAGATTGCGCATTTAGAACAACGGGAACAATTGTTATTGCACTATCGATATGATCTGGGAATGAAACAGGAAGAAATTGCCAAAAAATTACAGATATCTCAAGTACAAGTATCACGTTTAGAAAAAAAGATATTATTAAAATTAAAAGAGCGCCTTATGGTAACATGATGAAATTCCTTTTCGAAAGAAAAGGAGTTGATGGATAGAGAATGTAATGGTTTGATCATCGTCTTTTGGTTTTTGTATTGATGAAAGAAACGAATCTTAATTGGTTATGCTTTTACGGTAGCAACCAAAGACAGTATCTTTCTTTTTGCAAAAAACATAATGTGTATATGGGCTTATGGCATTTTCGGTGTTCTTATTATAAGTCTTTGGCTATAAAAGTTTTTTCTTATGTTTTGCGTGTGTTAGCTTTAGCGTTTGATGCTTAAATTAAGTAGAGGACTTAGGCTTTTTACATCATCTTATCGTGTAAGACTTCATTTTATCTGTTGATCATATGTAGCATGATTGATTACTCAATATAAAAAGAAAGCTCTTGTTTTGTTGCGCGCAAGATCTTTTCTTTATCCTTACTTGTGCTGGTTTTAACACCTGTGATATAATAAACGGTAGCAGAAATGGATGTGAAAAGATGAATTTGGAACATGTATATCATTTAAGTGATGATGAAATCAGCGAAATTTACCATAGTTTTGCGGATAATTTCTTTCATGATGACTTGTATCGGACGATTTTTCCTTCAGAACCATCACGTCGATGGGCTTTGCCATATCTGCTGAAACATTATTTACAGGCAGTAAGACCATATTGTTATTTTATAGCGGATAGTAAAGACTTGAATTGTGTTATGGTTCTCTTTGACAGTACTTTGGAAAAAACGCTGTTATATCGTTTGCGATTATTACATCTAATTATAAAGCTTATACCAATTGCTGTAGGTGTTCACTCTATTCGCAGTATTCATCATGCTCTTGATTGTATGGATATGTTCACTAGCAAATGGACGAGAGAATTTGTGAATGGTGCATATTATCATGTGGATTTATTATACACAGATAAAGCAATGCGTCATCATGGTTTGGCGGGACATCTCTTACAGGAAGTAAAACAGGAAGCAATCAAAGAACATCGCGATATCACGTTAGAGACACATCATAAAGATAATTTACCATTATATGAACAAATTGGTTTTCATCTGATGAGTACCATTACTCATGAGGAATATGATTTAACGCAGTATTGTATGCTGCTTAGGACAAGTGAGGAATAGCTTATGTATATCAAACATCGTGTACAAAACTTTTGGAAATATTTTATATTAAACCGTGAAGAACTAGAGCATGCGTTACGAGAAAATGATCACCATGAGATTACACATCTCTTACAAGATTTAAATGAACATTTAAAAACGATTTGTGCGTGTGGCATGGAAGTTGAGATGAGTGATACAGGTTTTTATGAAATGACCTTTACACCACAAGGAAATAAGAATGCGCAGTTTGCCACAGCATTATTAAAAAAGGATGCTCCGCAAGCATTAAGTGAAGATTGGATCATTAATGCCGTACGACCACCATTAAGTGAGCGTGCTATGCATACGATATTACGTATAAAAGATAAAGAAGTTACTGGTGCTGATTTTCATGTTTATTATACGATAAATGAAATAAGCAAAACGCTCGATATCAAAGTATATTGCGAGGCTTTAAAAGATGTGGAGGAAAAGCGTCGTGAGTCGATGGTTGCTTTTATGTTGGAGTTATTCATTGGTGAGTTAGAATTTGAAGCACGCATATCAAGCATCGAAATCATAGATACACCAGATGAAGAGGCAGAAAATTTCTGTTTATTGCCAAACCTGTATGAAGATATTTGTGATATTATCATTGATCAAGATTGGATGGAATATCATGATCCATTATCTATTTACATGGCTTATAAACTTGATGAAAAGCCAGTTAGCGAAACATTGCGAAAAGATATGAAATTAATCGTAACGACGAATCCACAGCTACAAGAAGAACTCTTAAGCGATAGTTATGAAATGTGTAAGGAGTTCAAAGACTGTGGTGGAGAATATGGATACTTCTATTATGAAAAGCTATATGAGGATGAAAAAGAAGCATTGGTTCGTCAACAACTGGAAAAGGAAATAAATGAACTTTTATATGAGATGTCGATTGCCAGAACGATGGGTGGCGCCGTTGGTATTTATTATTCTTATATTGATGTAGCTGTTTTTGATAAAGATGCTTTTGCTATCGCATTAGCAAAAATCAATGAAAAGATGAATTTTAAAGTTTATTATCAACCTTTTTTGAAATAAGCTACATGTAATGGGTATTGATCATGGAACTTTCATTTAATAAGTAAGTATTAAGAAAATGACAGACCATTAAGTTATTTGATGCGTAACGTATATGGTAAATACGATACCTAATTGTAATTTTTTGTGGTTTATCAAAGCATATAAGTCTTAAGGATGGATTTATCGAATTTGTTATCTATCCATAAGACTTTTTATTATCTTTTATTGTATGGGATAAATGAAAAAGGCTAGCTTTGACATAGGGGATGAAAGCAAACTTATTAACAAAACAGTACAAAAGATCATGTAAAAGAACATCAGTTTTGATATTCTTGAAATGGAAATGAAGTAATGATTTTTTGGAAAAAGCTGCAGTGAATTTTTATGAAATTACAAAAAGCAGCTATGAGATAGGATAGCAGCTTGGTAAGTATTACTTAAAACCAAGCGTTTAAGCGATATCAGCGTTTCTATTTTATATTTTGCAATAGTATAAAAAGCTTGTTTCAAATAGCTTACTTACATACTTACGACACATTATCACGAATCTTGATTAGACATATCTTGATAAGATTTTTCATATACTGACAATAGGTGATGGAAATGCTGTTTCCGATATTTGAGATTTTAAGCAGTGCTCTTGGATATGTCGGCTATATACGTTCAAATTCTTTTTTACAACCTTTAGATAAAGAAGAAGAAGCACATTGTATTGCCGGCTTAAGCTTGCAGGATGAGGAATGTCGTAATAAATTAATTGAACATAATTTGCGACTAGTAGCTCATATCGTAAAAAAGTATGATATCAAAAAAGAACAAACAGAAGATTTAATAAGCATTGGAACTATAGGTTTAATCAAAGCAATTGACTCTTTTAAACCAGAAAAAGGGCATAAATTAACTACGTATGCTTCGCGTTGTATAGAAAACGAAATATTGATGTATTTACGTAGTTCTAAAAATTATTTTCAGAATGTATCGCTTAATGATCCTATTGCAACGGATAAGGATGGAAGTGAGATTACGCTGATTGATGCAATCAGTTCTCCGCAAGAAACAAGTATCATTGAAGATATGGTCGTTGAAGATAATATCAGTAAACTAAAACAATTTCTACATGTTTTAGATTCCAGGGAATTGGAAATCATTACGAAACGATTTGGTTTATACGGTGTAGAAGAAGAAACGCAGCGAGAAATTGCCAAGCAATTGCATATTTCCAGATCATATGTTTCACGTATTGAAAAAAGAGCTTTTATGAAATTGTATCGTGAGTTTCAAAAAGAAGAAGCAAAGCATGGCGAAAAAGAACCACGGATTAATATATTTAAAGAATAAAAAACCTGAGAACAGTATAACATTTGAAATGTCTCTGTTCTCAGGTTTTTATATAGTTTATTTGCTTAATAGATAGGCATATAATAATTTTGCCGTTTCAACAACACTATCAATATGACAGCGTTCCATTCCATGACTTGAAAAACATCCCATGCCAAAGGCGGCAGCATATACATTATTACCAGCACGTATTGCGGCACTGGCATCTGTTCCATAATGATAAAAAACATCCACACAATAATGAATATTGTTTGTTTTTGCTAATTGGATAAGCTTACTGGTCAAGCCGCGATCATAGGGTGTATAATTATCCTTCGCGCAAATGGATACGCCATATTCATCTCCTAAATGATCTGGACCAATCAAGCCGATATCCAAAGCTACATATTCTTCAACCTCAGGAGGCAGCCAAGCACCACCATGTCCGATTTCTTCATAAAAGGGGAAAGCAAAGAGCACATTGTAATATGGCTTTTTCTGCGCTTTTTGTAAATTCTCCAGTACGGCAAAGACAGCACCTACTGCCGCTTTGTCATCTATATGGCGTGACTTGATAAACCCTTTTTCGGTATAATGATAATTTGGATCAATGGAGATGATATCACCATGTTCAATACCTAAGGCACGAACATCTTGTGCACACTTGACATGCTCATCTAATACGACCATCATATTACGTTCTTCGCGAACAGCACTTCGTGCATCATCAAATACGTGTGTGGAATGTGAAGTACAAGCAACCAATCCGCTATAGCATTTGCCATCGCGAGTATGAACATGCACACATTCTCCATCAATGTTATTATAGTTAATGCCACCTAAATTACGCAGTGCCAATGTACCATCCTCATTGATATGACGTATCATCAAACCAATGGTATCTAAATGTGCACCCACACATATGGTTTTTTCTGGATGTTCACCTTCTACTTTAATATAGATGGTGCGCTTGCGATCATAACTGACCGCATAGCCAAATTCTGTAGCTAAGGCTTCCATGACGGGTGTGATTTCTTCATAATAGCTGACAGGGCTTGGCGTTTCTATCAGTTTTTTGGTTACACGCTCAATTGTTTTCTTATTAATTTCCATACAGATTACCTCTTTTCTGAAGATTATTTTAACAGTTTTTCAGAGGAGATACAAGTAAAGCTGAAAGCTGTGATGGTGATTATTAACAATTGTTAAAATTACGCGATATCCAATTTTTCTCAATGTGAAACTACGTAGTTTGATAAGAGAGCCTTAGGAAAGAAAAGGTAAGTTTTTGTTAAAACCACAGGGGAGCTTTGATCCTGAAAACAGTAGTCTAATGTATGTATATTGCAATAGAATAAGCTTTTGCCATATGCTTAAAAGCAGCACCATGAAAAAGCCATGTATTAACTATATCAGTATCTGTGATATAGAAGTGATCATAGGATTATTTTTGTTGTATTCTTGGATATTTCATAAAATAAAAAATAGGTGTTGCAAACGCTTCCATACCTTGCTATACTATACATGTATAAAGGTTAGCGAATTAAGGAATCAATCCATTTACTTAATGCTAGACCACATCATATATTTGATGTGGCCTTTTTTTTGTTCTCTGGAGGTATGAAGAATGCGAATTTCGATATTTAAAAATCAAAAAGTAAACGAAACAGAAATCGTTTCACCGTGTGAAGGTAAGTTAAAACGTTTAGAAACATCTAATGATGAAGTTTTTGCATTAAAAACACTTGGCGAAGGATTCTTTGTAAGAGCCAGTGATTCACAGATTTATGCTCCTGTTTCAGGTGTTGTTACATCAATCTTTCCGACTAAACATGCCATCGGAATACAAACAAAGAATGGAATGGATGTAATGTTACATATTGGTGTAGATACAGTAAAACTACAGAAAAATACGATTGAAAGTAGGTTACAGGTACATGACGTAGTAAAAAAAATGCAGCCTATATGTGAGATAGATCTTATCACATTTAAAAAATTGGGGATACTACCGGATGTTTATGTATTTGTCACAAACAGTGCTGAATATGATATCAAAGCAATTAGAGAAGAACAGGATATTTATGAGGGGGATGTTGTATTGAAATGTATTAGGAGGTAATTACAATGAAATACTTCTATCTAAAATCGATTAACAATAATGCTATTAGCGCAATGGATGAACATCATCACGAAGTGATTATCTTAGGGAAAGCAATAGGTATTAAATGTAATCGAACAATCCATTCACTTGTGGATAAACAACTTATCGAGCGTATCTTTGTTAGTGATACTAGTAATAAAAAATATATCGAAACCATTTTGAATAAAATGCCTTATGCATTATTTATGATCGTTGAGAAAGTCATTAAAACAGCGGAAGAAGATTTACAAACGAAATTTAAAGACGTGTTGTATCTATCGCTTTTAGATCACATATACTTCGCCTATACGACATGGCAAGATAAACAGAAAATAGAGAATCCATTGCTAAATGAAATTAAGATGTTTCATACGAATGAGTTTCATGCCGCATTACATTCCATTGCTATCATCAATCAAGCGTTACATACAGATTTTGATGAACATGAAGCAGCCTTTCTTGCTTTTCACTATATCAATGCGTTATCTAATTTAAGCAGTTTGCAAAACAAAACAATTATGAAGGATTTGGAAAGGACGGTAAATTATATAGATACATTAACAGATTATACACTTGATAAAAATTCATATTTATATGGAAGATTATTGATTCATTTAAAATGTTTATTCAATCGTCTTATTACGGATGAGAAGAAAACATTCGACAGGACGTTTATGGATGAGGTTTCACGTTCTTTAAAGATAGCACATGGGGAAGAATGGGAATATGCTGCTAAGATATCTGATTTTATGAAATCTGAACTGCACTTAAATGTAAGTGATGAAGAAGCGGCATATTTGACAATGCACATCGTCCCCATTTTAAAACAGAAGGGAGGAAAATAAAAAAATTATACAGTATGTTTATATGTTGATGTCATAAAAAGGTTAGCAGTAGAAAGAGAGAGGTGTAAAAACATGGCAGACTTTAAAAACATGGCAAAGGAAATTTTGAATTGTATTGGTGGAGTAGATAATATCAAAGAAATGTCACATTGTATGACACGACTACGTCTTAATTTGAAGGATGATGCGAAAGTTAAAAAGAATGAATTGGAAAAAATTGAGGGTGTGATGCGGGTTGTCGTCATAGGTGGACAATATCAAGTCGTATTGGGTGGAATTGTAGATGAGGTGTTTGCAGAAGCAAGTACACTAGTTGGTGATACTGTAGATGTAAATAAAGAAATGATTCAGGAAAATTTAGATGCGGATGTTCCTAAAAAAAGTAAATTCATTGAAAATCTGATAGCATTATTATCCGGAATTGTCAGTCCTATTATACCGGCAATGTTGGCAGCCGGTTTCATTACGGCTTTGGCGAAACTTGCAGTACTCGCTGGGGTATCAGAAACAAATACGACGATCCAAATATTGAGTGTTGCAGGTGATGTCTTATATGGCTTTTTCCCTATTTTTATTGGCTGGTCAGCAGCTAAATATTTTAAGGCGAATATATCCATTACATTAATGGTAGTTGGATTATTGGTATATCCTAATTTTTCGGCAATATTTGCCAATGCGACAAGCGTCAATTTTTTAGGGATACCAGTAACCAATGTTTATTATGGTAGTTCCATTTTACCAGCAATCTGTTCGGCCTATTTGATATCTAAATGTGAATTTATTTTACGTAAAATACTTCCAAATGCCTTACGCAGTATCTTTGTTCCGTTTCTGAGTGCATTAATCGTAATTCCTTTACTTATTGTTGTGATTGGCCCTATAGGGGTATGGGGTGGAGAATTGTTTGCGAATTTGTTTAGATCGACATATGAGTTGAGCCCTGTATTAGCAGGTGCTATCATAGGCGGAATCTGGCAAATATTGATTATCTTTGGTATGCACATCGCTATTCTAGGGCTTGTATCTGCGCCTAATATCGCAATGTATGGAAGAGATATGATTATTATGACGCATGCGCCATCTTTGATTTGTCAAATTACAGCCGGGTTAGCTGTTGCTTTAAAAGCAAAAGATAAGAAAATAAAGAAAAATGCACTAACCTTAAGTTTAACATCATTTTTTTCAGGTAACGTCATTGAGCCTGTAATGTATGGTATAAACCTTAAATATAAAAAACCATTTATCGCAGTATGTATAGGTGGTGCTATTGGCGGCGCAATTACTGGAGCAGCAGGAGCTGGAACAGTGGCAGCGGTAGCACTAAGTATTTATACATTCCCAGTCTATTTGGGAGCAGGTTTTGGCGGTTTGATGTTAGGCTGTGTTGTTGGTGGCCTCATAACTTTTGTTTTAACTTATTTGATGGGAATTGATGAAAAGGAGAATGCATAGTAATGAAAAATCGAGTAAAAGATATTGCATTTCAATCAGCTGATCATGTAATAGAAGAAATACGCAATATGAATGTCAAGGGAGGAAGTCCTTTTGGTAGAGCAGCTGCTTGGGCATTTAAGCTTGCTTTGCAACAAGAGGATTTAAAAACTTTTAGCGAAATCAAAACACGGTTCACCTATTTAAAAAAACAGATGTATGAATTAAAGCCAACAATGGCAACAATTTATAATAGCTGTGAAGCCATTATGCAAGAATTAGATGAAACGATGGAAGTAAACATACTAAAAGAAAAGGTGATTCACTTATGTGATAATATTATTGAACAATCGTTTGTAGCTGTAGAAAAAGTCGGGGAAATTGGATCTCATCTTATTCATGATCATGATGTTGTTTTGATGCACAGCTATAGTAGTACATTGATGGGAATCTTTCAATCAGCAGCAAATGACAAGAAACGCTTTAAGGTTATTTGTACGGAATCAAGGCCTTTACGTGAATCACGAAATGCTGTGAATGTATTAACTCGATTAGGTATTGAAACGATGTTTATTTCAGATGCATCGGTATACGAGTTTATGAATGAGGCAGATATGATCATTATGGGAGCAGACACACTTTGTACCAATGGCGATGTTGCGAACAAGATGGGGAGTGCGCAAATTGCGCGTCTTGCACAAAGTTGCAAGATACCAGTTTATTTTGCAAGTGAATTATATAAACTTGATATAAGAACCTTAAATGGTGAAAAAGTGATTTTAGAAAGAAGAGACAAATGCGAGCTCGTAGATGAAGATGATTTTAAGGATTTTGATCAAGTAGAAGTCATAAACCAATTTTTCGATCTGACACCAGCAAGCGATATAACAGGAATCGTTACGGAATTCGGTGTTCTGCATCCATCCCAGATGTTGCAATACTGGTCAAAATTATGGGATAACATTAAGGAGGGTGAATAAATATGAATGCATTTTTAGATATAAAAGATGAGGTGCTGAAAGCAATTGAAGGTAATAAAGCAGTCGTGGCTTTAGAATCAACAATTATTTCACATGGAATGCCGTATCCCCAAAATGTGGAAATGGCGAAAAATTGTGAAGCTATTATCCGTGAGCAAGGGGCAGTACCAGCAACCATAGCAATTATGGATGGAAAAATTAAAATTGGTTTAAATGATGAAGATTTACAAACATTGGCAACCGCAAAGGATGTTGCGAAAGTTTCACGTAGAGATTTGGCTCAGGTTTTATCTGAAAAGAAAATAGGCGCTACTACGGTTGCAACTACGATGATATGTGCGAAACTTGCTGGTATTAAATTTTTTGTGACAGGCGGAATAGGTGGAATTCATCGTGGATATGAACAGACACTAGATGTTTCAGCTGATTTAGAAGAGCTTGCACAAACGGATGTTAACGTTATTTGCGCAGGGGCGAAGTCAATCTTAGACTTGCCGAGAACATTAGAATATCTTGAAACGAAGGGGGTTTGCGTCGTAGGATATAAAACAGATTATTTACCACAATTTTTTACTGCTGAAAGTGAGTATAAATTAAACACGAGAATGGATTGTGTTGAAGATATCAGTGCCTTAATACATACAAAAGAGAAACTAGGTTTACAAGGTGGCATTTTAATCACCAATCCTATTCCTAAGGAAGATTCTATGGATAAGGCATATATTGATTCTTTGATTTTGCAAGCTGTAAAAGAAGCTGATGAAAAAGGAATTAAAGGAAAAGCCGTTACACCTTTTCTGTTAGCTGAAATCGTTAAAAACAGTCATGGTGAAAGTCTTAAAGCAAATATTGCATTAGTATACAATAATGCAAAGCTAGGTGCAAAGCTGGCGGTTGAATATTTTAAATAGATAATATGAATGTAGAGGAGATTGTACTTATCTCCTCTTTTTGATGTCACAAACATTTCTTATTTTTTAATTATTTATCTTGCTAAATACGTAACAAGTTGCTATAATATGAGTAACTTGTTACTAATAAAGGAGATAAACATGGAACTACAAGAACTGATACAACGTTTTTCAAAGACGCGTGAGCAACAGGAAAAAGCTATTTTTAGTACTTTATTCATATTAGGGAATCGTTTGCAGACTATTTTTGATGAACGGATCCCAGATATCACATTAAAGCAGTTTATGTTGCTGTCATTAATTCGCCAAGCAGATACACAGATGACCTTTACTCAATTAGGTAGTATGATGGGGTGTTCGAGACAAAATGTTAAAAAGTTAGCAGCTGTTTTAGAACGAAACGGTTATGTAACCATCAAAAAAAACAAAGCAGATGTGCGGGCAGCTACAATTGTTCCTACACCAAAGATGCATGATTTCTTTGATACGGTATTTGTGAATTATCAAACAGAGCTTACGTGTGTATTTGAACACTACAGCAATGAAGAATTACAACAATTGTTTCAATTGTTTATGCGTTTATATGAGGGAGTAGAGTGTTTGGAAAAGAGGACAAAAAGTGAAAAAGCATAAAAAAATGAAACGCATTGCTATCTGTGTACTTGTGGGTTTGGTGGGAATCGGCATTTCCATCGTTGTATTATTACAGGATATTACACAAAAAACAAACCGGATAAAGCTTCATACACCGAAACTTGCAGCAATAAAGGATGGTGTGTATGAAGGAAGTTATAGCATATTTCCTGTATCCGCAAAGGTCAAAGTGTATATTGAAAACAAACGCATAGCCGATGTGAAAATCATTACCCATGAACATGGTTTAGGAAAGGCTGCTGAAAATATCGTAAGCGATGTATTGCAGAAACAATCCTTAGAGGTAGATACTGTATCACAAGCAACCATTAGCAGTGTATGTATTTTAAAGGCTGCCGAACAGGCGATGGAAAAAGGAGAATAACATGAAGAATTTAATTATCTATACATCAAAATATGGCGCATCCCAACGCTATGCAGAAATGATATCACATGCGTTAGGGGATCCTGCGACGGAATTAAAGCAATGTAAGAAGCAAATGTTAGAAACAGCCGATCGTATTATCCTTGTAGGAGGTATTTATGCCGGAAAAATTGCTGGGATGAAGTATGTAAAGAAAATGGAACGTCATATTAAGATGAAAAAAATTTATGTATTTGCGGTAGGGGCAAGTGCGTATTGTGATGATTATCTTGAAGAAATTAAAATGAATAACATGAAGAATTGTAATCTTTCGATTTCGTTTTCCTATGGGCAAGGGACATATGATGAAGAGAAGATGAATTTCAAAGACAGAGCATTATGTCGCTCATTACGCAAAGCTTTACAGGGGAAAGAGGTTTCGGAAATGGATGCATCTATGCGTGCGTTGGTAAATACGCAAGGAAAAGCCCATGATTGGATAGATAAAAAATATGTGGATATGTTCTTAAAAAAGGTGAGTGAAAGTAGTAACGCATAGATATATGCGTAACCTATATGAACTGGCCTCATTTCAACCTTGATAATTTGAAAATGGAAGGAAAGTGCCTTAATATGGTATGATTGTATGTTTTATGAAACGGTGGCTTCTAATAGAAATGGAAGCTGCCTTTTTTTCATGTGAAAGGGAGATGATCGTCAATTAATAAAAATAAACCAAAAAAGTCAATTGTACACGAAAGAAACCATTTAAATTGACATGAGCACTGGAAATTGTTTATAATTAAACTGTGAGTTTAATTATAAGAGGAGGAGACAATGGGACGAAGGAAAAAAGAGCCGAAAAGTACTCATCGGGAAAAGATTGCTGCAGCAGCATCTACCTTATTTATGCAAAAGGGTATTACGGCGACTTCTATGGATGATATAGCAAAAGCAGCCGGATACAGCAAAGCGACCCTTTATGTTTATTTTAAGAATAAGGAGGAAATTATCGGTATTTTGGTTTTAGATAGTATGCGAAAACTTTACGATTCTATATCTTCTGCGTTAGTACAAAAGGAAACAACGAAAACAAAATATGATTTTATTTGTCGTGGATTGGTGCAGTATCAAGAAGCATTTCCTTTTTATTTTAAAATGGTATTAGATAAAATCAATATTGACTTTGAAAATAATGATTGTTTGCCCGAGGAGAAGGAAACATATCAAATAGGAGAAAAAATAAACGATAAGTTAAAAGATTTTCTGATATCTGGTATGGAAAACGGTGATTTGCGTGAAGATCTGAAAATTATCCCAACTATATTTACTTTTTGGGGGATGCTATCAGGACTTATTCAACTAGCTACAAATAAGGAGAACTATATTCAAAGTACGATGAATTTATCGAAAAAGCAATTTTTGGATTATGGTTTTCAAATGTTGTATCAATCTATTGCAAAGGAGAAATGACTATGAATGAAAAGAATGTACTTGCCATTTTTGGTAGTCCCCATACAAATGGGATGACAGCAGCTATGTTTGATTGTGCAGTTCATAAAGCAGAAGAAAGGGGATATACAGTAAGGAAAGTAAATTTATATGAAAAAAATATTTCTTTCTGCAAAGGTTGTCGGGCTTGTATGGATACCAAAGTTTGTGTTCAAAAAGATGATATACAAGAAATTGTTGCCTTATTACATGAATCCTTGATTGTATTTCTGGCAGCACCTGTTTATTGGGCAAATGTGCCAGCACCGGTCAAAAATTTGTTTGATAGATTATTAGGAACAGCAATGGAAGAAACGACAACTTTCCCCAAACCACGTTTAAAAGGCAAGAAATATTTGCTATTAACTTCCTGTAATACTCCTGCACCGTTTTCGTGGATTTTTGGTCAAAGCAGAGGGGCAATCCGCAATATGGATGAATTTTTCAAAACAGCAGGTATGAAACCTATAGGAAAAATTGTATGTGCAAATGCGGCTAATAGAAAGAAACTATCCCCGGCATTAATTAAAAAGATAGAGCGGTGTGTGAAATAAATGGATTGTATTGTTTACTTATATGCTTAATATTGGAAAGATAGCAAGATGATTAGAGAATACAAGATAAAATGAAAATGACGTAGCATTTACGTCATTTTTTAATGGGATAGGATACTTAAAACTTCATATAAGACATTGCGTAAAAGCGGAAGACGTTCACTAATAATTCTTTTGCATTCTGTATATATTCTTATATAGTTTATTAAAAATCGGCATTTTCTGTTTGATATTGAGAATTGGAAGATAACCATTCTCCAGTTTGTCAAAATAATTGTTCCTCATGACGCTAATTTGAAACGATTAGCAGTTTCACAAGATATCATTCTCTTTAAGCAAAGCGTATAACATTTATTCATCGTTAGATGACAAACTTTGCATAAGAGCAAAGAAATGCTGTGGTTCTCCTGTGCTGAAATATTCATACCAATACTCCAGGGTGCTTGATTGAAAGACATTTAAATGCTTAATAATTTGTTTTGACCATAGCAAGGCTCCGGCTGAACTTGCTGTAATAAGGTTATTATCTGCCACAGAGGGCTTATCAATATAATGATTTTTCCCTTCATAGCAAGGAGAAAACATGTCTAGATAACCTATCCCATTACTTGTATGGGGACGATTATCCAATAACCCATAGTTAGCAAGTGCTACAGTGGCTCCACAAATTGCACAAACAGTAGCACCTAAAGAAAGAAATTCGCTCGCTTTTTCAATAATTGTACCATGTTTTGGATCGCTCCAAGTGTCAGCGCCCGGTAAGAGTAAGACACTTGTTTCATTCACAACAATATCATCGATTAAGCAGTCGGGTACTATTGTCATACCACCCATTGTGTGGATAGGCTCTGTCGGTCAGACTTTACGGACAGTTTAGTTAAAAATAGAAAAAGCCGATGACAAGTGATATTCTCACAAGCCATCGGCTAAATAAAAGACTATCTGGGAGTTTGCTTATAATGTCAGGTTATTCCGTTACGATTAAGTCTTGTCCTGCATCACTATTCTTTACTTCAAGACCAAAGTACCACTCAGTTAAATTATCGAACGAAAGAGTTGTAAACTGTTCTTCCGTTGGGTAGAGAATTAAAGAATTTCCGTCGCTGGATATTTCACAAGCAACATTTTGTCCGATTACTTTATCTTTTGCCGCTTTAAGCATTGCAGTTGTGTATGCTTGAAATGCTTCTTCATATTCGGCTTCAGCTTTCAGTTGATAGTTTCCAATGTCGCTATTTACCTTATCCTGAAGAAATTCTCCGTTTACAATATATCTTGCCAAAAATTCTTTTCCGTAAAACTCTACGGTTTTATCATATAAATCCTTGTCCCATTTCGGCCTGTCGGGAGTCCCTGTCTGATACAGACTTTCGCCGTACCGTAGATAATCGCCGTCCTTCAGCAAGCCCTCAAGCTTTTCAAGCGTTCTGCTTTCCTCAAGTTTAGCTGCTTCATATTCGCCCAATGTTTTTCCGTTAAAAACAAACTGCTTGTCAATATAATTATAGCTGGCGGTAATAGCAAATTTGTTCTTTTCATCATAAGACTCAAATGCTGTTTGAAGCGAAATATCAATTTTCTTTCCATTCCAATCAATTATTGCTGAATCAACTGTATTTCCATCACCAAAAATGACTGGATAATCATTTTGCTCTTGCTGTATTGTCGGTGGCGGTGTTACAGTCGATTGCCCCGGTTTTTCACTCGGAACAACATTCCCAAACAATCCATTTTTCATTCCGCCAAAGCCAATCAAAGCAACAAGGCAGACACACGATATTGCTGAGGTAATTCCTATTAAATTTTTTCTCTTCCTTTTGTTTTCTGCAATGATTTCATTGCTGCGTTGAAATACGCTATCAGCCATTTCTTTATAGTTCTTCATACTCAAAGCCCTCCTTATCAAGTTCTGATTTGAGTGACATTTTCGCACGATAAACAAGGTTTTCTATTTGACGATTATTTTTCTTCATTACGGTTGCTGCTTCAGTATTGCTGAAATCTTCAAAGAAGATAAGATAAATCACCTGCTGATATTCAGGCTTTAATTTTGCAAGTGCCTTGTGCACAACAATTTTGTATTCTTCTTGTATGTAGGATTTTTCAAGGTTTTCCTCATCACTTATCATATTCTGATAGTCCTCTATCGGAGCATTGGATGTTTTGGAGGTATGTCTTAAATAATCAATCGCTACATTTCGCCCAATAGCATACAGCCAAGTTTTGAATATGCTTTTGTTGGAAAATCTCGGCTTTTTTACCACAAGTTTTACAAAAGTTTCTTCTGCAAGTTCTTCAGCAACATAAATGTTTTGCGTAAATCCGTTCAGATAGAAAATTAAACCGTCTTTATAATCCCTTATTATCTCGACAATGCCATTTTCATCGCCATCAAGGAAACGGCGGTAGCTACTTGCACCGTTATCCATTGACTGCCTCCTTCCTGAAAGGATGTTCTTTCTCCTTTCACTTATTAGACGGATAAGGATATTGTTTCTCTCAGTAAAATTAAATTTATTTTTTCTTGCATAAAAGACCGTCTTCCCTGAAAGATAGACGGTCTTGTAATTTCACATCGTTCGTTTTCAAAAATTATATTTTCACAGTCCCATAAACTGGGATTTTATAACTACATTTCATCTATTGTAATTTGATACTTCATTGTTGATTCATTTCTAATTCTTGATGAAATCAATTGATTTAACTCATCTAAAGTTTCGTTTTCAGAATCGCTTTTAAACCAAAATATCCAATTATCTTCCAAATCAAATTCATTATCTGTAGAATCAAAAGAAATGTTTTGAATATTGTCTGTTACAAAATCAATTACATCATTTTGAATTCCTAATTCTTTTTCAATATCCAAATCATAATTACCATAATCAAAGAAATGAAGCTTAATCATTTTATCCTCTCTCTCATAAACTGGAAGTTGTCTTATAATAATTCCAATTCTGTCCATATGGATTGAAAACCATTTGCTTTCGCATATTCTTCAAATCCAGTCCCATTAAAATGTGAAATCGTTTCTCCATTTAACCAAATAGTATCGCATTCATCACAAATATAAATTTTTTTACCAGTTCTTTTTATTTTTACTTGAACCACATTACCTTGTTCACAATAAGGGCACACCATAAATTACTTCTCCCTACAAATTCAAAGTTGTCTGCTTCACCACCGACAATTACTGAAGATAATTATATCAAAAAAGTCGGCTTTTTTCAATAAAATCACACACATTCGTTCCTTGTATCAACCAGCAATCTTCTTTTCGGCTCTCCTGCGCCTTGTACTTTCGTTTGACTGCTCTTTGCGCACCTTTTCTCTGCAAGCAGGGCAGTATTTCGCAACCGCAGACAGCGGCATATATTCTTTCCCACATACCGCACAATGTCTTGGAGCTAACTCTGTCCACCGCTTTGTCGGTACAATATGTAGTTCGTTGAGATTTCCCTCAACGAATTTGTAATAAATAGTGATGGCCTGTTCTTTGACACCATCCGAAGAAACAACACGCTCGGAAATCGTGATTTTGTCTATCAGCTCGTTCACAACCCTTGCGTTCAGCTTGGTAATTCCTCTGTATTCCCGTATCTTTGCAAGGAAATCAACCACACCGTCTTTTCTGTCGCCCTATACATACACATATTCTTTGAGTATGATTTCTTCCACACGGTTGCGGATACTGTTCATTCTCCGCACCCATTCCATCTGATTGTTCACTTTTAGTTTTTCGGTAACACCTTCTTTTTCGGAAAGTTCCTTTACCAGCCGAGAAAAGACTTCCTCGCATTCTTCATCAACCTCGTGCAAATATCGATTGAGGGAACAATCCACCCGCATTGAAGCAAGCAAAGCCTTGTGGCAGTTCTGCAAGTATCGGTATTTCAGTCGGGCAAATCTGCCGAGTTCATAATGCTCTTGTTCGAGTAGCACTAAATTGGGCAGGTAGTAATCACCTTGCAGCGTATAGCTGATACCTGTTTTCTCGTCTGTAATATGCTTTGGCATATCCATTTTAATCACCGTCCTTTGAGCCAATTATATTGGCTCAAAGCCACAAGAGCAAAGGTGCAAACAGATATGTAAATTTAAGTTGTCCGTAAAAAATGGTCGACATCATTAGAGCAGCTAACTGTTTTGAGTGCTATACGTTGTGCATCTTTCTTAAAGAAACGACCAGATTTAAGCTCTGAAATAACATGACCTAATTCCCAATCTACTAAAGTATCAAGAATATAAACATAAACGGTAACCATAAAATTCCTCCATTTTCGTTTGCTTATTATCCACTTTTAAAAGTTCCTAAGCTTTAAATTTCATACAAATTAATTACATTCTTTGCATCATAATAGTGAAACTTTTCTAGTAATTGCTGTTTATTATGACAACTATTAAATTATCTGATCTAATGTATGGCACATGAATATCATTATTTATCGTCTATTACATAGGATGTTTACATATCCGATAATTTCCTTATAATTCTTTATTGTCATTTTGAACAGTAATGATTACTAAGAATTTTTTCTTTTTATTATAGACTCCTTTCGTTACTTAGTGTATCACACTATCGTTGACACCATTATGACAACAATCTATAATAAAATAAGTAAATTTGAAAGGTGGTAACCAAATGAAAGTTGATAGACTAATAAGTATAGTTTTGGTTCTCCTTGATAAAAATCGTATTAGCGCACAAGAGTTAGCGGACATGTTTGAAGTTTCATTACGCACAATCTACCGTGACATAGATGCTATTGAATTGGCAGGCATTCCTATTCGTTCTACATCGGGAGTTGGCGGTGGATTTGAGATCATGCCAAATTATAAGATTGATAAAAAGGTATTTTCAACTGCTGATCTTTCCGCTATTCTAATAGGACTTTCCAGTATTTCAAACATGATACAGAGTGATGAATTAAGAAATGCACTTGCGAAAGTCAAAAGTTTTATACCCACAGAAAGGGCTAAAGAAATTGAACTAAAGGTTAATCAAATTTATATAGATTTTAGTCAATGGATAGGTAACAGCAACATACAATCATATATAGAAATTATCAAAGTAGCTTTACAAGAAAATAAGCTACTGTCATTTGATTATATAGCCCATCGCGGAAATAAGACTACACGTGTCGTTGAGCCTTATCAACTCGTATTAAAAAGTACGCATTGGTATTTATATGGATATTGCCTTAAAAGAAACGATTTTCGCTTATTCAGATTGTCGCGTATGTCAACCCTACAAAAACAAAAGGAAACTTTTATACCACGCGATTATCAAAAACCCAAATTAGAGTTTGCAGATGTTTTAGCAACCCTACAAACAAATATTAAAATTCGTATTCATAAGTCTATCGTAGATAGGGTACTTGATTATTGTCCATACGAAAATTTCATTCCCGATGATAAGGAGCATTATATCGTCAGTTTTCCTTTTATAGAGAATGATTATTATTATGATATTGTTTTGAGCTTTGGAGATAAGTGCGAATGTTTGGAACCATTACATGTTCGTGAAAAAATGAAGCAGAGAATATATGATATAGCTTCTCTATATAAAAAGTAATAGTTACTATAATATAGTGTTATAGTAACTATTACTGAGAATGTTAAAATTATTTTGCTAAGAAAACACGTGGGGTTTTAAGAAGATATAAAAAGTAAGAGAAAGTTTATATAAAACGATTCCTAAAAAAGTTTGGATAGGAATAAATGGGATATAATTCTTATAATCCATGCGTCAACATGAAGTAAGTAATACAAGAGCAACAAACAAGTACGCAAAAGTTATTAGCTGACACACAAAGAATTAATTTGAATTTATAATCAATATACTTTTCATTCACATTTTTTTCTCAATCATATTACTTACTATAATAAGAATAATCGGTTGTACGGCAATAATAACTCCCGTAATAATCGCTGGAATGAAATAATCAAAGGAAATAAATATAACTGTTACTATACCTAATAGTACCATAGTAATCATATTCATGATATTTCCAGATTTCTCTTTAATTGAGATATTTCGTTCGTCCATCACATTCACTTTATAATCAATATCATTTTTCATCATTCTATTATGCATAAGTTGTGTATGAGAAATGCTAAAGATTATACTCATTAAAATTAGGAGCCCTATATCTGCTGTTTTAGGAAAATCTGTAAATAAAATGATAAGAACTAAAATTGCTGAAACAATATAACCAATGTACCACAGTTTATGTTTATTTTTCACTTTTGCTTTCCTCCTCATAAATAAAAATTTCTTCAATACTCATTTGAAAGTATCTTGCAATTTTAAAGGCTAATAAAATAGATGGATTGTAGCGTCCATTTTCTAAAGAGCCTACTGTTTGACGAGATACCTCAAGAGCAGTTGCTAAATCTTCTTGTTTAATACCTCTTAGTTTTCGTAATTCTTCTAAACGATTTTTCACAACATACTCCTTTCTGAAATACATGGAAAGTTTGCTTTCCTTTTCTAAGCCTTATAATGCTTTTTTGAACAGAAAATGTCAAGTGAACTTTCCATATTTTTTATTCCTTTCTTCTTTATTAGGATTTTTGTATTCTGTATCTTCTCGCAAGAGGAAAAGGTTACTTATCCTCATCATCAAAATGATTATTCCTTAATACTTCTGAAACAGTTCCATATCCTCTTCTTAAATTTGCGAAACAGGGTAAGCATTTTGGTAAGTATTATGAAGTAATTTACATTCTATTTAAAACGGGGCTTCATATTTCTGAATAGTTGGTTTGATGATTTCTGATATTGATTTAGAAAAAGGTGTTATTGATGTAAATCACAGTTGCAAAGTAAATGTTATATAGAATATACTATAGAGGGCACAAAGATAGAAAGCGGTACAAGGCTTGTGCCTATGATAAATCGCAAAAGCGGTTCTTAGAAGTATAATAAAATATATAAACAGGAATCACTTAAAATCACACCTCATGTTTGTCAACATACCTTTGTTCTAATATGGCAAAGTTAGGAATGAACCCTAAGACATTATAAAAGATTATGGAACATTCTGATGTAGGAGTTACACTGAATGCATACAATCACTTGGTCTTTGTTGATATTCAAAAGAAATGATAGAAATGGATAATAAGTGAGTTATAAAATAAGGGTAGTTTATTTTACAACTTTTTCCTGCTAAAATATAAGAATTTATACAAGGAAATATGACGATTTAAGGAGATATAAGAACATGATTAAAATACTTTTTATTTGCCATGGGAACATCTGTCGCTCAACGATGGCAGAATCCATCATGTGCTGGTTGGTTAAAAAGAACCATCTACAAGGATCATATTGTATTGCCTCTGCTGCAACAAGCACAGAAGAAATTGGCAATCCGATTCATCATGGAACAAGAAGAAAACTTAGGGAACAAAATATTCCAATTGTCGAACATTATGCACGACAGATTTGCTTACAAGATGCAGAAAAATACGATTACATCATTGGTATGGATGATGCCAATATATGTAATCTAACACGCATGCTGCCAGCACAGTATCATCATAAACTTTCTAAATTATTGGATCATACAAAGCGAAAAGGGAATATCGCGGATCCTTGGTATACAGGTAATTTCGATGAAACATTTGTGGATGTATTGGAAGGCTGTCAGGGATTATTAGAGGAAACAAGACCAAAATGAAAATGACGTAACTGCTACGTCATTTTTTTAAAGGAATGGAATACCTAAAATTTCATGTAAGACTTTGCGTAAAAGTGGAAGGCGTTCACTAATAAATTTTGGATGTTGTTTGAGCCAGCGATTATTTAAAGGGGAAGGGTGTGGCAAGATGAAAGCTTTTCGATCGTGTAAGGTTTGGGTATTAAAGACAAGATCATGAAAAGGTATTTTGGGGAATATATAAGAGGCAGCAAGTGCACCAATGATGATATAAAGCTCGTTATCCACCATTGCCATTTCTTTTTGTAACCAGTGCTCTGCACAATGTTTGGGTGGTAAACAATCACCTCCACGCTCTTTTTTGCCGGGATAACAATGTCCCATAGAGGCAATGTAGAAATTGTTTGGATCATAAAAGCATGCAGCACTTATTTGATACCATTCTTGGCGCAACCGTTTTCCACTGGCATCGTTAAAAGGAAGGCCACTTTCATGTACATGAATGGAAGGCGCCTGAGAAATCTGAAAAATTTTTGCGTGAGGATTTCCTTGAAAAATCGGTCTTGGCTCGTGTGGAAAGATGTTTTCACAAAGCCGACATTGTAAAAGCTCTTTTTTAATTTCTTCAAAATCGCTCATAGTATCACCTCTTAGTAGTATTTATTATAAAACATAGGAAGCATGGCATACAAGAAAAGCTATTCTATTACTTTTAATATTGAGCGACAGCGTAAACTGATGCCAATGGATATGAAGGCAGCGACCATAAAAATCAGATACGGCAGCGCATCCAATACATCAAATAAGACACCATAGACAGCTTGTCCTAACGGATAGGTACACATAACGATCATCGTAACAAAGGAACTGACTTTTCCTAGCATCTCGTTTGGTGTGTTGTGTTGTAAATAGGTTTGTGCATAGATGTTGAAAATAGCAGCAAAAGCCATACATAAAATACTGGCAGCGAATACGATAGCATAACTTACATAAACACTGTTTAAAAACATTATGGCTAGACCGATAGGGAAAAGAAATAAGCTAGCAAGCATGAGAAAGATATACGAATGAGCCAGCTGAAAACGTTTTTGAAAGATAGGTAGTAACATAGCGCCAATGATGCTGCCAATACCGATACCTGCCTGTAACCAGCCAAAGTAAACGGGATCTAAAGCTAGTGTGATATTTGAAATGACCGGCAAACCGACACTCATTAAAGATGATAAAATGAAATTTAACAGGGCAAGGATCATCAATAACTTAAATAATGTTGGACGATCACAATAGACGAATTGCATACCTGCTTTCAGATCTTGCCAGGTGGATTTTAGAAATGTATCTTTTCGTTTTTGAGGCACAAACGGAATCTGCATGATGCATTCCAATAGGGAAGAAAATAAGAAGCAAGCAGCAGAAATAATCAATAAAGTAGCAAAGGGAAGCAGGCTGAATAAAACACCACCTAAGATGGGGCCTAACAAAGTGGCTAACGCATTTACTTGTACGGTAATCCCATTCGCTTGCATCAATTTTTCTTCATCAACCAATAAGGGAATGCTGGCTTGTACAGCAGGTTGATAGAAGGATTGAATAATTGATAATACGATCATTGTGATGGCAACAAGGGCTAAGGAAGATGCTTGTGTGATTAAATACGTGAAACCAAGCAGTAAAAAACCGGTAAAGCAATCTAGTAAGATCATGATGTGACGACGACTCATACGATCTGCTAAAACACCGCCAACGGGGGATAAGAGAATGGTAGGAATCATGGAAATAGCTAAGATTGTGGCAAATGCACTTGCTGAACCGGTGGTATCTAATACATAAAGGGATAAGGAAAAGCGAAGCATGGCATTGCCGAATAATGAGATGATCTGGCCGATGACAAGCAAAGTGAAATTTTTGTTCCATACATAATGTTTCTTCATACAAGAGTTCTCCTTTTTATAATACCGAACGACGGTATGTATGTTGGTTAAAAGATAGCTGCCATTTTAGGCAGCAATATTAGGCGAGTACAGCTTTCAAATATTCTAAGAAATTTTGTTCCAATTCATCATTGATAATAGGAATTCCCATTTCTTCCATCAATTTGCGTAAATACGTAACTTTATTCTTGATATGCTGTTCATCATAAGGTTCTAAAGGAGTTACTAACCAGAAATTGATTAACAACAGATACACTTGACTGGCACATAGCGAATCTTGTGCTTGAATACTACCATCTTTGATACCTTCTTCAATTAAGGTAGCACCAAAAGCAGCAGCTTCACATAATGTTTCCTGTAAACTCATGACCATAAACTTTGGATTAGAATAGGCATCCATCATGACAGGATCAAGTGAACGTTTACGTGGATCCTTTAGCTGAGCCTTAAAAATCATACGTAGTTTTTCCAGTCCATTCATATCGTTGAATGAAGATACATAAGCTCTTAATCCGTCAATGGAGGAATAGGATTGATTTCCCAATGCCTCAATGATATCATCCTTTGATTTGAAATGGTGATAAATAGCACCTTTTGACATTCCTAAAGCATCTACAATATCTTGAATGGTTGTTTTCTCATAGCCTTTTTCGCCAAATAATTTAAGACTGACATCCAGAATTTTTTGAACGGTTTGTT
This sequence comes from Longicatena caecimuris, assembly GCF_004341945.1. GTDB lineage: Bacteria > Bacillota_I > Bacilli_A > Erysipelotrichales > Erysipelotrichaceae > Longicatena > Longicatena caecimuris. Next base: position 74,613 of record NZ_SMBP01000013.1, read on the forward strand.
CTGGATGTTTATTTCTAGCCATAACCACACCTCACTAACATACATACGTTTGGTATGTATAGAGTGTAACACTCTTTTTTGAAAAAGTAAAGAAAATAAACGGATAAAAGATTGTAATGAAAGTGCAACTCCTTTTTCTTCACATCATGAATAACTGTATTTGGAAATCGGCAGATAACCATTCATGATATGGTAAAAAAGCCATTTGCATTGATTTTTACATGTTTTTTCTACCCAGACAACAAGGAAATATGGTAAGATATATACTGTGAATTCAAAGGAGTGCATGGAATGCTGAAACTGTTTACCCCGAATTATTATATCCATCGTTATACGGCACTGCGACCTGCGTTTTTAAAAGAGCAAGGCATTCAGCTTTTGATTTGCGATATTGATAATACACTTGTCCCTCATGATGTAGCTGTACCGGATGATGAAGCAATCGCTTTTTTGAAATCCATTCAGGATGCAGGTATTCAAATTGTTTTTATATCCAATAATGTAGAAGAACGTGTTGCCACCTTTGCGAAAGGATTAAATATTCCTTTTTATCCATTTGCTATGAAGCCGTTGCCTAAAACCTACCGAAAAATGTTAAAAGATTTTCATGTGAAGCGAGATGTGGTGGCAGTTTTAGGTGATCAGCTGATGACGGATATCTTAGGTGCCAATGTTATGCGGTTTTATACGATTTTGACGGCACAAGTCGTTGAACGTGATCTTTCTTTCACTAAGGTGAATCGCGTGTTTGAAAATATTGTGTTTTCCTTATTGAAAGTAACAGGAAAACTGGTGAAAGGAGAATATGATGAGTAAGATTTGTAAAGGCTGTGGCGTTGTTATGCAAAGTGAAGATAAAACAAAACTTGGTTATACACCAAAACCAGAGGCAGACTATTGTCAAAGGTGTTTTCGTATTCGTCATTACGATGATGTTGTCATCTCTATGAAACAAGGAATTGATTCGGATGAGGTGCTGGCACGTATAGCGATGATGGATGCACTTGTTGTTTGGGTCGTTGATCTGTTTGATTTTGAGGCAAATATGGTCAGTGGGTTAAATCGACATCTGCTGCATAAAGACATCTTAATGGTGGCAACTAAAAGAGATCTGCTGCCGGCAACCATGTCGGATCAAAAATTAGGCGATTTTTTGTTACAGCGTTTAAAAGAACTTTCTATTCAGGTTAAGGGAATTGTCATTTGCGGAGATTTGATGAAACATCCAAGACGTGATGAAAATAATTCCATTGATGAGATTGCATATGCCATTGAACATTATCGCAATGAACGTGATGTTGTGGTGATGGGAATGGCAAATGCAGGAAAAAGTACAATGTTAAATGCCTTATGTGAGAAAGGGGATCTGACGACTTCTCGTCATCCGGGTACAACCTTGGATTTTAATGAAATCAACATGGATGGCTATACCTTATATGATACTCCGGGATTAACAAGAATGGATTCTTTATTGACACATGTAGATGATAGGCTATTGAAGACAATGATTCCACTAAAACCATTAAAACCGAGAGGATATCAATTGTATCAAGACCAGACTATATCCTTAGCAGGTTTTGTGCGCTTGGATTTGCTAGGTGGTCACAAGGTGAGCTGTGTAGCATACTTTGCGCCTGATCTTCCTTTACATCGCAGCAAACAGGAAAAGGCTGATCAGTTATGGCAACAACATCTCGGTGAATTATTGGCGCCTGCCATTGATGAGAGCATAAAGGAGATGCAGATGTTTGAAATGCATCCAAAAGGTGAAAAAGTTGATGTAGTGATTCATGGCTTAGGCTGGTTTTGTGTAAGTGGAGATGTGAAAACGATTCGTGTATATGTTAGTAAATATGCAAATGTAACATTTAGAAAGGCGATGATATAATGTTAACAAGTAAAGATAAAAAAACACTGCGCTCAATTGCGCAAACGAGAAAGGCGTTATTTCAGATAGGAAAAGATGGAGTGACGCTCAATATGATTAAAACAATTTCCGATTCTTTAGAAGCCCATGAGTTGGTAAAAGTTTCATTATTAAAAACATGTCCTCTTTCCGTACAAGAGGCAGCTTTAGATATTGCCGGGGGAACGCGTAGTGAAGTTGTACAAACGATAGGACGTACTGTTATTTTCTATCGACGCAGCAAAGAGAATAAGCTGGGGTTATAATATGCGTATCGCTTTGCTGGGAGGAAGTTTTGATCCGATACACGAGGGCCATTTGCGAATTGCGAAAACCGCTTTAGCAAAACTTCCAATTGATGAGGTTTGGTTTTTACCTTGTAAAGATGCGCCATTAAAAAAGGGACAACAAGTAGCTTTCCATCATCGATGTGCCATGGTGAAGTTGGCGATAGCTCCATATCGTAAAATGAAGCTTTGTACATTAGAAGGAGAGCTAGATGGTGTTTCCTATACGATACGTACGATAAAGGAACTAAAAAAACGTTTTCCTCATGACACTTTTTCTTTTTTGATTGGTGATGATCAGGCAGCGCAATTTGATAAATGGAAAGATAGTGCGCAATTGAAACAAGAAGCATGCTTTTATGTGTTTTCACGTCATGAAGACGGTCAGTTGCCGACGGGGATGAAACGTGTTCCAATGCAACTGATTTCGGTTTCTAGTACAGAAATTAGAAATGGTGAAAAGAAATGGGCTTTACCTAAGACAGTAAGGCGTTATATCGGAAGCAATGGACTATATGTAATAAATTGGGTGAAAGCAAGTATGTCGGAAAAGCGTTTCCAGCATTCGGTATCGGTCGCTGAAGTTTGTGTCAGACTAGCACATGCACATCACTTAGACGAACATGTCGCATGGTGTATGGGTATTGCACACGATATTTGTAAACAAATGCCTTTTGAAAAGGCAAAGATCTGGATGATTCATCATATGCCATCTCATTTGCAGGAAAATAGGGCGATTTGGCATGGCTATATTGGTGCTGATTATGCAAAACGCTTTTTATATATGGAGGATAAACGTATCATCTCTGCTATTTATCATCATGTCTTAGGAGATGGCGCTTCGCCATATGCAATTATTTTATATGTGGCAGATAAGCTGGATCCAGCACGAGGCTATGATTCCAGTGAACAACTGTTATTGTGTGAAAAAAGCTTGTCATTGGGATTGGCAAGAGTAAAACAGGAACAGCAGGAATATTTGCGAAAAAAAGGAGTAATTTCATGAAGGAATTAATAAAAGTCGTACAAAAAGCCATAGATGAAAAAAAGGGAGAACACCCTGTTATATTTGAATATCATACATTAAACCCGTTCATTGATTATGTGGTAATTTGCAGTGCTCCAAGTTTACGCCAGGTTTATGCGATTGCAGATAATGTGGCAGATCGTGTAAAGGAACATGGTTATACTGTACGCAGCATGGAAGGCGATAAGGATTCCAGTTGGGTGTTGGTTGATTTAGACAGTATTGTCGTACATGTATTTCAAACAGAAGAAAGAGCGCACTTTCAGTTAGAAAAATTATATGCGGATTTGCCTAGTGAGGACTTTTCCTTATGATGTATGGAACATTGGCACAATTTTATGATGCTTTAGTTAAAGATGAAGAAGCTACGCAAGCATGGGTAGCGTTAATCGAAGAATATGTAAACGGTAAGGAAGTGCTAGAACTCGCTTGCGGCAGTGGAGAAATCACGATAGCACTTGCGAAGGATGGTTACCATGTTACTGGAACGGATATCAGCGCAGAGATGCTGCAGGCAGCCAAAAAGAAAAAAGATCATGATCTAGTAGACTGGAAAGTGATGGATATGTGTGATTTTCAGGTTGATGTAAGTTATGATGGCATTTTATGTTTATGCGATTCTTTTAATTATTTATTAAAAAAAGAACAAGTGCAAAAATTGTTCACTCAAGTTAAATCGCATTTAACGAAAGATGGCGTCTTTATCATGGATATGCATTCAATGGATCGATTGTTAGAGTTTGCGGAAGAATATAATGAAGCTGGAAGAATTGATCATCATGAATATCAATGGACGATTCAGACAATCGAAGACTGTATCTATCAGAATTTTGCTTTTTATGATGAAGCTGGCAGGGTAAGTCTGGAACAACATATCCAGCGTGTTTATGATCCTATGTGGGTGAAAGAACAGCTAGAAGCTCTTGATTTTGATGTAAAAATTATTACTGATTTTACATTTGATGGTATCCAAGAAGGTGAAAAATTGTTTTATATTTGTAGAAAAAAATCATAAAGGGAGGAAATAACATGATTGGTATTATCGCAGCAATGGATAAAGAGATGGATGCCATAACATCTTTATTGACAAATAAGGAAGAATATAAGGTATCCGGTATTGCAATGGTAAAAGGCAGTATCAAAGGGAAAAATGTCATGGTAATGAAGAGTGGCGTTGGCAAGGGAAATGCCGCGATGGCGACAACGATTCTGTTTGAAAATTTTGTTATTACGGCAGTGATAAATATTGGTACGGCAGGTGGCTTAAAAAAGGAACAGCAGGTGTTGGATGCTGTCTTGTCGACACGCGTCGTACAACACGATTTTGATACTAGCATCATTGATGGAAATGATGGATTAGGGTTGTATTATGATGCTGATGCGAAATTAATCGATGTATGTGATCAGGTGTTAACATCTATGGGAGTACGTGTGTTTCGTGGCTTAGTGGCCAGTGGAGATCAATTTATTGCTGAAGATGAAAAACGTGAACGTATAGAAACTTTATTTCCGGATGCCATCTGTGCAGAAATGGAAGCCGGAGCGATTGCCCAAGTATGTTCTCATTATCACGTACCTTTTGTTGTCTTGCGCTCTTTAAGCGATGTAGCACATAAAGAAGATTCACAAATGGATTTCTTAACATACGTAGAACATGCTGCAAAACGCAGTGCCACCTTATGTCAAGAATTCATGGAATTTATGTAATAGACATCCAATCAAGGATGTTTTTTTATAGAAAGGGGCATCGCTTTGCTAAGAAGTGCTGCTCAACCAAGGTATTTCTTGCGTATAAAGAAAGACAAATGCAAAAAAATCATGTATAATGAGGTACGTTAGGAGGTCGCTATGAAAATAAATGGAAAATCAGTAGCTGTTACATGTGGACTACTGTTTATGGCATTAATTGTCATTTTTATCGAAATCGCTATTTTTATTAGCGGGCCTGCGCGTAAATTTGAAGATAAGGTAGATCATCAGATTGCCAAAATCAAAGAATCTTATGCGCGAATAGAGGATGTACAGCGCCATGTCTTTCATTATGTTGTCTACATAGGAGAAGATAGCGATATGTATGTCTGGTTTAATGAAAAAGGTAAAGCCATTGCCAGTCGCAAGAAAACAAGTTATCAAAAGGCGGCTGTAAACGCTCTTATAGAAAAAAACTATCAAGGTAAGGTTAGTAAGGTATCACTTGGCTATGGGTATAAAAATCCTGTTTATGTAGTGAATTTTGATAAAGGTGAAGTATTATTGGATTATGATACATTAGATGAAGTCTATTATCTGAAGAAAGGAGAATAGCATACAGTTATGGATTGGTGGAAAGAAAAGTTTATCAACCGCCGTGATTACATGCTAGATCATTTAGATGAATTAACGATGACTAGCGATGAGACCTTATTGATCATGTTAATTGATTTTTTAAATCAACACCAAATTCCGGTCACTCACGGTATTTTGGCAAAAAAGATGAAAAAGGATAGTGGCGAAATTGATGATTTATTATCCCAGCTTAGTGCAAAAGGATATGTGCAGCTGACATTTCAAAATGGGAAGATTTTATTTGAAATTGATGGTGTTTTTGCCGGTGCTAAGGAAAAAACGATGAATTTTGATGCTTCTTTATTTGATCTATTTGAAACAGAGTTTGCTCGACCATTATCACAAATGGAATTGCAACGGCTGGCAGATTGGTTAAATGTATATGAGCAGAAATTAATTGGTTATGCCTTACGAGAAGCATTGACTTATGAGCATCTGAGTTTTGACTATATCGAGCGTATTTTGGTAGAGTGGAAAAAGCGTGGATTGCGTCCGGAAGATTATGAGGAGGGGAAACGATAATGACAACAGATGAAATTTTAGATATATTAGAATTACGTTTTCCTAATGCACATTGTGAATTGGTGCATCAAAATCCCTTTGAATTATTAGTAGCCGTAGTTTTATCTGCGCAAACTACAGATGCTGCGGTTAATAAGATAACGCCTGCTTTATTTGAGGCATTTCCAACTCCGGAAGCATTAGCTTCGGCAAATAGTAAAGAAGTCGAAGCTAAAATTCGCCGCATTGGATTATATCGCAATAAAGCACGCTCTATTCAGGCTTTAAGTGCTTCTTTGGTAGAACATTTTGACGGACAAGTACCACAGAGCATGAAGGAGTTGACTTCTTTAGCCGGAGTAGGTCGTAAAACAGCAAATGTAGTACGCAGTGTTTGTTTTGATATTCCAGCAATTGCAGTGGATACACATGTAGAACGCATCGCTAAGCGATTAGGGTTGGCGAAAGTAGGGGATAGTGTTGAAGTAGTAGAACAAAAATTAAAACGTAAAATCAAAAGAGAGCGATGGAATCGTGCACATCATTTATTTATCTTCTTTGGTCGATACCAATGCACTGCAAGAAATCCTCAGTGTGATCAATGTCCCTTTGCCTCGTTTTGCAAAAAAGACAAGTTGGAAGCATATCGCAGTCAGAAAAAAAGCTGACTGTTTTTTTATAATATACTTTTTCTTATTATAGGAAAGACGATAGTAAAGCGTGGTTGACAAAAGAAAAGGTCATAGTAAAAACGGATAGATATCAGAATTCTGTCAAATAAGAAAGCCTTTTGATGTGCGTATATATATAATAGACGATAATAAAAGAGATTCTTCAATGATATGATCCCTCTAAAGTAGACAACGGAAATAAATAAAAGGTTGTTTATGAAAGGAGGGATCTTTTCTTATGGGAAGGAAAAGCAAATACACAATAGAACAGAAAGTTGAAGCTGTGCAGGATTACATGAGTGGTAAACGTGGAAAAAGCCAGATATGTGATGATCTGAATTTGTGCAAATCTGGAAAAGCTTTATATAGATGGGTGTCACTTTATGAAGAATATGGTGAAGTGGGATTCTTACCAAAACGAAGAAATAAATCATATTCAACGGAACTAAAAGAGAAAGCTATCAATGACTACCTATCTGGGAATGGCTCTTATAAAGATATCATAAGAAAATACGAAATAAGCAGTGATAGTATTTTAGTTGGATGGATTTCCAAGTATAATCATGACCAAAGGAAGAAAAACCACATTAGATGAAAGACAGGAAATCGTAGCATATTGTTTGGAGCATGACAGTGAATATAAACTCGCTGCAGAGCATTTCAATGTATCCTATGCCCAAGTATATCAGTGGGTAAAAAAGTATGAAGAAAAAGGCAAAATAGGCTTGCAGGACAAACGAGGAAAGCGTAAGCAGGATGATGAATTAAGTGAAATTGAAAAACTGCAACGCGAAAACAGTCTATTAAAGCATCGTCTTGAATTACAGGAAAGAGAAAATATCCTATTAAAAAAAGTAAAGGAAATCGAAAGGAGGCGGTATTCGCCAAAGGGAAACAAGAAGGAAAATACTTAGCAATCAAAGAACTGTATGAAACCCAGCAT
>NZ_SMBP01000014.1 GCF_004341945.1 Longicatena caecimuris
ACGATATGAAACTTGCAAGTCGCTCTTGGGTTCGTCGATAACTACGCCCCGAGGGATTTTCACCCTAGATATGTGGCATGCCCGCCACACATGAAAAAGAGCAGTTATTTATACGTAACTGCCCTTAATACTTCTAAAAAAGGTTACAAAGACATGGGAATCTATCTTATCAATCTAATTCAAACTGTCCGGTATATAATTGATAATAACGTCCTTTTTGTTTTAATAGTTCTTCATGACTTCCACGTTCGATAATTTCTCCATGATCTAAGACCATGATGGCATCGGCATTGCGAACCGTAGATAAACGGTGGGCAATCACAAAGACGGTACGATTTTGCATTAATTTATCCATTCCTTGTTCAATCAGTTTTTCCGTACGTGTATCAATAGAGCTAGTTGCTTCATCTAAGATCAGAACTGGAGGATTAGCGATTGCTGCTCTGGCAATCGCAAGCAATTGACGCTGTCCTTGTGATAAGTTTGCTCCATCTCCACTCAGCATCGTATGATATCCATCAGGAAGACGCTTAATAAAAGAATGAGCATTTGCCAGTTTTGCTGCCTCAATAATCTGATCCATGGTAGCATGTAGATTTCCATAGCGAATATTATCCGCAATCGTACCCGTAAACAGATGCGTATCCTGTAATACGATGGACATCGAACGACGTAAATCATCTTTGGCAATGAGCTTTACATCTATCCCATCATAGGTGATACTGCCACTTTCGATATCATAGAAGCGGTTGATCAAATTGGTGATGGTTGTCTTGCCGGCTCCGGTACTGCCCACAAAGGCAATTTTCTGTCCGGGTTTGGCATATAGGTTAATGTCTTTTAAGATCGTTACCCCTGGTTCATAGGCAAAAACAACATCATGGAAACGGACATCACCACGCAGCAATACAAGTTCAATTTCACCATCATGTGGATGTCGCCATGCCCAATGTCCTGTATATTCCTGACATTCCTGCATACTGCCATCGGCTAACAGACGGACCCGTGTAAGGGTTACTTCTCCATTATCTACCTCTTCACATTCTTCCATCATATCAAAAATACGCTCAGCACCTGCCATTGCGGCTAACATAAAGTTTAACTGTTGCGTGAATTGGTTGATTGGCAAAGCTGTTTGACGTACATATACCAAATATGCGGATAATGCCCCAAGGCCAAGATTTCCAGCGATTGCGAAGAAACCTCCAATACATGCGACAATTGCGTAGTTGAAATATGACAATGACACAACCGTTGGTATAGTTCTTCCAGAATAAGTCAGTGCTTCGGTAGCTGCACTGCGCAATGCTTCATTACGGCGTTCAAATTCTTCAAAGTTTGGTTCTTCATGATTAAATACTTTAACGACCTTAACACCATCAACCATTTCCTCGATAAACCCATTTAATTTTCCCATCGCTGCTTGCTGATGCGAAAAATAATACTTAGACTTTTTACTGTAATACTGAATCAGCAAATACATAATAATCATAAAAATCATAACAATACATGAAAGCTGCCAGTTTAAAATAAAGATGGCAATTAACGTACCGATTATCATGGTAAAGCTTTGGATAAGATTATCAAAGCAGTTATTCATTGCATCCTGTACCGTATCCAAATCGTTTGTAAAATGGCTCATAATATCCCCATGCGTATTTGAATCAAAGAAGCGTAATGGTAATTTCTGCATTTTCGCAAATAAATCCTGACGTATCTCCATAACGATCTTTTGTGAGGTATGCGTCATCAGCTGTTTGTAAATAGCCGTACATACAGCACCGCTGCCATACATCAAAGCCATAAACAGAATGGCCATGATTAAACCATCGTGATCATGAGGAACAATATAATTATCTATGATGGGTTGTAACATATAGGTGCCATATAGATTCGCTTCTGCACTGGCAATTACCAATACCCCAACAAACAACAAAGCAAAGCTATGATTTCCTAAATAATGCAGAAAGGTTTTTAAGGTTTTCCGCATATTTTGGGGTTTCTTTCCCGTAATCTGTTTAGCCATGGAAACCAGCTCCTTCCTGTTGTGAAGTATAAATTTCCTGATAAATGGCATCCTTTGCCAACAACTCTTCATGCGTGCCGATGGCATGAATGCCTCCATCCTCTAAGATGATGATCTGATCCGCATGCATTACACTGGTGACCCGCTGCGCAATGATAATTTTTGTTGTGTCTTTTAAAGCTGCTAAGCCTTCTCGAATATGCGCTTCGGTTGCGGTATCCACAGCTGACGTGGAATCATCAAAAATTAAGACTTTAGGATGTTTCAGCAATGCTCTTGCTATGCAAAGACGCTGCTTTTGTCCACCAGATACATTAACACCGCCTTGCCCTAAATCACTTTCATATCCCTTAGGGAAATTAGGTAAGAACTCATTTACACAAGCAACCTCACATGCCCAGTCTAGCTCTTCATCATCCGCCTGCGCATTTCCCCATAACAGATTTTCACGAATCGTTCCGGAAAATAAAGTATTCTTTTGCAATACCATACCAATGGCATCACGCAAATGCTGTAAAGGATATGCTTTCACATTGCGTCCATCAATGGATACGATGCCATCTTCCACATCATATAAACGTGGTATCAACTGTACCAAGGTTGTTTTTGCCGAACCGGTACCTCCCAGAATACCGATGGTAGAACCGGCTGGAATATGCAGATTGATATCACGCAGCACATATTCTTCAGCATCTTTCTTATATTTGAAATACACATGAGAAAAATCAATCGTTCCATGTTCAATATAAGCATCAGCTCCTGCTTCATCATGAATATCCAATGGTTCATCCAACACTTCAATAATACGTTCACAGCTGGCAAGTGATCGTGTCAACATCAAAAAGACATTGGAAATCATCATCAAAGAATTCAGTATCTGTAAAACATAACTTAAAAACCCGGTCAATTCCCCGACTTTCATCGTACCAACGAAAATCATATTTCCCCCAAACCAGAGAATACATAAAATGGTCGTATACATAACCACCTGAAACAATGGCAGATTCCATACAGAAGTCCGGAATGCTTTTTCACTTGCATAGCGTAATTGCTCATTGACCTTTTGGAATTTGGTCTTCTCATACGTGCCTCGCACATAGGATTTCACCACACGTATGGCAATCAGATCCTCTTGAACGATGGTATTTACCTTGTCGATGGATGCCTGCATCAAACGATATAAAGGGCCCACCTTATGAATGATCAGAAATAAACCAAGGCCCAATATCGGGATTGCTATCAAGAATACGATGGCTAGATATTTATTAATCGTAAAGGTTAAAATTAAAGCTGTCAGCAACATGACCGGTGAGCGAACAAAGGGCCGTATTCCATTGGAAATGGCTGTCTGCAAAATGGTAACATCACTAGTTAAACGGGTTATCAAAGAACTTGTAGAAAAATGATCGGTATTCGCAAAAGAAAATTCCTGCACTTTCCTAAACTCATCTTTTCGCAATTCTGCTCCGAATCCTTGCCCTGCCGTTGCCGCAAAGCGTGCATACAGCACCCCCAAAATCAGTGCCAGCAATGCACATGCAATCATCTTAGAGCCTTGTAACAAAATATATGTCTTATCTTGATTGGCAACCCCAACATCTATGATATCCGCCATTAATAAAGGAATGACCAACTCAAATACGGTTTCCGCAACCACACAGAAACAGCTTAGCCATAGATATTTGCGATACTTATGCATATAAGGAAACATACGTTTCAGCATAATCTTACCTCCTAATCTAACGTTTTATTGCTAAGATTGTGATACATACGGTTAAGAAACTGTTTAAATTGCTCCTGCTCTTCCTCACTAAAACCTTTCAATGACAATGCTTCCACTTCTTTACAATGGGCATTCCATTCTTGTAAAGCATGCTTGCCCTTTTCGGTAATGCATAATTTCAATGCGCGTTTATTTTTCGCATCAATTGTACGTATCAACATTTTTTTCTCTTCTAACGAAGTTAAAATACGGGAAACTGTAGCACATTCTACATCACACGCTTCAGCAATATCTTTCAGCATGCAATTCTCATTTCCTAAAACATAGCGTAAAACCTTCGGTTGTCCCGGAGAAAGCTCATAACTTTCCATATCTTTGCGAATTTGGTTGCGCTGTGCATGAAAAGTTTTAAATACCATAAGATAAAATGGCGTTTTCATTTCTTCACCTCAATCATTAGCTTGCTAATTGTTAGCAAGCTAAATATAATACCAGGTACTTATCTTGTCAATATGAAATGCTCATTTTAAACAAAAAAAAGTCAGTCTTATTGTGATATGAATACTTCTATGTAGACAACGTAAATAAAGAAAACGTTGTTTACGAAAGGAGTGATCCTATCATTGTTAACCGACTTTTATAAACTCAAAGCTTTCCATAATTTTTACGATGAATATCGACGACAAGTGAGAAATCATCATCAAATTTAGCTAACAATGCCTCCATATCCTGACAGTGTAGCTTATACTCCATTTCTTCCCCATATAAAGGTAACAATTGATAAAAACGGATGAGTTTTCCGCTGCTTAAGCGCACACACGCCGGTTTCTTTTCGGCTTCTAATGCTTCAATCAGCCCAATCCCCTCAAATTGATTATTATCAGATAGCGTTGCACGATCGGATCCAGCTGCAATGGTATGACCATAACCGACCCATGTATGATAATCTATCGGCATCCGAGCGATTATTTTCAGCCAACGAAGTGGCCAATAATCATTTTCATCATTACTTTCGATGTTCCAATCTGCTGGAAGATAGATTAGCAATTCGGCATTGCGTAATTCATACGCAGCAAATTGCGATGGTACCTCCATATCATGCGCACCCATACCCATGGTGACAAGTTTATAATAAGGATCTGTTTCATTAGGAGCTATTATGGCAATATCCACATGAATATCCGGCGAAAAGATTTCGTGAAAAACATTTTCAAAAGGGCCGAAGGTTTTCTGAATATATGCTTCCAGCTCTTGGATTTCATTTTCTTCATATACCTCCAAAGGAACAAGCTGTTCCTGCTTTGCTTTATGTTTTTTAAAGAATCCCATGATCATACCTCCCATATACATATTATCAGTATAACACGGCTATGAAAAGTGCACAATTTTCTTTCTTAGGGATACTCCTCTTTATTTTCCATAGTAAAAAGATGTACCATGCTCATCTCATGATACATCCAAAGTGAAAGTTGTTATCTGTAAGTTATGTAAGAAGGGTTTACGATTTTAACAATCCGCCTTTAAGATATGGTAATACTATATTGATGTACGCTTGTTTTTTTCGGTGCTAAAGAAGCAATGCCATCTCGTTTACTAAAATCGCCTTCATAGCCATAAAAGTCCGTATGACCGATCCATGGCTCCACACATAGGAAGGAAAGCTTTTTCTCCTTATGATATGGTGACCAGATTCCCACATGATCAAAGCCGGTAAAATCAACAGTTATCTTTGTTTGCTTTGTCAGTGAGCGAATATGCAATTTCGTTGATGCAGGATGGATAAATGCCAATGCCTCTTTTTGAAACAGATTTTTGCGTATGAAGAAACGTCGTTCTTCATGAAAGAAGGGTTGTTGTATCTGTAGCAGCTGCCCACTTTCACATACCTCATAAATATTCATTGTTTCCGGTTTCTCAAATTCTACATAATAATCATCACAGGATTCATTCTCATCTAAAGGAATGCGGAACCCCGGATGTCCGGCATAATTATAATATAGAGTACGTGTATCATCATTAGAAATCGCTGCTGTTACAATGAGCTTATTATCGATCACTTCATAACGCAGACGCACGCGGCATTGATACGGATATTGTTTCATTGTTTCTTGTGTATTGGTGAACAAAAACTCCACATACGATTCTCCCTGCGCAAGAATGGGCAACGTTTCATACCGCAGGATGCCATTAGAACGCATGGAATAGGTTTTTCCATCCAGCTGATAGGATAAATTGTGTAGCTTTCCTATGACAGGAAAGACGACAGGAGCACTGCTGCCCCATATCGCCGCATCTCTTTGCCATAAATATTCCATTTGCTGTGGGATGCTATACAAGGAACGCATTTGTGCACCCAGTTCATCAATTTCTATCCGTAATTGTTTAGAGGCGATGCACACCATGGTTATAAATACACGACCTTTCCGCTTTCACAAGAATCATGTACCGCCTGTGCAATGCGCGTTGCCTGTAAGCCATCATAAATAGAAGTTCTAAATGGACGTTCTGATAAAATATCAGCCACAAATTCCTGCATTGGTTCTAAACCAAAGCCACTGGCACTGTCTTGGGTAAAATTCATGAAGATATAATTTGGAATCGACTCTTTCTTATCCGTAAAGCTCTTAACACCACGATAGGATTCATTCTTAAAATATTTCTTTTCGGTTACGACAACAAGCTGTCCATCATTGGATTTAGGAAAAGTCACAGGCAGGATCCAGTTGTTTTCTACCGTCCAGTTGCTGCCATCTTTCATCGTCAAGATTGCCTGTATGTTATCATATGTCTGATAACCTTCCTTTTTCAATACTTCCTTATTGCCGACTGCATATACTTTTTCTACTTCACTGCCTGTTATATAGCGAATTAAATCATAACAATGTACCCCTAGAAACCAGGCAGGAGACGATTTATCTGTCCAAGTAAACCACTTTCTAGGCACATCAATGATATCATCCAGCGCCATATAGCCACGGATAAAGGTATCCTCATCTTTTTTGATTTCATCACGGATGGCATTATAGGCAGGATCCCAACGCTTATGAAAATCTACCGAAATCTTAACTCCGTGTTTTTCAGCTAAAGCAATCAATTCTTCACATTCTTTTACACTGGTAGCCAGTGGTTTTTCAATAAACAAATACTTGATTCCGGCTTCCATGGCATCTTTGGCTGGTTCAAAATGATATGGATCCGGTGTTGCGATACTGATTGCATCTAACTGCTCCTGCGCAATCATTTCTTTTACGGTTTTATAACCGGTTATCTGATATTTATCAGCCGTGGCTATTCTGCGTTCTTCATTCAAATCACAAAATACCACACGTTCAACATTTTTATCACAGCAATAGGTATGGATATGATAATTCCCGTAAATACCGGCACCTACTACACCAATCGTTAATTTTTTCATTTTTTTAACACTCCTTATAAGGATTCTATCCCAATTGTTTCTTCAAATTTTGCGTCTTCTTTCGCATAATATTTTTCCAAAGCCTTACCACCGAAGATGACTGCTACATCAATGACAATCAAGGCAATAGCGCCAACCACCGGTATTTCCGCTAATAAGGTTGGAATTAAAATAAACAGATTTCCTAAAGCCATCGTAGTTGCCTGCTGATTTTGTGCTACCAGTGTCAGATTTGCATTGTGTGCCAGCTCTGTAAACATAGGGGCAGCCCAACTGGAAATCCATAACACGATTGGAATAAAGATCAAGCTGGATACAATCGTTCTTCTGCGATTTGCGCGATGTACAATCGTCGCAAAGCAAACATAGAAAGCCGCAAACGGTACTTCTCCTAGTGGCAATGTCGTATTTCCCGGTAACACCGCCGCTACGATCATAAAGACAGGAATCATTAAGAAACCAACAGATATTGTCACCGGATGTCCGATGGTAACAGCAGAATCTAAGCCGATATACAATTCACGGTCCGCAAAATGCTTGGTGAAGAATTGCTTTGCTTGATTGGAAATCGGTATTAAACCATTTACCAGCATTTTAACCATCGTTGGGAATAATTCCATCAAGGCTGCTGTTTTAATCGTTACATCGGCAATTCCCTTAAAATCATAGCCGGCTACGATACCAAAGAACATACCCATGATCAATCCCAAATAAATACGTTCTCCAAAGATAGCTCCGATATAATGGCCAATTCCTTTTTTGGTTTCTTCTTCATACTCTTCTTCCATCTTGCGATGTGCTAAGAAAGGAATATGATCATAAACTTTATCTAACAGCAGGAACAAAGGCGCACTGGCTGCCGCAAAGCCATGCGGAATGGCAATTGCTTCAATGCCGATGATTTGCTGGGTACGATGCGCCATGATATCCGCAACCTTTAAGCCTAAGATGGCATGAGTGACACCGGCTAAAATAGCTAACCAGAAGCTACCTGTTAAAATCTGTACAAAACCTGCTGTTATGGCAAAGTACCAGAAGTTATATACATCGACATTTACCGTATTGGTAAGCTTTAAAGCAACCATTACGATATTTACGAATATGATAATAACAATCAGTGATGCTCCTAACAACCCACCAAAGCCTACGGCTGCTGCCGGTGAACCGCCGACATCGATTGCCGTCAAATTTAGATTTAAGACCTTTACCATCTCATTGATGACAGGGCCTAAAGATTGTGATGTTAGTGTAGATACGATACTGACACCGACCAAGCCAACACCAACCGTTGCCCCGGCACGAAGAGCTTTGGGAAACTTCAAACCAAACAATAAACCAATCAGACACATGAGCATAGGGACAAAGATATAGCTTCCCAGATCTACAATGTAACTGATGACATCCATTACAACTTGCATACGTAACTCCTTTCTATCCTTGCAAGATTTCCAGCATTTTTGCGGTTATTTCATCTTCATTTACACCTGATAAATAAGCACTGCCGGAAAGTACCGGTGAATGATATTTCTTTCTGACACGCATGGTCGTTATAATCAAATCCACGCTGCCATCGTAATTATCAACTTCTGTTAACGTACATTGCATTGTTTGAAAAGCAATGCCTTTTTGTTTTAAGATTGCTTCCACCTTATCTTTTACCATGCTTGAGGTTGCCAAGCCTGCACCACAAGCAATTACGATTTTTTTCATCTCTATATCCTCTTTTCTGCTTCTTAAGCTTGTTGCTGCACATACCCATTCAACATATCACAGATTGCCTGCGAAGAATGTGTTGCCAGCATCTTTTGCAACATCGTTTCTTCTTGAAACAATCCCATTAAGATCTTCAGCATTTCCAACTGTTCATGCGCTTGCCCAACAGCTAACAGGAAGATAATATGGACATTTAGACTTTCTTCCATATCTTCCATGTTGTGAAAACTGACAGCATCTTTCAGAATGCCGATTGCCACATGTGAATCTTTGATACGCTCATCAAACGCATGGGGCATAGCAATCGCCGCACCTTTTGTCTGTAGACCTGTTGGATACTGCTGTTCCCTTTCCAGCACCAGCCCGGCGTAATCATCCTGCACACAACCTTCTTTCCTCAATAGTGTCACAAGTGATGTGATGGCTTCTTTTTGATTAACAGCCTCCAAATCCGTTTTAACCAGTTCTGGAACAAATTGAAATTTCATATATTCTCACCCCATCTTCTACACCTTAGCTTCATACTGCAGGAAAATGTCATACAACGCTTCTGGTGTTGTACATTCCATCACCTGCTTGACAGTCTGATTGTCACTCACGATATACGCTAACTTTTGCAGCATTTGTAAATGTGAGCGAGAATCTGTCGGTGCTAAGATCAGCAGCAGCTTTACCGGCACCTTTTGTTCATCAAAATAAAATGGTTTTTGTGCCAAGACAATCGAAACAGCATTTCTTATTACTCCTTGTTCCGGTCTGGCATGTGGTAGGATAACATAAGGTGAAACAATAAAACTCGTACCAAAGTGTTTTACGTTATCGATGACTGCCTTAAGATATTGTTCCTTTACATCACCGTGAAGAATTAATCTTTGTATCCCTAAGGTTACTGCCTCTTGCCAATCCTTTACCTGTGATACGATTTGTATATTCGCAAGCTGAATACTTTCTTCTTTCACCTTATCCACTCCTTTTTTGTAAGACATGCATCTCTTTACGTTGCCATTATAACAACCATGTAAGATACGAAAAAGTCCAAGCCGACTGAACTTCATTGTGCAATCACTTGGACTCCTTTTTTTATTTTAATACCTTATTGCATATTGGATAATTTCTTTAATCCTTCTAGTACAGCTAGCGTATCTTCCATCTTAAGAAGCTGATCTACTAATGCTGTATCATTTGCCAAACGCATGATATCGCGTAAGAGATGCAAATGCTTATCCTGATCAGGATTGGATAATACAAAGAGAAAATGCACGTTGGCATCATCTTCAAACGTAATGCTTTGTTTATTGATAAGCAGTGATAATCCTAAAGCATTTGCCCCTTGCTCAGGATTGGCATGGGCAATTGCCACACCATTTGCCAATACGATGTAGGGACCATAATCATATAATAAATCAATCATTGCCTGTACATAACTCTTCTTGATGATTGCCCTATGCAACAATGGCTCACTGGCCTTATGGATCGCCTGTTGCCACTCCATTGGTTCATCCAAGATCTGGATGGTCTGCTGTTTTAAAGCATCAAAGATACGCAATTGTTCTTCCTCTTCTACATGTACCAACACATTGCCATTACGCAAATATGCTACGACATCCCGCTGTAATTGAGGCATTTGAGCTTCCTCTACATATTTTCGCAATACATCAAATAACCCATTCACTTGTTTGCGATCCATCGTATAAGATTCATAATTCAACATCATCATCGAGGCGATACACGATTTATCCTCTTGTGTTAAAATCGTATTTACTCGTATCCAAGGTACTTCACTGGTAAGGGTTATGGTGGATACGATAAAATCCACTTCATCCTCAAACTGCGCTAGATTCGCTGCTGAGGTCGTTGCCACGACATCCACATTGGAATATAAATCTTCAATTTCCCTGCGTAATAGCGTTGAAGTAGAAATACCACTTGGACAAACCACCAATACTTTGATACGGCGATAAAACTTACCGCCTCCTTTACGCAGATGTCCGCCAAAATGCATGGTAATATACACCAATTCACTTTCCATAACGGGGAAAGGAAAAGCTTTTGCCATATCTTGACATATCATGGAAATCATCGCATAAATATCCGCATAATGCTCTTTTACTTCCTGTATCATAGGATTTACTACCTGAATAGATAAACGGTAATAATACATAGATAATTTGAAGTGCAGATAAAGAGAATTGATCAAGCCGTTCTTATCAACCAACTGCAGACATGCCATGCGTTCAAAGGCATCACTCATCCGTTGTGCCAATTCAAACAAACGAATATCATTTTCATCATCCTCTACCTGTAAGGCTTCCCCGGCCTTAGAGCCTAACAGATGTACCGCCAAATACAAGCGTTCATGTACATGAAAATCTTGAAAGTATGTATCAATCAGATTCAATTCCTTTGTTTCCGCTAAATTTTTCAATTCCAATAAAGAGAAATCAAATTCATCATGCGTGTAATGAATGATTCCCAGCAAGCAGGAAATAGATAGTAGATTAGCATTATCAAATTCATTTCCCATTTCAGCTGAGATACGCAATAGGCGCTCATAAAAATCTTCTACTTCCCCCACATTCAGGAAGCTCAAGCTGCGATAATGCACACGATGTAACAACATCTTTAAACTGTATAAAAGAACAGCTCGTTTATGCAATGCCTTACCGGTTATGAAATACCCTTGTTTCAAATCAAATTCTAGCTGTAAATCATAATGGGATAGTTCATGTTTCAGTCCCTTAAGATCATTAAAAACAGAATTGCGTGATACATCCAAGGTTTGTATGATATCTTCTATGTGAATCGGTTTTGTTGGATACATCATCCAACAGATAAGATAAAAAATACGTTCTTTAGGGCGCAGGAAATGATCCTGTTGTTGTTCTAAAAAAGGCTTCAGCTGCAGCTTTTGTGTTTCACTCATCACATAGCCTTTCCCACGTATATTCGAAATAGGTTCCATATGCAGTTGGGCAAATAGTTCATTTACTTTATTGACGATATAATATACACTGCGTCTGCTCATATTTAATTGCTTTTGTAGCATCATCATAGATATCGGCGCATCAGCGTTTAACAGGATTTCCATAAAATCCTTCTGCTTGGGTTCTAAGGATATGGTTAACATCTCACACAGCACCTGCTTTCTGCTGTTTGATGATACAATGTTCAATATGTTTCAATAATTTAATACCACGTTTTTGGGCATCTTTTGCTAATAACGTATCTCTGAAAAAGCGATGTTTTAGCTGATAGGCATCTTTCAGCTGATAATTTTCTTCATAGGTTACGGCAATCGTGCCGGCATCCATCACTTCAATGTCGTAAGATACGATCGTGATATCCATCTGGCTTGTAAAGCTTGCACAGTAACGACGATTGGGAATGCAGTCTAAGATTTTTACAATCACTTCGGCATTCTTCGTGCTGCGCTTAGGCAAGCGTTTGGTATAGGAATATCCTTTTTCTAATATTGCCATGCGCACTTTTTTCTTTGTTTCTTTTTGAATATCTGCACAAATCGATGTCATAATCTCCGCAAAAAAAGCTTCTGCGGACACTTGCAGATGTTGTCTTACTTTCATAATGTATCCTCCTTCAGTATAGAGATGCAAGTTCTATCGGGAGTGTATCAAATTATATAACAAATGAAAGCGGTTGTAAATAATTCATAACCTGTATATTTAAGATAATATTTTATTATTCTATACATAAAATGCGTAAAAAAAGGGCTGATTATATCAATCTTGCCCTTATTTTACAATAACTTTAATTGTTTTCTTTAAACCGTGAATCTTCGCATATACATAAGCCGTCCCTTTTTTCATCCCGGTGATCTTTCCGCTGCTGGATACGGTTGCGATTGCCTTATTGCTGGAAGACCAACTTACTTTTCCACCAGGTACTGCTGTAGCTTTCACCGTATAAGATTTCTTCCTATAGATGCTTACGCTTGCCTTACTTACCTTCAATGTCGGATTTTTCACCGTTAGTACACAATTCACCTTTTTCCCAAAAGCGGTTGCGGATATGGTTACTTTACCTGCTTTTTTAAGCTTTACCATACCTTTACTATCCACCGTCGCAATTTTTGTATTACTGCTTTTCCAAGATATTTTCGTACGATAAGAGGTTGTTGCTTTTAAGGTATAACTTTTTCCAGCATAAGCAGTTGCTTTGCTTTTATTTAATGTAATTGTCGGATTTTTCACCGTTACTTTACACTTTACGCTTTTTCCATAAGCATTCGCATAAATATATGCCGTTCCTGCTTTCTTACCAGTGACAACACCAGTGGAACTTACGGTCGCAATTGATGAATTACTGCTCTTCCATGTGACCTTGGTACGATAGGAAGTCGTGGCCTTTAAGGTCGTTGTTTTCCCTTTATAAATTGAACTGCTGCTCTTATTTAACTTTAAAGCCGGCTCTTTTATCGTTAGTTTATATTTCACGCTTTTTCCATAAGCATTCGCATAAATATATACCGTTCCTGCTTTCTTACCAGTGACAACACCAGTGGAACTTACGGTCGCAATTGATGAATTACTGCTCTTCCATGTGACCTTGGTACTATACGAAGTCGTGGCCTTTAAGGTGGTTGTCTTACCGCGATAAAGCGATGTACTTCCTGTTACTTTTAAGGATGGCTCTACCACCTTAATCGTTTTTGTAACACTCTTGCCAAACGCTTTGGCCGTTATCGTTACCGTTCCTGCTTTCTTACCGGTGACAACACCATTAGAACTTACGGTCGCAATCGATGGTTTACTGCTTGTCCATGTGACCTTGGTACTATAGGATGTTGTGGCCTTTAAGGTGGTTGTCTTACCGCGATAAAGTGATGTACTTCCCGTTACTTTTAAGGATGGCTCTACCACTTTAATTGTTTTTGTAACACTCTTGCCAAACGCTTTGGCCGTTATCGTTACCGTTCCTGCTTTCTTACCGGTGACTACACCATTAGAACTTACGGTCGCAATCGATGGTTTACTGCTTGTCCATGTGACCTTGGTACTATACGAAGTTGTGGCCTTTAAGGTGGTTGTCTTACCACGATAAAGTGATGTACTTCCTGTTACTTTTAAGGATGGCTCTACCACTTTGATCGTTTTCGCAACACTCTTGCCAAACGCTTTGGCTGTTATCGTTACCGTTCCTGCTTTCTTACCGGTGACAACACCATTAGAACTTACGGTCGCAATCAATGGATTACTGCTCATCCATGTAATTGTCGTACTATATGCCGGTATTGCTTTTAATGTTGTTGTTTTACCACGATAAATAGAAGATGTTGTTGCACTGATCTGAATTGGCTCTTTCACCGTGATGGTACATGCAGCTTTACCACCATTAGCACTTGCACTGATTTTCACCGTACCATTTTTTAGTGTCTTAATTGTTCCATTGCTATCTACACTGGCAATCGTAGGATCACTACTTGTCCAAGATACAGGCTTTTTGTTACTGGATGTCGCTGTTAGCTTAGTTGTTTCCCCACGATACATTGTTTTAGAAATGGCTGATAATTTCACCGTTGGCGTCTTTACAAGCACATTTACCGAAGCCGTCTTTCCATTAGCTGTCTTTGCCGTGATGATTGCACTTCCCGATGCCATTGCGGTAATCGTGCCATTGCTGCTTACCTGTGCAACCTTTGGATTGCTGCTTGTCCATGACAATGCATCGTAAGCACCTGTAGGATACACGCTGGCATTGATTTTTTTGGTCAGTCCTGTTTCAAGTGTTGCAGTAGAAGCTGATAATTGAATGCTTGAAGGAAGTATGACATGCATAGCATCATCGGCAAAACTGCTGATATCTACATCATAAGAAATACCATCCACACTGCCTTTCTCCGTATACTGCCATGCCACTTCTCCATCATAATACGTATTTACATAATTCAATTTAGGACCATACTCGGCAATCCATGAAACATAAGGTAAAATCTTTTCCGAATTAAGTTTCGTTTGTGTATAATAACGACCGGAATAAACTTGAACCTTGCCATGATAACCAGCCTCATTCATATGCGCAATAAAGGTGGCAATGATTTCTTCATATGCCGCAATCGTTGATGGAGTATGGTAGGTAACACCATCTTCTGACCATGTTCCAAAGTTTTCAATATCATAAAAAATTGGATAAGCCAGATTGGAAAGATCCTGTCCCTTTAACATTTCAAGCAATCCTTGTGCCTCAGCATATGCAAAATTCGCATCATACGCATAACTGTATAAATAGAAACCATAAGGAATCCCCAGACGATTACATTCTTTTAAGTTTCGCAAGAACTGTTTATCCATCATTTGGTTCCCATAGCCTACACGTAAGATAACACCATCTACATCGGATGCTTTTACCTTCTCCCAATCAATTACTCCTTCCCATTCTGAAACATCTATGATTTTCTTTGCATTTCCGCCATACAATAAAGTGCCATAGCCATCATAGAATTTCCCTTCTTCCCAATAAGGGTCTGCAACACGGGCAGAACGATACAAATTTCCTTTTTCCATCGTATCTCCCATAGCTACATTCTTCATTGTATTTTTACCTTCAGAAACCGGTTGATAGGTTTCGCCCGTAACAATTTCTATACCATCAAAAGTGGATGTTTTTTCCTGTGTCGTATCAGTAGCCGTTTGTGCGGATACGACCGTCATATTACTAATTAACAAGGCTATCGCTAAACATCCCACAAATAATTTTTTCAACTGCATACCCTCCTTCATCTTTTATTAGAAGTATAACACAAAAAAAGGCAAAAAAGCGCATTGAAAGGAAACCTTAAGAAGTTTAAATCAAACAGAAAATTAGGTAATATTGCGCTAGTATATAATTAAAAAAGGCATTCGCTTCTTTTGCTAATGCCTTATGATCATTTATAAAGTATACCTCATGAAAAATCAGTTGAAATAAACAAACTCATCCGCTAATGCATCCACCGTTGTTACATCATCTGCATATAAAATAGGCACATTTCCTTGATATTCTTCATCATACTCAAGTTTCACCTTAGCGCGAACCTTTACCCACTCTTTCGGCAAAAGCTCATTTGAAGATGCATAGTGTACCAATAAGCCGATAAGCGATGTATCATCTGCACAACAAACCATCGCAAAACGGCCAAATACGAAAGCATTAGGAATATCATCTACATGTGTCGAAATGACTTTTCCTTTCAATTCTACAATTTTGCCATCATATTTTTGCGGATGTTCCATGGCGTCCATATACCATAAGCCATAATCATCATCGCGGATTTGTAAAATATCTGCATGCAGATCAAATGGCATATCCTCTTCGCCAAGTTCCGCGATTTCCCCATTTCTCATTTCATAAATAATCTGCGCGCCTTTATTAATAGCCTTGATATTATTCCGCAAATAGAGTTTCTTGGTATCCTCATCACAACGATTAAAAATAATCGTTTCAGAATGCACCAATTGTTCATAAATCATTGAGCGCATATTGTTTAGATACATTTCAAAGGTAGAGGCATCTACGGTAGAAAGAAGTTGAACCAACAACCAGTCATATGGAAAATCTAACGTATCAAGAAAATTGGTCAGATTCCATGTTCCGTTAAATTCAATCATTACACGTTCCGGTTCTATCATGCTATCGCATTTTTTTAAGAATTTATAGGTCAGATCTTCATACTTATCCACAGTGACGATGGCAGTATTGGTCTTTTTCTGAAAATCCTCATCATATTCTTCCATGCCTTCTTCACATACCAATAATAGCGTTTTTTCTCCCGTATTGAATCCAGGGTCCAGTAAGGTATCTTTGATTAAAGAGGTTTTTCCACTTTCTAAAAAACCGGTAAATAAATATACAGGTACTGTCATAAAGATCTCCTATTCTACATGAAACAGCTGTTTCAGTGCATCTTCATTTAACTTAGAGCCAATGACACAGAATCGTCCGGTATAGGTAGGCGCACCAATACGAATTTCATGTTCTTGAGGTACCATATCAAAATATAGCCATTCCCCTTTATCACTTTCTAACATGCCTTTTGCCCGTAAGATCATTCCATAGGTTTCTTCATCAGCTAATGCGTTTAAGATAGCTGTTAACTCTTCCTGACTGAATTTCTTCACCGTTTCGCTGCCAAAGCTGGTAAAGACATCATCTGCGTGATGGTGATGATGATGTTCATGGTCGTGATCGTGGTCGTGTCCACAACTGCAGGTGTGATCATGGTCATGGTCGTGATCATGGTCGTGGTGATGTTCATGATCGTGATGATGATGCTCACCATGTTCGTGATGATGCCCACATTCTGGACAAATTGCACTTTCTTCTAATAATTCTTTCGCCAGATCATCACTTTGTTCCATAGCCTGTAAGATTTCCTTGCCATCAAGTTTTTCCCATGGTGTTGTAATCATACGCGCATGTTCATTCTCATGTCTTAACGCATGAATAACGTCGTGTAGCTTTTCTTCATTTAAGTTTTGCGTACGGCTTAATACAATCGTATTAGCATAAGCAATTTGATTATTGAAGAACTCACCAAAATTTTTCATATACATCTTACACTTCAAAGCATCCGCAACTGTCGTAAAGCTGTTCATCTGCACCTGCATTTCTTCCACAACGCCGCGCACTGCCTGAATGACATCGGATAGTTTTCCAACGCCACTTGGTTCAATAATAATGCGATCTGGTGTATAGTCTTTAATCACTTTCTTTAATGCTTCGCTGAAGTCACCGACTAATGAACAACAAATGCAGCCGGAATTCATCTCCCGAATTTCCACACCGGCATCCTTTAAAAAGCCGCCATCAATACCGATTTCACCAAACTCATTTTCAATTAAGACGATCTTTTCTTTTCCAAATGCTTCTTGTAACAGTTTCTTTATCAGAGTTGTCTTTCCTGCTCCTAAAAAGCCGGAAATAATATCAATTTTTGTCATAGCTACCTTCCTTTCTATCTTATATACTAGGATTCCCAACATTGGTAAGTATAACACCAGAAAGCCTTTCTGTGAACTACCATTATTGTGATAGATTCATTTGTATCCATTGCACATTTGCTCTTGCAGAAAGGATGTTCATACAATCGTAATAAAAAACCAATGCGATTGCATAGGTTCATTGGCAATTAAAACATCCTTACAATATTAAACAAGAATACTGAGTGATGCATCAAATTTAGTTAGGGTGCAATTCTTAGGCACGATCTTCATCAGATCTTGTTCACGTTGTAATCCTTTAAAATATTCATGTACCGGCAGATATACGCCTCCATGAGCTACGATCAAATAATCATGTGTCCTAAGATCTGTGGTAATTTCTTTTAGAAACTCCTGTACACGTTGAAAGAAAGCAAGCATTGCTTCTGCATGCGGGCAAGGTAATGCTTGGAAATCCCAAAGGTATGTTGTGATGGTATTCATCTTCTTACCTTCCAAATCACCGAAGCAGCGCTCTTTTAAACGGTCGTCATATACGATATCGCATTTTGTGACTTCCTGCAAAATGGCCGCTGTCTGCATGGCCCGCGTTAACGGACTACAAAAAATCTTTTCAATAGATACATCTTTTAATAACCTGCTCGTATCTTTTGCCTGTTGAATACCGATAGCATTTAAAGGAATATCGCTTCTTCCCTGCAATTTCCCTTGCTGATTCCAATCGGTTTGACCATGTCTTACAAAATATAAACTCATATACATCCTTTCCAGAGAAAAGAGCCTTATGGAAAGGCTCATTCACTTATTTCTTTTATATACATCCCCACATGTTCACTACGATGTGCATCACTGGCAGTTATGATGTCCACACCATGTTGCTTCAAAATGTTAAGGAAAGCAGCATTCGTCCCCATATCCTCATGATGATAGCGATAATAAATACCTGTATTATTTTCCATCTGAACATGGTAGCGTTTTGCTAAAGCAGCAATCCGCTCATATATCGGTGTCATATCCATCGTAGGTGTATAATGGAATAACTTTAACTGGTCGGGATGTCCGATTTGCGTAAATAAACCACTGCATATCATATCTTCCATAATTTCATAATATCGCTGATAAATCGCGTTTGTATCGTATTTATCCCATAATATTTCCCGGGAAAATGCTTCCATATCATACAATAAACCATCAATGGAATGAATGCTTCCAATCAGAAAATCGTAGGGATATTGTTGTAACAAATCTTTTAAAAATGCTTTATCCTTGGGAGCATAACAAACCTCTAAGCCAAATTTTACTTCAATAGGAAGCTGTTTTGACTTCATTTCAGCGATCAAATCAAAGTAGGTTTGTAAAGGCTCTAACTGCTTTTTTTCAAACCATGCTTTTTGTCTGGGATCGGCCTTCTTTAAGGGTTCATACATCGGCGCAAATTCAATAAAGCGATGTGTATGATCCAGTATATGCAAAGTATCTATCCCTTTTGCCACTGCTGCCTCGATAAATTCCATACAGTAATCAGGTGTCAATGGCCCATTTTCTAAATGTGTATGTCCATCAATCATAATGCTCACCCCTTTTTATTTCCATCATTATACTGTTAATAAAAAGAGATTGCAAACCCTTTGTTTAGATCATAAACCCTTCTGGTTTCTTAGGAAATGCAATTAATGGATTCTCATGCATATCATAAACAGTGGCATGATCTTCTTCATGATGATGCAAGACATAGCTTTCTTCCAAAAGCATACCGGCTTGTGCCAATGCCCCTATTAAATCCGTGTAAGCATGCAAATCATGATAAGAGGTACGGATATGTCCTTCCTTATCTTCTAGCATAGAAAGACGAATCTTATTTTCAAATTGACCATTCGCAACCGTAATTAAAAGATCGCCAATACGTCTGGAATAGCGCAGAAAACCATCCGCTGTCTTCTCCTCACAGCGGAAACCAAAATGACACAATTGTGCCAACATATGATCGTGTTTTAATTTCATGAAAAAACTCCTCCAATATTCTTATGATTTACTATATACTATGCAGCCTTTTGCATAGGTTATTCACATCTTATAAAAAATCTTTTGCTATGTTTACTATACAATAGAAATAGTATTCCGACAAGAGGAGTTTCTTGAATTTTAAATGAATTGATGCGTTTTTATTCCATTATCATCAAAAGAATATGAAATTCTCATGACAAACCATAAATGGTTAAGTTGTAGCTTTTTCTTGCAACATGCTCATGATATGATCAAACAACTGTTTACGTAAAATTTTATCACTCATACAGGATATCCGTTTCGTGCTGGTAGCCGAAGCATGCTTACCATATAACATGTACAATGGATAGCTTTGAGTCGTTTCTTCTAATTGTTTGCTTTGCTTCTCATCGCAACAAGTCATATCCTTCATTTCTGCACAAATGGCGTGACAGCGTTTTTCGAAGTGTGAATCCTCACTGGCATGAAAAGTGATAAGCAATTTTGTACCTTCTTTATGATAAGTGTCATACAAATGCTGAAGTAATGCATGTAGCTTATCTTTTGTTGCATAAGGTAAGGGTAAGATGGAAGCATGGTATTCATATGCAAGTTGTTTTGCTTCTTCATAAAAGTGCCCTTCCTGCAAAAACATAGGAACCACCTGTACCGGTATTGATACATCCTGCAAGAAAGCAAGTAACTTTCTACAAGAAAATACTGCTGTTCGCTCATCGTTTACCTGCGATAAAATTCGCTTTGAAAGATAAGCATAACCAAAAGCCATGGCTGGCTGATGTAAAGATAGTTCTTGTAGCAGCAACGCGATTTCTTCTTGAGCTTTTTCCCCTGTCACACCATGATACACCAAGACACATGCCCTTTGTTGCAGATAAGCCTTTGCTAAAAATTGTAGCAAAGGTAGCTCCATCGTCATCAACACCTCTAATAATGCATGCTTTTTCACACCATCTTTGACATGTCGCAAAATGGCTGCGCGCAGCGTCTTTAAAGCTTTAAGATATGGTACATGATGTTGTTTAAGTTGTGCATTAAACGATTCTAAGACCTGTTTTGCATAGCAAGGGGAATTCCCTTTGGTAGTGAAGGCAAGAGCATAATAAGCATCCTCTATATAAGACATGGCATGTACATCACTTTGCGAATCAGCTTCCACATTCATAAATAAGACATTTGCCTGTTGGGCAGCCTGACGCACTTCTCCATTCACCTCAGCATCATTGCTTGCTGCCACCACCAGAAAAGCATCAAGAACATCATCTTGAGTAAATGCACGCTTATGACATTGTGCCAAAGCATACAGTTCCTTTAAGATATCTGGTGCAACGATGGTTACCTTAGCACCTTCGCGCAAAAATAATTTTGTTTTTCTTAATGCCACATGGCCGCCTCCGACAATCAATACCTTACGATTTTTCAACTCTAGTTGTACACAAAGGCTCATAGACGTTTGACCTTATCTAACGCAAGTGCTATCTTATCTAGTACATAATCTAATTGTTCTTTGGTATGTGCATCGGATAAGAACATGGCCTCATAAGGAGAAGGCGCAAGTAAGATGCCTTCTTCATACAAGGTATGAAAATATGTGGTAAACATATCCTGCGAGCATGTTTTCACTTCATCATAAGAAGATATTGCTGTATCTGTAAAAAACAGCGTTAGTAAAGAACCGCATTGGTGCACTTGGAAAGGTAATCCTTTTTCCTGTAACAATTTTTCTATACCTGTTTTCAGATAATGTCCCTTATCTGCTAACTCTGTGTATAGGTGTGGATGTGTTTTTAAATAGTCTAATAATAGCGTGCCCAGATGCATTGCCAAAGGATTCCCCGATAATGTACCTGCCTGATAGATAGGACCACATGGAGATACACAAGACATAATTTCCTTTTTCCCTCCATAGGCTCCTACCGGAAGACCGGCACCTATGATCTTACCGAAGCATGCCATATCCGGAGTAATCCCATAATACTGGGCAGCTCCTCCATATGCCAAACGAAAACCGGTAATGACTTCATCAAAGATCAAAACACTGTGATATTCATCACATAGTGCCCGTAAGCCTTTTAAAAATGAAGCGTTCGCGCCAACGACTCCCATATTACCGGCAACCGGTTCAATGATGACAGCCGCAATATCATCAGGATATTGTTCCATCACTTCTTTAACGGAAGCCAGATCATTATAACGGCACACCAGTGTATGTTTTACCATATCCTCAGGAACACCGGGACTCGTCGGCGTGCCAAAGGTTAAAGCACCGGAGCCGGATTTCACTAACAGACAATCACTGTGCCCGTGATAACACCCTTCAAACTTAATAATCTTATTGCGCTTGGTATAGCCTCTGGCTATGCGAATGGCAGACATGGTTGCTTCTGTACCCGAATTCACCATACGTACCATATCCATACCACGATACGCATCACAGATAAGTTTTGCCAGATGTTCCTCATCCGGTGTACATAAGCCATAGCTGATTCCCTTACGCATGACCTCTTCCATACCATTTACCAATAAGGGATGATTATGTCCTAAAATCATCGGCCCCCAGGAGCAGATAAAATCTAAATAGGCATTTCCATCAACATCATATAGATACGCACCATCTGCATGATCTACAAACAAGGGTATTTCTTTTACATTCGCAAAAGCTCTCACCGGGGAATTCACACCACCCGGTATATAGCGGCAAGCTTTGGCAAACAAGGCCTCACTCTTTTGATGGTTCATGCTCAGCACTCTCCTTTACGAAGTTGCTTTGCAATATCCAAAGCAAAATAGGTGATGATAATATCTGCACCTGCCCGCTTAAAGGCTAGCATGGTTTCATAAATAACTTCTTCCTTTACTAAGCCTTGCGCTACAGCCAACTTCAACATGCTATATTCTCCACTGACATTATATACACATAAAGGTGTTGCAAACTGGTGCTTGGCCATCTTTACGATATCCAAATAGGCCAAAGCCGGTTTCACCATGATGACATCTGCGCCCTCTTCAATATCTGCTGCTATCTCACGCATTGCCTCTTCTTGATTGGCATAATCCATCTGATAGCTGCGGCGATCACCAAAGCTTGGGGCAGAATGTGCAGCTTCGCGAAATGGTCCATAATACGAAGAAGCATACTTGGCACTATACCCCATAATCGCAACTTCTTGATAGCCATGTGCATCCAAACATTCTCGAATAGATGCAATGTGACCATCCATCATATCACTTGGCGCAACCATATCAACACCAGCAGCTGCATAACTTAAGGCAATCTTATTTAAGTAGGTTAAGGTTACATCATTATCTACATGACCATCTTCACATAAGATGCCACAGTGTCCATGATCTGTATACTCACACATGCAGACATCCGCAATGACATAAAGCATTGGATATTCTTGTTTAATATAAGCAATCGCTTTCTGGATGATGCCATCTTGTGCATATGCACTGCTGCCACAGGCATCCTTATGTAAAGGAATACCAAACAAGATACAGGATAAAACACCCGTTTCTACCATCTCATCTAAAATCTCATGCAAATGATCCAATGAATAATGATACACACCCGGCATTGCTGGAATTTCCTGTTTGACATCTGGCTGTTCCGTCACAAATAGTGGATAAACAAGCTCCTTTGCTGACAATCTGGTTTCTTTCATCATATCACGGATGACACTGTTTTTTCTTAATCTTCGACCTCGATACATGCTCTAGTCCCTTCCTTTCTTTTCATGGTGTAAAATGGCTTTCACAAATTCTTCCATTTCCGCATGTTTCAATGTCGTAATGGAGGTGAATCCTTCTTTTATCAATGCCTGTTTTGTTCTTTCTCCCATTGCATACACCATTTGCTTACGTTGCTTTGTCTGCTTTGCATATTGCTGAACACTAAAAGGACACGTCATTAAAACGCCATCATAATCCTCATCTTGTATTGAATGGGGCAGCTCTTCTATCGTATATAAAGGCACATAACTTACCTTACATTGTGTTTCTAATGTCTTTTGCAAATACGTATTTCCATTTACAGCTTTTGGCAGTAGGATATGATCCTGTTTTTGAACAGATGCTGTTAAAAGCTCTGCCATATGTTTACTGTCATGAATGTTTGGCATCAGATCAGCGCATAAGCCATATTGTGCCAAAGCCTTTTTGGTTCCTTTTCCCATGACACAAAGTTTACACTGATAAAGAATACGACTGTCAAAACCTGCTTCCTGCAGCTGTTTCATGAGGATATGCACCACCTGCGCACTAGTAAACACGACATGGGTAAAAGATTGGAATGCTTCTTTTGTCCATGTATGTGCTATCGCTTTACAATACCCACATTGTACTTCCTCGCACCATGCTCCTTGCTCGCGTAATAGCTTTGCTGCTTGATGTTCTTCTTTCTGTACCTTGACTAGCAGATAGCGCTTTTGAAATAATGGTTTTTGTTCATAGAAACAAAGCTTTTCTCTTAGTTTAACTACCTCACCAATCACAATGATGGCAGGAGAAGATAAGGTATCAATGTCTTTTTGATGCAGTTCTGCCAATGTGGTCGTTAACACCTTTTGGCTAGGCATACTGACATGCGAACATATGGCCATTGGCGTAGCCTTCTCCATACCACATGCCAATAATTTTTCCACAAGCTGCATGGCTGAGCGCAAGCCCATCAAAAAAATCAGCGTATCCTTTGTTTTGGCTAACTCCGCAAAGTTTAAATCAGCAAGGACATCTTTTTGTGAATGTGCGGTATATACGCGAAACCCATTGGTATATCCTCGATGAGTAACCGGAATCCCGGCATATGCCAAACCACCGATAGCAGAAGAAATACCGCAAACAACCTCAAAAGCAATACCTGCCTGTGCTAATGCCAGACCTTCTTCTGCCCCTCTGCCAAATACATAAGGATCTCCGCCTTTTAGACGTACCGTAACAGGATAGGTTCTCCCAGCATCTACAAGCAGTTTTTGAATCATCGCTTGCGGCATCGTATGCTTATGGTTCTCTTTCCCCACATAAATTAGCTTACAATCTGCTTTGGCATAGGATAATAAGGAAGGATCAATTAAGCGATCATATAGAATACAATCTGCCTCTTCTATACAAGCCTTTCCTTTTAAACTTAATAATGCAGGATCACCACATCCTGCCCCAACCAGATATACTTTATTCATGAGATTGCACCGCCTTTATCAAATACTTCGCTGCTTCAAAGGGAAGCTGCTGTGCGTCTGTTAAAGGACGCCTCCAATGTAGATCACACATCTTACTACAATCCTCATTTCCATAAAGAGCATCAAACACGATTTCCTTTTCCGTGATCTTGCAATGCGCACCAACCGGCGTATGACATCCCCCATCGATTGCCTGTAAAAAGGTGCGTTCTATTTGAATTTCTTGATCAATATGTGTATTCGCCAAAGCATTGATCATGGTTAAAAGCGTGGCATCTTGTTCTTTGACCTCAATGGCCAAAGCCCCTTGTCCACAAGCCGGTATCATAGATGTGTAGGGAAAATATTCATAAGAAATTCCTTGTACTTGCAAACGTTTTAAGCCTGCGGCTGCTAAGACGATGCCATCAAGCTGCTGTTCTTCCATTTTTCTCAATCTGGTATCCACATTCCCCCGTATCCCCACAACGGATATATCCGGACGCAGTTTCATTAGTTGTACCTTACGGCGTTTACTGCCGGTGCCAATTTTCGCCTGAGGTCCTAATTCATGAAACGTTGTCTTGGTACGGGATATAAAAACATCTCGTGCATCTTCGCGAAGAAGCGTTTTAGTAAAACATAATCCTTTGGGTAATTGGGTTGGCATGTCCTTTAAACTATGTACTGCCATATGAATCTTTCCTGCTAACAAAGCTTCTTCTATTTCCTTCACAAAAATGCCCTTGGCATCCATTTGATCTAATGCCACATGCTGTTGAAGATCCCCCTTTGTGGCAATGATCTGTAACGTGAAACTATGCTGGGGATAGGTGTTTTGTAATAAAGTGCGAACTTGTTCACTTTGGGCAAGGGCTAAGGCACTGCCTCTGGTTCCTATGATATATCGCATATGTCATCCTCCTTTAAGAATAGCTGCTCTACCATTGCCGCATATTGTTCCTGATCTTCTTCCTGCAGCTGTTTTAAGGAAAGAATCGGTTCTTTTACCATACGCAAAAAAGAAGTTTCCAGCACTTTCTTCATCATGCGTTCCTCATGTGGCTGTAAAGATAATTTCTGTTTTAATAATTCATACGTATGTTGTGCCTGTTGTTTGCTGTATGTTTGTAAAGAAGCTATCGCTTTGTCAACCTGTACATGGCACAGCCATTCCATTAAAGAATCCACACGCTGTACCATATCCCCATAGGCCAGGCGCATTCTTTTTTGCCGTTCTTTGCTATGCTCATCAGCGATGATTTGCAAATCATCTAGATTACAGAGATGATGATTTTCATCTTTTATGGTCTCATCAATATCCCTAGGTGAAGCCAGATCCATGAGATATTGTTCTTTCTCTGTGAGAGGATACGCTTCTTTTTTAATGATAACATGCGGACTGGCCGTTGCTGAAATGATCATATCACAATCCTTTATATAAGAATATCGTTCTTCAAAAGGTACAATCGGCAGCTTTTCCTTTCCTTCCTGTAATTTTGATGCATGAGCTAAGGTACGACTACATAGCCAAAGATCCGCTTTTACATCCTTAAGATACATAAGCATCAGCTGTGCCATTTCCCCACTTCCGATCAAAAGAATTTTCTTCCCTTGCAACGTTGTTTGCTGTGTTAAATATGTATAGGCAAGATAAGCAATCGATGTGGATATTTCGCTGATGCGATATGTCTGTTTTATTTGTTTGATGCAGGAAAAGCAAGTTTGTAAGATGCGATGCAGCTCTTTGCGACATGCTCCTGCCTGATTGGCAAATGCATATGCTGTTTTCATTTGCCCAAGAATCTGATCTTCTCCAAGGATCATAGAATGATAGCCCCCACATACTTCAAACAAATATAGTAGGGCTTCTTTTCCCGTTTTAACAAAGACATCTTCACGAGCAATGGTTTTCGCCATCTTCACAAATAAGGTGATCGCCTGATGCAGCTGTTGCTTTTCTTCATAGACAATATACAACTCACTGCGGTTGCATGTTGTCACACTCATTGCTTGTAGGATTTTGCTATCTAGTAGTTCATCATAAAGCTGTAATTTTTGCGTATCGCTAAAGGATGCCCCTTCACGTTTTTGAATGGAGGTTTTTTGATAACTGATACCGATTACACCAAACTTCATATGTTTACACCTCGCTTTCTACATTATAATAAAATTGAATGTGATATTCAATGAAAGAGGGCATCCATAAATTCTTATGAAGCATCCATAAAAATATCTTATGCTACAGGTGCAGCTTTTTATGTTCTCTGCGAAAAAACAAAGACCTGAAAGATAGCCCAAATTAAACACCCTGATTCGCCGATATGATCAAAGATAAAGGAATAATGCAGGAACAAAGGAAACGGGTAAAAAAAGCACTCTTTCTTTATCTAAAAAAGAGTGCCTGCGTATAAAATCCGTAATCCTTATCCGACAAATCCACCATCAACGGATAATACAGCACCTGTGATATAGGATGCCATATCACTGGCCAAAAACAATATCGCATCGGCAATATCTTGCGGTTCGCCTAAACGTTGTAATGGGACATTGGCAGCCATCGCCTGAATGATTGTCTGATCTAACGCCTTTACCATATCGGTACTTGTAATGCCGGGAGCAACGGCATTCACACGTATGCCATCTTTGCCTAACTCTCTGGCTAAGGATTTCGTCATTCCATTCACGGCAAACTTACTCGTTGGATAAGCACTGCCCGAACGCTGTCCATAAAGCGATACCATGGAGCTGACATTGATAATCACACCTTTTCCTTTTTCCTTCATAACCGGTGCAACTAAACGTGATAAACGAAATACTGCATCAACATTAATTTTTAAGACATCCAGAAAATGATCATCATCATAGGCATAAATAGAGGTAGCATCGGATACACCTGCATTATTCACCAAGATATCCACACTGCCAAACTTTTCTGTAACATCCTTTAACATGGCCTGTACTGCCTCAACATCATGCAGATCAGGATGATAGCCTTTAACAGGATACGTATGATCCTCTTCCATCAGCAATGCCATCGCATGATCTACCGTTTCCTGACGTGATCCCAGCATTGCGACCTTTGCGCCATTTTGTAAAAAACTACGCACCGTTTCAAAACCGATACCACGTGTACCTCCGGTTACGATAACTACTTTTTCTCTTAATGATGTAAATTGATCCATAGGTATAAAACCTCCCTTATTTTATAACCAAACTATAGCATATAACCTTTTCTATCACAAACAAAACACAACTCCTATGCAAAAATAAAGACAAAAGATAACCATTGTATAGCTATGGCATAACGATGATCCTATTCATAGGATATGTATCAGATATTGCCCTTATACCGTTTTTCAAACAATCCAAACAAAGAATCCTATTAACCATGTAACCCGTCTGCTTCCTGTAGGTTCCATTCTCACTGATTTATGTTATAATATCACCATGCCAAATTTTAAACAAAAGCTTTTACTTTACTTCGCTACGATATCCGTGAGTACCTTGCTGATATCTAATCTAGCCGCTATAAAGCTATGGAATTTTTTTGGTATTGCTGTTGATGGAGGTGTCGTTGTCTTTCCACTCACTTATATCATAGGTGATTTGATTGTGGAATTCTATGGAAAAAAGATTGCCAAAAATATTATTGTAGCTGGTTTTCTTATCAATATTCTAGCCATCATCGTATTTTATATCGTCATTGCTTTACCGGCATATGATGGTTGGAACATGCAGAATGCATATGCCAGTGTATTCGGCTTTACACCACGAATCATTCTTGGTTCGCTGCTCGCATATGTTTGCAGCAATCTATTGAATAACGTTATCTTCATGAAGTTAAAGAATCACGATGGCATATTTGCCAAAAGTTTTATTGCCAGAGCGTTAGGCTCTTCTGCATTTGCTCATATCCTGGATGCCTTCATCTTTGAAACAATCGCGTTTCTGGGTGTCCTGCCGTTCCATGAATTTCTGGCACAAGCGATATTTGCTTATGTACTCGGCATCAGCTTTGAAGTTATCTTCTCCCCAGCTGAGGCCATCATCGCAAAAAGTTTAAAAGGAAGAATGATAGAATGACAGAATACAAAAACAACAATACATTTAGCTTTGAAATCGTCAAAAAGATACCTGGAAAACTAGGAAGAGCAGGTATCATTCACACACCGCATGGAGATATTAAGACACCTGCTTTCATGTGCGTCGGCACAAAGGGTGAAGTCCGGTTTTTATCCATGCAGGATTTGCATGCTATTCAGGCACAGGCAATGCTGAGCAATGGATATCATCTGCGCAATGTTTCAGAAGAAATCCAAGCACAGAAAGGATTGGCCGCATGGTCTGGATGGAATGGACCTACTTTGACCGATTCTGGAGGATTTCAGGTTATGTCCTTAGGCTCCGGTTTAGGAAAAGTCGTCAGTATGGATCGAGAAAAAGAGGTTATCAATACTGATCCTAAGGATCGTTTAGCTATCGTAAGTGAAGATGGGGTACAGTTTCATGATCCTTTCACTGATCAGGATGATTTTATCGGTCCAGAGGAATCCATGCAAATTCAATGTCGCATCGGTGCTGATATTCATATGGCTTATGATGAATTAACTTCACTGGCAGATAGTTATGAATATAACGTCGAAGCTTTAGCACGAACGGAACGCTGGGCACTGCGCAGTTTAGCAGAACATAAAAAACACCGAGATGATTTAGGCTATCGTCAATCGCTTTATGGTGTTTTACAAGGTGGACGTTGGGAAGATTTACGACGTTCTACCGCACAAAAGTTTGCCAAGATGGATTTTGACGGTTATGGTCTGGGCGGTGCTTTTCTAAAAGAAAGTTTAGGTGAAATCCTGACCTGGTGCTGTGAAGAATTACCAGAAAATAAGCCTCGTCATTTGCTTGGCTTATCTCATCCGGACGATATTCTCATTGGCGTAGAAATGGGGGCCGATACTTTTGATTGTGTTGCCCCAACACGTGAAGCAAGACATGGCAGGATCTATACGACCCATGGATATTATAGCTTATCAAAATTTGCGGATAGTGAAGAACTATTGGAACAAGGCTGTGATTGTCCGGTATGTAAAGCAGGTTGGACACGCGGACAGTTAAGAGCCCTCATGAAATCAGAAAAACAAGAAGACAAGCATACATATTATAATCTGGCATCGATGCATAACCTGCGTTTCATCATTCGCTTAACAGAGCAAGCACGCCAAGCGATTCTAGATGGAACATATGCCGAATTTAAAGAAAACTTTTTAAAGAACTACTACCACAGATAAACAGACAGTTGTATCCTAAGATACGATTGTCTTTTTTACTGCCTAAAAATCATGTGCAAGGTTATTCGATAGGTGTATAAAAATTAGGCACCTTAACTAGAAAAGCAAAAACAAGATAAAAGAAAGCTATTTTATGAAAAACCGAAACAATTTCCTTTTTTATATCATCATATTATTAAAGAATACTTACTATTGTTATAATTTCTTCCTAATTTTCACCATAAAAACTTACTAAATTTCTGATTATCTTTTCATAAGTTGGTAAATGCCGATATATCCCGTATTTTAGGGCTTTATCGGTATTTTCTTTTTGGAAGATACCTTGCATAAGCTGGCATTTACCAGCATGAAAATGCAACCAAAAGTAGTAAATGAGTAGTAAATATACGTTCCGATATTAACAAGCCAATCGTTCCAGTTCCGCTTTTGCGGATTGAAATGTACCGTGTGCATAATAGCCAAGTGTCATGGTTATGTTAGCGTGTCCCATGATATATTGCAGGGTGTTCGGGTTCATTCCCTTATTTGCCATGTTCGTGCAATAAGTGTGTCTTAATGAATGAGGTGTGATGTTTGGCAACTTGTCTTTGTGTGTCTTGTTGTATTTCTTAATCAGTCCTCTTAACATACCTACATAGTTTCCAGCAACTTTAGGCAAGCCCTCACGGTTCAAGAATAAGAAATTGCTGTAACCACCGACAATCAGCGGTTGAGCTTTCCCTCTGTTCTTTAATATTCGTTGGAGTGCTTGATAAGCTCTTTCGGATAATGGAAGTTCACGTTTTCCGTTTTTTGTCTTTGGAGTTTCAACATAGTAGCCGATTTCACTATCTTTCAATAGCTGGTGGTCTATATTGAGTGTTCTGTTCTGCATATCAATATGCGTTGTCAGTCCACAAAATTCAGAAATACGAAGTCCCGTTTCCAGAAGAAGCACAACCTCATCATAATACTTGCTGTAAATCTTATCCGTTTCCATAAAGGCAAGCAGGCGTTCTTCCTGCTCTGGCGTAAGAATAACTTTCGGCTCGGTATCATCTTCCAGAACATCACTTAGCTTAAATTCAAACGGGTTCTTTCTGATACAGTCGTCTTGTATCGCCATATAAAATGACGCTTTCAAGGAACGCTTATAGTTGTCAATCGTTTTGTAGGCATATCCTTTTTCACTCATTCTGATAGCCCATTCCTTAGCGTCCGACTGCTTGACGGTATCAATCGACCTCATACCCAAAGGGTCATTTTTCAGAGCGTTCATGAGATACTGTCGTCCTTTTTCGGTATTTCGTTTGATATTCTTTCTCTGGTTGTTTTTCTTGTCGTAGAGCTGGCAGACAGTCATTTTACCGCCGATTGTGTCGATACCGTCGTCAAGGTCTTTTTTAATCTTTGCTTCTTTTTCCCTCAACGATATATCATCACGCTTTCCAGCAGGTGTCTTGTCTGTCGGTACAAGTTTCCAAGAATAAATAAACTGTGGTTTCCCGTATATATCGGTATATTTGTAAACGTATCTTCCGTCTTTTCGCTGGCTCTCTCCATTTCGTAAATTGCGATTTTTACTGTCTTTTCGTTTTACATTAGACATAGTGTAAAGCTCCTTTCCGTCATGGAATGAGCCGTGATACGCTATGCTTTATTATACCATACTCACGGCTCTATGACATTAGATTTCGTCCAATGTATCTATGATTTTTTCAAATTGTTTTCGCTTTATCTGAATACGGTTGCCGTTCACAATAACCCAGCCAGCGTCAATATTTTCTTCGGCTAATTTACGCAATTTCTTTTCGCCAATGCGGAAGTATTTAGACGCTTCTTCAATCGTCAGCGTATATTTTTCCCAGATAGGCACATCAGTATTGTTCATCATCTATGCACCCCCTTTACTGTGTGCTGTTTTTTACAAGCAGGCAGACGGCTTTGGAAAGCTCCATTAGTATCTCAACTATTCCCATTCTTGTGGGCAGAACCGCACCATGCGGACGTATCATTATTCTGTGAGGATAGGTCGTGGCAAAACGACTTTTCCAACAGTCGCTCTCGGATCACTGCGTGGGTCGCTCGCTTTATTTTGAAAAGGTCGTGGCGTACAGTCCCCGTGGCTCGCTATCTCACAAACGTATCTGTCTGCTTTATTCAGTTGTCAAAGAGCTGTGGCGAAAGCGTGTTGCTTTCATGTAAAAGTAGGTGCAGAGCAGGAAAGAGGGGATTGAGCAAATCATGCTCTGCGGTTACTGCTTATTATTCTTCTTCGATTTCTAAAGCAATATCAAACCCTAAAATCATTTTGATAAGTGCTTCTCTGATAAGTCCTTTCAATTCCATATCTACAACGATATAGACATTTCCATATTCATCATAGAGTGGACACAAACAGCATTTTGATATGTACGGGTCATAAAATGCCAGTATCTTTTCAATCGCTTTTTCGTCCCCGTCCATAGCTTGCGAAAGCAAGTAGTAGGACGGCTTCTTAAATGTGTGTAGCATTTGCTATCATTTCTCCTTTAGTAATTTTTTCATGAGTGCCAATGAGTTATGCCGATTTTGAAATACTCCACTTCTGGAAATATTCTGCTTTTTTGCAATTTCTTCATTGTTCATTTCCAAAAAATAATACATTAGCAAAGTTTCACGGTTACGCTCGGACAACTGTTTTAAGGCTTCTGCCAATTCATCATCATAGACACGAATATCATTACCGCATACATTGAAAATTGTATAATCTGTTTCGTAGTCGTCCCAGACAGCCAGCTTTTCAACAACGATTTCTGGAAGATCACAAAATGAAATTTCCTTTTCTTTTCGTCGTTTCAATCCTTGCTGGTAGTCTTTAACAACATGACGGACAACTTTCTTCAAACAACTTTCAAAACGGCATTGAACTGTTTTCTGGAAGTCAGACGGTTTCATAATCTCACCCCCTTTCCTGCTATGACTTGAAAAGTGGTTATCCCTCTTTCCGCACCATATAGGGAATGGCAGATGTGATTTGTTAAGTTGAAATCCAAAAAAATTGAAAAAAATTTTTGCATTAAAAAAGCCCGCACAAAACATATAGTTTGTACGAGCCTTTAAAGCTGTATTGCATTCAATTTTTAATAAAGTTTTATTAGATTGTGTTTGATTGTGCTTGATTGCACTTAAAGCCTTCCATAACGTTAGCCCCCTTAAAGCACTTTCTTAAGTATCTAAAAACATTATTTTACAGCATAACAAATTTTAATAAACCTTGATGAATATTTCTATCCGGCGGAGAAAGTTTCAAAAAGTACAGCTCGCCGACAGATAGAAATATCACTTGATTTATTGAGTGATAACGAATTAAAAATCATTCAAGGTACGATTGACGGTATCGTAAACAACAGAGAGAGCAAGAAGTAATCAGCTTCTTGTTCTCTTTTTGTATAGCTTTACCGCTTACCAGATAACAAATAAGAGCCGACAATCTATAAGTTATAATAACCTATAAATTATCGGCTCTGCGTCTTTGCGTCTGGCTCTTTGATAATAGTTACTTTTCCATGCTTTATATTGATTAAAGTTTCTGTTTTGCATTTTGGACAGAACAAAGGAAAATTTATCAGTTCCGTATCTTCTCGTATCTTTGTGCGTGTCTTGTTATTGCAAATGGGGCATAAAACCCATGATTGTTTCATTACAGAAATACCACCTTCATTTTAAGAGTTCATCATAGTATTTTACGTTTCCAGTCGAGTAATAATTATAAAAAGCAGTAACTTTCTTGTCAGAATATACATTAAGGC
Source organism: Longicatena caecimuris (assembly GCF_004341945.1). Classification (GTDB taxonomy): domain Bacteria; phylum Bacillota_I; class Bacilli_A; order Erysipelotrichales; family Erysipelotrichaceae; genus Longicatena; species Longicatena caecimuris. Next base: position 34,035 of record NZ_SMBP01000014.1, read on the forward strand.
TCTTTAGGATATTTTTCGTCCATTCTAATGAACCTGCCGAACTTGCTGTTACTAAGTTTCTGTCTAAAACGGAATTAGAACAAACATACAAGCTCTGTCCTGCATAGTTTCTTGAAAAGAATCTTAGATATTCCAGAGAATTACTCGTGTGTTTAAATTTATCTAATATACCATAATCAGCAAGTGCGAGTGTTGCTCCACAAATAGCACCTACTAAAATGTTTTTGTTCAAACATTCTTGTGCTTTTTCCAATATTTCTTGATTTTCTTTATTTCCCCAAGTAGAAGAACCCGGTAAAAGCAGAGCTGTACTAGCGTTGAAATCAACTTCTGATATAGTATAATCTGGAATAATTGTTAATCCACCTATAGTTAAGACGGGTTCTTTATCAAAACCGACTGTCTTTACTTCAAATTCCTTAGTTCCATTTTTTAATAATTTTTCCATACTGAACGCTTGTAAAATATAACCAATTTCGCATTCCGCCATGTCGTCTAACAAATATACATATACTTTTTTCATTTTCACATCTCCTCATATTTTCGATATGAGAAAATTATATAATAGAAATAGTGACAAATGTATGTCACTATTAAGTGAGATTTTTCTTTATTTTGCTGATATGAGCTAACACCTTTTCTTTGTATTTTTGAGGGGATAATATTTTTACTTTATCGCAAAGTCCCAAAAGGATTGAGAATGTTATAAAATCATTTTCTTTAATCTCAATTTCTCTTATAAAACATTCATTAACAGTTTCAACAATTTCCCCTTTAAAATATTCATTAACTAAAGCATCTATTTCTTGTTTATAAGATAGAGTAACAGTAATATTTGTCTGATTGCGTCTTTTTTCAAAATCAGATAAAAGGTTAGCTATATTATCTTTGGTTTCAAAAAGTTCTTTTGTTAAAGAAATATTTTTCATTCTGACCACTTTGAACATATGATAGTCATTTTTAGAGGTGTCATATCCAAAAACATACCATGAGTACCACCTATAATATGTGTGTAATGGGTTTAGAAAAACTTTTTTTGTATGTCCTGCTGAATTAGTATATATAAATTTTATAGTTCTTTGTTCTTTTGTTGCTTTATTGATTAAGTCTACGCACTTCATAATTTGCGGACTTTCCGTTACAACAGAGAAATCAACATCTGGAAGTGCATTGATATTTACATCATTATAGAGATGTTTCATTTTTTCGTAAGTTTCAATAACCTTTTTATTTCCGTAAACAGTTCTTAGACTATTTAAGGCAAGCAAAATATATTCTTTATTGTTGCTGTCAATAATTTTTTCATCAACCTTAAAATCTTTATTTATTATATAGCCACCATTTACACCTAATTCAGAATAAATCGGAATACCGGCAAGAGTTAGTGTGTCAATATCTCGTAAAATCGTTCTGCGAGATACTTCAAACTTTTGTGCTAATTCATTTGTTGTTACACACTCTCTATTTATTAAATAAAAGATTATTCCTATCAGACGTTCTATTTTCATACTTTCAGCCCTTTAACTGCTTTCTTTGTAATTGTGTAAATATATTCCTCTGGCGTAGGGCGTTTATTTCCAAAATATTTTTTGAAATTTGCCTGCACCTCTGGATCGGTGCTGTTCATAGCTTCATCAATCGTTGCCTCAATATCAGCCCGTACATCAGCCAATGAAACACTGCCAGCTTTTGCACCTGCTTTCAATGCTTTTTTTATATCTCGTTTTTTTAATCCTATCATAATAACCTTTCTGTACTTTTTTCATAACTATTATTCTGATTATTCCACGAACGCAAAAGACGAAAATTCAAATATACTGAAACACATAGTGTTAATATTTCTGCAATGGGAACAGCCAACCATACACCTGTTATCCCAATGAACTGTGGCATTATCAACAAGCCTATCATTATAAAGCCGAATGTCCTTAGAAAAGAAATTAAAGCAGATAGCTTACCATTAGATAATGCAGTAAAAATTGCTGATGAAAATATATTGAAACCCAAAAAAAGAAAACTAAATGCAAATATCATAAAACCGTTTATTGCAATTTTATATACCGCTTCATTCGTCCCAGTAAATAAATGCACCAAACTATTTCCATTTATAAAGGACAACGCAAAAATAAATATTGAACCTACAAAAATGAAAGAAATACAGATTTTATATATTTTCTTTAATCTATAATAATTGTTTGCCCCAAAATTATAGCTAATTATAGGGGCAATGCCCATTGAAAAACCAATAAATAATGTTGTAAGTAAAAATTGTGTATATATAATTATAGTAATAGAAGCCACACCATTTACACCCAATAAATTCATCATTGTACGATTGAAAAAGAATGTAGTAATTGCTGTTGAAAGCTGGCTAACCATTTCTGATGAACCATTTATACAACTTTCTCCAAGTACTTTAAAATCTATAAGAGGTTTTACAAAAGACAATGTCCCCGATTTTTTACTAAAGACAATTAACCCCGTAATAGCTGGTATCAAATAACCAATTCCAGTTCCAAATCCTGCACCAGCAATCCCCATGTCAAATATAACCATAAAGAGATAATCAAATACGATATTCATTACACCAGCACATACAGAAAGAACCAGTCCCAAAGTTGGTTTTCCTGCTGTTACAAATAAATTTTGAAATAGTACCTGCAACATACTTGCAGGTGTAAATAGTAAAATAATAGTTAAATAATCTTTACAATATGGAAATAAAACATTATCAGCTCCAAGAGCATATATAATTTCATCAATAAAGATAATTCCCAGAATGGAAAATACTGCTCCCAAAATAAACCCAAATAAAATAAGGAGTGTAAAATCCTGTTTTGCTCGTTTGGGTTCTCCTGCCCCCATTTTTCTTGCAACTATGGCACTACCACCCGTAGCTATCATTGTTCCTAAGCCTACGATTAAATTAATAATAGGACAAACAATGTTGATTGCTGATAAAGCATCTGTATTGACAAAGCGTGATATAAATATGGTATCTACAATAGTGTAAAGCCCCATAAATAACATCATGGATATTGTCGGGAAAGCAAATTTTAATAAAGAACCAGTACTAAAATCTTTTGCAAGAGGATTACTATTCATTTGTGCTTCCCCCATTTTTTGAAAATAATACTAATTTTTGTGTAGGATAACCAAATTCAAATAATAATTCTGCTTCTGCAAAGCCTAATTCTTTGTAAGCCTTACGATACCCTGTATCAGCTTTGTCGCCCTCACGGAATGTTGTTACAGAAATGTCTTTATCTATTAAAAGTTCATTCATAACCTTATCTAAAAACAATTTTGTAATACCACATTTACGATATAAAGGGTGTACTCCAAAGAAATCAATACTTCCCGTATGATAGTTAATAGACATCAAAGCAATGGCAATATCATTATCACTTAAAATCAATACTCTTTGCTCTAAAATACCTCTTTCTAATTCTGATAAATATTCATTATCATTCAAATTTGGAAAGCCGTCTATTACTAAATAAGCTAGTTCTAGGCAGGCAGGTATATCAGTTGTTGTGGCAAACCTAATATTTTCTTTTATTTCTTTTTGTGATAATTTTTGTTTAATTGTTTGTATCAAATCAAATCTAAGCTGTAACGGATAAAACTCTTCGTTCACTCGATATTCATTAGGCGTTTTCTTATACATCTGCTTAAAAATATTTGTAAATGCTTGCTGACTTTCATACCCAGCAATAAGTGAGATTTCAAGAATAGATTTATCAGAAAACACTAAAAGTTTTGCAGATTCTGTTAATTGTCTGCGTTGTACATAGTCATGTATAGACAACCCCACAGTTTCGACAAACATTCTATGCAAATGATACTTTGAATACCCAACGCCCATCGCAATAGAAGATAAGTTTAGTTTTTCTGTGAGATTGTCTTCTATGTAATTGATAACAGTTATAATGTTTTCAACCTTATTGACCATTACAGCACCCTCCTTTCAGCTTAGATTATAATACTTTGTTTTCTTCAAGTTTTAATATATATTGCGGTTTTTACATGAATTATTATTTTAACTTATTCAGAACTATTTGTGAATATAATTCAATGAAAATGTAGTTTGCAAATCATATTTCTATGAAATACAAACTACTTCTTTTGATTTATCCAATTATCTTCAAGTTACTATTGTTCATTTCCAAAAAATAATACATTAGCAAAGTTTCACGGTTACGCTCGGACAACTGTTTTAAGGCTTCTGCCAATTCATCATCATAGACACGAATATCATTACCGCATACATTGAAAATTGTATAGTCTGTTTCATAGTCGTCCCAGACATCTTTACTGTATTCGATTTTACAAACTGCTTTATATTCATTGTTCATATGCTGATACAACTCATCAAATGCAGAGTTTTCAATATAACCGCTTATTTCACTAATACTAGGTACATAATTTATATCTTTTATGTCTATCACAACGGTCTATGCCCTCCTTTATAGACTTTTTATTTCATTTTCATTCGTGTCGGATAATTCCTATTTAGCATTTACTGTTTACACAGGAATTACCCATATTTCCATATAATTAATCTCTGCATTTCCTTTGTAATATTTTTCTGCCATGAATGGCTTTGTAACCAAATTATGATTTGGAAGCCAAGTTTCAAACAGATACTTATTTGCTTGATTTAAAGCAGTAGTAACAAGTTCTTCAAAAGATTCTGCCTCAATTTTGCATACAATATACTCACCTGCTGGTAATGTATGTTGTACCATATTTTTAGGACATACATCTGTTGATGAAACCATACCTCCTGCAAAGTAAAGGAATGTTCCTTTATCTGGACTTGCTAAGTGAGATACACCAAGTTCAATATCATTGTTAAAAATGGCATTTTCGGTTTGCAGTTTCTTTGCATGGAATTCGCGCCATAGCTGACCTGGAACATCAATTCCTGTACTTTCTCCAGCAGGAATTTGTTCAGCAATATTTACTGTTTTTTCAAAACCAAAATATGTTTCCTTTGTTCTTAATGTTTTTCTTTGAATTTCCAAAACAATATTCCCTATAATCAATGGAACATTCTCATCAATCATAACATAATGAGAAGAAAGTTCTGGCTTGTCAAATGTATTTAACATAGGAACACTCTTTCTGTATTCATCGGGAGTAATATGATAAACTTCTTTAAATGCTCTGGTGAAATTCGCATGGTCTGAAAATCCATATTTTAAAGCTATATCTAATATCCTTTCCTCTGAATTATTCAATTCTGTTATCACCATTGCTAAACGGCGAAGTTTGATATACTCTTGAACTGATTTCTTAACTAACTTTTTAAACAAGCGTTGGTAATAAAATGTAGAAAGACAGGCAATTTCCGCCAGTTTCTCTGTTTCGATTTTCTCACTTAAATGTTGTTCAATATAGTTTAATGACATTTCAATATTTTCATATGCGTACATATCAGTACCTCCTTGTATAATTTATAATCAAAGTATACATGAAAATTTTTTGTATAGCTTGTCGCACAATGCCATTATCTTATAAGAAATCAAAAGATATAAAAAACCAATTTTGTCTATATGGTAACTTTTATTTCTTTGGTACTTTTTAATGAGCCATATCTAATAAATTCATCAAATATCTTTTAATGCTTTTCGTATCATAGACCTTTGGAACTGTATTGTTCATTGCTTCGTCAATAGTCGCTTCAATATTAGCCATAACATCAGCTAGTGACATAATCAGATTTCAAAATCCCATATAGGTAGTAGTCGCAATAGGTATTTACCATTTTTCCCCCTCGAATATGTCCTTCCCTTTGAAAACCGACTTTCTCCAATGTCTTGTAAGAAGCATGATTTAAAATATGCACATCTGTCCATATTTTTTGTAATTCTGTTTTTGAAAAACAAAATTCAATTACGCTTTTCAACGCTTCACTCATTAGCCCATTACCTTGATATTGCTTAGAAAGTCTGAAAGCCACTTTTGCCATTCTATTATTTTCAATAAGGTATATCCATATTTCACCAATCACTTTGCTATCTTGTTTATGGACAATTCCCCAATGAAAACTTTTAGTAGCTTTTTCTGGCTTATTAAAGAGTAATTCTGGATTTTTTTCGCTTTTTGAAGGACGTTTCCCCCAATACTCGTATAAAGAAATATCACTAATCCATTCTTTCAAATCATCTATGTCATTTTTATTCATTGTTCTTAAAATAAGATGTTCTGTTTCAATTACTGGTTTTTCAAAAATGTAATCCTGCAAACTCATGGTTCATCACTCCTTAAAAATTGAATTCATTTTCCCATGCAAAAGAAGCAGATTCTTCTAAGCTGTGAGGCCAATGACTACACCAATCTGGAACTTGCGGATTTTCCACTCTATCCAAACTCGGCGTGTATGGTTTAATATCCAAGATAGGCGTTTTGTCATTAGCGTCAATATAAGCAATTTGTATCAGCCCACTCATATAATCAATATTGATAATTTCTACTGCTGATAAAGCAATCGGATTTGGGCGTACTGGCGACCTTGTTGCAAAAATCCCCATTTTCTCTGGAGCTTTTTTATAAGGTTGGTCTGTTTCCAATACGCTTCTAAAATCCGCATTGTCAAAATCGCTGAACCACCATAAAACATTGATATGGCTGAATCCGTCTAATTCCTTTAATGCTAGAATATATGGTGCTTCTAGTTGAATGAAAGCACCTTTTTCATTGTTGTAGATAGTACCTATTGAATTTACTTTATAAGTTGTCATTATATTTTCCTCCGTTTTCTTCTTGATAAATAAACGATAAACCTTAACACCATGTTAAAGTCAAGGCAGATTATCATTTTTTACAAGAGATTTTCTAAAGGAATTTGGATTTCTGTTAGATAGTTCTCTGGATTTTTATCGTTCCACGGTCCACGATGAACTATTTGACGGCTTGAACCTTTCATCTTATATTGACTGTTTTCTTGAAGCCATTTAGCAAATGAACGATAAGCATAAGAAATATTAGAAAAATCTCCATATACCATAGTACAAGCCATCATAGAAACTGGTTCGGTAAAACGAAACTTAAAATCACCTGTAGCTTTTCCTATTTTATTTACAATGGCACATAATTCTACATCAACATCTTTTTCTTTATATTCTTTATTGTGATATATTGAGAATGTCTCATCAGAAATATTTATTTTATTTTCTTTAGCAAAAGCAGAGAGTTCTTTCCAGAGTTCGCCCTCATAATAATAATTGGGTATTTCTTTTCTTAAAGATAAAACGCAATAACTCGGTATCTCTTTTATGGTTATGTTAAAATACAATTCACTTTTACCATATAACAATTCTTTTTTAGCAATCTCAATTTTCTTTAATTTTTCTTGTTCTTTTTGTATATTATCCATAATTTCAACAGACTTTTTATCAAGCTGTTCTATAATGGCATTATTACTGTAATTGAGAGATAATGCAATTTCAGCAACATTAAACCCACTATCACGTAAATATATAATTCTATTTAAAGTTGAGATTTGTTCTGCTGAATACATACGATAGCCAGTCAATGAATCAATTTTCGCAGGTTTTAACAAACCCATTTCATCATAATAACGCAACATACGAGTAGAAACTTGTGTCAGTTTTGAAAACTCACCAATTTTGAACATTTTATCCCTCCATTCATGTACCTAATTATAATTATTGATTATTTATACTTCAATATAAAAAGGGATACAAATACATTGTCAGTCACAAAATAGACAAGCTCTTTACTCTTATTTGCTGATCTGCTTCGCAGGTAACAAATAAGAGCCGACAATCTATAAGTTAAAATAACCTACAAATTATCGGCTCTGCGTCTTTGCGTCTGGCTCTTTGATAATTGTTATAATTCCATTTTTTATGTTGATTAAACTTTCATGTTTACACTTCGGACAAAACAATGGAAAATTTATCAACTCAGTATCTTTGCGAATTTTTATTCATGTCTTACTGCCACATATAGGACACAAAACCCATAATTGATTTTCAACCAATAAAACCACCAGCCTCGTAAGTATAATTTGCTATCTCAAAACTTTATTTTTTTAGTGATTGTGTAAATATATTCTTCTGGCGTAGGGCGTTTATTTCCAAAATACCTTTTATAATTCGCCTGCACCTCTGGGTCGGTGCTGTTCATAGCTTTATCAATCATTGATTCAATATCAGCTCGAACATCAGCATACGACGAACCGCCAGCCTTTGCACCTGTTTTCAAGGCTTTTTTTATATCTCGTTTTTTTAGACCTATCATAATAACCTTTCTTATCATAATTGCAAATTTATAAATTCATTAGTATTAAAACTGAAATTCAAATACATTACTAAAATCATTGTTCAAGACATAATAGACTTTATTTTTTTCTGTAGAATATACAAATGAAACCCTAGTTGCCCACAAGTCTTTTTGAGAAACAGATTTTAATACTTTAAATGCGTCATTTACTGAAAAATCTTTATCGTATCCTGCCAATAACTTTTTAGCCACTTCGTATCTTGTATCCCCAGAAACAATGTACGGCTTTGTTATATCTGGTTTTAGAATAGAATAATTTGTAATAAGTGAAAAATTCTCTTGTTCATATCTATACCCAATTCCGGGCTCAATAATTAAAACTCGTCCTTTTTTATCAGAAAGCATAACTTGCATAGTGGCATCTGGTGCATAAATAATTCTTTTCTTTTTAACAATGTCTAAGGCTTCATCAAAAGAAATCTCTGCTTTAATGAATTTTTCTGTTAATTCAGATATTGTAATACAATCCTCGCTATCTATATACTTTGCATTTTCATTACCATGGACATAAAGAAGTGTTCCTACATTACCATTTTTATTTACTCCATGAAATGAATGATACAGACCGTCAGGCATTTTAATACCAATATAAAATCTATTTTCTTCGGTAATTACAGTATGATCCCATACAGAAAGGTCAATATCAAAATTAAAACCAACAATTTTATCTATACCATTGTAAACAAATCTTGTACACATATAATCGCTCCTTAAAACGCTATTTTGAATAGCTATTTAACTAATCTAATTAGCATTTTAAAATGTTTTTGTAGGAAAGTCAATAAATAATCATATTTTCTAATTGTATTATTGACTACACTAATTCAATTAGCTAGAATTGTGTTTATATGATATTTTGAATGAGGTGTATAACTATGAAAACCACTAAAGAAGCAGTGATAAAAGCAACATCAGACTTAGCAGATGAAAAAGGATTAAATAATGTTTCGTTAAAAGCTGTTGCTCAAAAATTAAACATTCGTACCCCATCTTTATATAATCACATAGAAAGTTTAGATAATCTTCTTTTAGAAGTTGCTCATAACGGTATGCGTGACATGAATGAAAGAATGATGAAAGTTGCCGTTGGAAAAACAGGGAAAGAAGCAATTAAATTAGTTTCTATCGAATACCTAAACTATATGATTGAACACCCTGGAGTTTATGAAGCAATCCAATGGGCTGTGTGGCACGGAACAGAGGAAACAGCAACCATTTTTAACAACTATCTTTCATTATTAACTACTCTAATCCAATCGTGCAGTCTTAATAAAGACAAAACACTTGAAATATTAAATATGCTTACTGGAACAATTCACGGTTATACAACTTTACAATTAGGGAACGCCTTTTCTGCCCCAGACAAAGTTAGATTTGAATTAGCTGAAGCGATAGATACTTTATTAGTCGGGATTTTCCAGAAGTATAAATAATATATTTAGGCTTGCAAATCAAAACAGAAATGCAAGCCTTTTTCTTTTATCCTACTATCTTCCAGTTACTATCCTTATGTAGCACAAGCTCATACTGCGACACCTGTGTTGCCTTTGTCTGATTATCAAGGAACTTCACAGCCACTTTGACTTTCACATTGTCCCCGTCCTTTGTAAAGATAGGGGTTACCAATTCAGAATACAGATAGTCCCTGCCGATAGGTTCAAGCACATTTCCCGATACATAGTAGGTAAGTTCTTTTTCTGTGGCTGTCGGGTACAGCTTAAAGAATGTTTCCAGAAATGCGGTAGCGTCATTGACGGTATCAGCGTCCACGCTTGCGTCTGTTTCTGGTATCTTTGGTTCAAAATCTGATTTTTCGATTGCTGGTGCAAGGGTAGGGTTCTGAACGATTACCATATCCCCGTCAGCGTCTACATGGACTTTGACCGTATAAGTTGCTTTGACATTTGTTGTCTGTTCGCCCTCTTTTATCTGCTGATCTACTTCGTAGGTAGCGATAAATTCGTCCGTACCAGACTGTGCCACGTCCCAGATTAACACATCAAGAACGGTGGAGCTGGTTGGAATATCTGTTCTTATGGTATCAACATTTAGTGCCTGCAACTCCTTTGTCAGATACCCATTGATAGAAGCGGTACGGGCTTCAATCGCTTCTTTGCTGTTATTCCATGTGTAATAGGACTTCGCAAAGTTCTTTACGAAGTCTTCGATACCGTTGGTATCATCAAGGCGTAGCTGTATAGTTTGTCAGCCTTGTGTATTCATGCCTTTTAGAAGTAATGTTTAAATTTAATCCCAACCTATCACATAGCTTTTTAGTAGATATAGCCCCATAGCCAGTTGCATTTGTTTTTTTGCATATTTAAGTATTCAATATTTCAAAACATATTTTATTGTGACAAATGCAAAATTGAATAAATTTTTCCAATAGTTTTTTTAATAGGTCTATCTTTATAGAAATAGTATTCTACATATTTCCATTTGTCTGGATTGTATATTAACACTTTACTTGTACAGTCATCTTTCTCCAATGAAAAATTTATAGCTTTCATTTGTTTCATTGGTGTAATTTCATGTTCAATTTCAAGAGCAAACTTTGACAGATTAAAGTCTTTTCCCAAACAACATGTTATTGGAATACCTATATTTATTTTTTGCCAACCGAATGAACTTAAAATATTATCATAGTAACCATCAAAAATGAATTTGTTCATGCCATCATTATTCTGCCATACATATAGTGGAGAATACTCATTACAACTCTTTGAAGAATCTCTTTTTTCAGATATGAGATATGCTTTAAATATTAAATCTTGAAAGCCATCCGTTCTATGTCCATTATCAGCTACTCGCTGTCTAATCACGTTCATGTCGTAGTTATCTGGTAGTGAAATCTTATATTGCATAGCAATCATTATTTTTTCCTCCTATCTATCCTGCTTCAAATTTCAATTTAATTATACATATTAGTTCGTTATGTGTATAATAGTTGTAAATGATGATAGATATCATTTTAAATAATACTGGAGGTGCTATTATGGAAAGTCTGGAACTTAGAATATTTAGGGAAGTTGCTTATACAAAATCAATATCGAAAACTGCGGAAAATATGGGGTATGTTCAATCTAATATAACTGCACATATCAAAAAACTGGAAGGTGAATTAAACACGACACTATTCATTCGCCATAGCAAGGGCGTAACCCTCACAAAAGATGGAGAAAAATTACTGTATCAAGCAGAAAAGATAATCTCTTTACTCGATAAGACCTTACAATCTTTTCAGAACAATCCTAAAACTTTAAAAATTGGCACAACGCAGACAATAGCTGGTTATTTATTGCCCAAATGTATCATTGAATATCAAAAACAGTTTCCAAATGTGTCATTGTCAGTTTCCACACTAAATCAAGACGACTTAGACCAGAGCCTATCTAATGGACTATTAGATTGTATAATCACTAACAGTACCTACAATATTACACAAGGTAAGCAGGTTTTGGAATTTCAAGAAAATTTAATGCTGGCAACTCCATGCTCCTGCAATTCCATAAATGATATCTTTGCATATCCAATTATCATAAATAATATCAAGTCCTGCCCCTACAGAGAAGCCCTTTTGGATTGGTGGAACTTACACCAATCCAAATCACCAATGATAATTGAATTAGATACTGTAGAAGCAATTCTTAATACCGTTGCTATGGGCGGTGGAATATCATTATTACCAAAATATATTTTAGCAGATAAACAAAATATCAATAGCTTCTATATTGAAGATTTGCAATATACATCAATTCATATGTGGATTGCTATGAATAAGCTTCCATCAGAATATTTTGCTTTAAAGGACATTCTAAAAAACAATTTAAAATAGGTAACAACTAAGGCAGATAACCACGGCATGGTGTACCTGCCTTTTACTATGTTATCCTACAATCTTCCAGTTATTATCTTTATGTAGCACAAGCTCATACTGCGATACCTGCGTTGCCTTTGTCTGATTATCAAGGAATTTCACAGCAACCTTGACTTTCACATTATCCCCGTCCTTTGTAAAGACTGGGTTTACCAATTCTGAATAAAGGTAGTCCCTGCCGATAGGTTCAAGCATATTCCCCGTTACATAGTAGGCAAGTTCCTTTTCTGTGGCTGTCGGGTACAGCTTAAAAAATGTTTCCAGAAAAGCGGTAGCGTCATTCACAGTATCAGCGTCCACACTTGCGTCTGCTTCTTGTGCCTTTGGCTCATAGTCTGATGTTTTTACATCTGGTGCAAGAGTAGGGTTCTGCACGATTACCATATCCCCGTCAGCGTCTACATGGACTTTGACCGTATAAGTTGCTTTGACATTTGTTGTCTGTTCGCCCTCTTTTATCTGCTGATCTACTTCGTAGGTAGCGATAAATTCGTCCGTTCCAGACTGTGCAACGCCCCAGATTAATACATCAAGGGCGGCAGAGCTGGTCGGAATATCTGTTCTTATGGTATCAACATTTAGTGCCTGCAATTCCTTTGTCAGATACCCATTGATAGAAGCAGTACGTGCTTCGATTGCTTCCTTGCTGTTGTTCCAAGTATAATAAGACTTTGCAAAATTCTTTACAAAATTTTCTATCCCGTTGGTATCATCAATGCGTAGCTGTATGGTTTCTTTCTCATGTACCGTGTGCATATCAATCGCTGTAAAATTCTTATACACTCCAAAGCTCACACTTGCGATAAGCACGACCCAAAGGGCGATTACTGTTTTCTTATGTATACCTACTTTCATAGTACGCACTCTTTTTTCTTTCACGGGTTTTGTCTGTTTCTCTTTCTTCTTAAACATAAATTGTAAGTCCTCACTTTCTATTGTTTTATTCTGCCTGCACCGATTAAGTGTGCCTGCCAATAACTGCTGGTTAAGTCAGCATATCCGATAGGGTCGCCAGCATGATACATCTGATTGTTTCCTACATAGATACCGACGTGTGTTACATAACTTCCTGCATTGTAAGTGGAATGGAAAAATACCAAATCGCCAGCCTTTGCCTGCGAGAGTGGGATATGCTGTGTTGCGTCATATTGTGTTTGTGCGGTTCTCGGTAACGAGATACCAGCCTTACCAAAGCACCATTGCGTCAGTCCACTACAATCAAAGGAAGTATTAGGGTTACTTCCACCATATACATACTTCCAGCCTTGATATTTTAGGGCTTCATTCATAATCGCCTGCACCGTTGCGTCGTCAAAGTGTGCGACAGTCAAGTATTGATTGACAAGCTCCACATAAAACATATTTCCATAGGAATATCGCCAGCCCCCGTTTTTCGCAACGGCTATCGGGTTGGTATAAGTTACTTTAGTACCGCCTGATTTTTCTCTGGCGAAATTCTCGGCAAGGGTAAAGGTATGTTTCTTTCCTTTTACTGCCACATATCCCACATAACCACCGCCGTAGTTATAGGACTGTATCGCTACATTCAAATCTTTTATCCCTTGTACTTCACATGAAGAAAGCAGGGACGCAAAATATTTACACCCCTGCTTAATGGAACTTTCTGTATCTAATGAGTTGGGCGGTAGTCCCAGACTTTCCGAACTCTGCATAACGTCCTCGGCTGTACCGCCACTTTCTACTTGAATGATTGCAAGCAACACATTCACATACTCGGAAATACCGTTTTCCTTTGCGTATTTGTCCACCGTTAGCTGATGTTTCAAGACTTCTGCGGATAGGTTCATACCACCAATAGAAGATGAATAATTCCCATCACCGTCGTCGTCCTCTGCACTAATCAGCACCCCAAAGAATAAGACGATTGAAAAGAAGATAGGAAACAGACAGCCAATGATAGCCATGTGTTTCAATCTCATTTTTTCTTCTGTCCTTTCTTCGTAACAAGTTTACGGTTTTTCTCTGTGGTCTGCTGGTTCTTTTGAACCGTCGTCTTCTGTGTCTTTGTGATACGTTCCGTATGTAAATTCTGGCGGTTTACCTTTGTGGTAGGTTCAACGGATTTCCCAGAAGCTAACGGACGCTCTTTTACAGCTTTCACATCATCACTTTTCACGGAAGTAGCAGGGCGTTTGACTTCCTGCGGTTTCTCAACATTCTGTTTCTTAACTTCTGAAGAAGTAGCAGTAACGGGTCTTTCATGTGGACGGGTAGCTCCCATTGTCGCCGATCCGTCCGTTTTTCTTCCAGACCTTGCTTCTTGAGCTTTCTGCAATTCCATACGCTTATCAGCGATATTCTGTCTATGCTGTTGCTGTTTTTCCAATCGTCCAGCTTGTCGTTCTGTCTGTTCCTGCACCACGCCACGCTTAAAATCAGATACGCTTGACTTCGCTTTTTCCTTTGCAGAATGAACCGCATAAGCAGTCTGTGTCGGTACGTCCTTGATATTTTCACGGACAGCATTTGCCTTATCTTTGATTTTATTTTTCGTATCTAAGACAGCACCAACGGCAGAACCAGCTTTCTTTCCCATGCTGGAAGTTGTATTACTGCGAGATTGTGTATGTGATTTCTGTTTACTACCCGATACGGCGTTACCAGCTACCGCACCAGCGATACCCCCAGCCGTAACCGCACCAGCGACACGACGCTCAAATCTTCTGGCTCTATGTCGCATATATAGATACGGTCTGCGGAATATCCTGCGTCCCATGCTTTGACTGTCGCCAGCATTTAAACTAAACATACTCATTAAGTCGCCCAGCTTCATGTAGATACCAGCGAAACACACTATCTGCAAGAACGCCACCATAAAGAACGGGTAGTCCGTTGAGATGTTATAAAACATACTTGAAATACTAAATGCCACCGTTACAATGAGCGTAATTCCTGCCCTTGTCATAATGGTATTGAACACTCGGACGATTGCCTGCTTCGCCATGCTTTCATAGCTCGGTATCATAGAGAGCAGGAAGCTGATAGGCAGGAACATGGCAAAGATGATAAAGAGTATCTGCGAAAATATCATCATGCCCGTAAGCAAGAATACAAATATCGTAATACCAAGATTGAAGAACAGCAGGAAGAACACCATACCTAAACGGTTCACGACCTGCGGTATTGTCAGATTGTTGTTGTCGTTATCCTCAATCTCTGCCTTTACTACATCTTCCCTTGTTTCGCCGTCCTCATCATCTGGACTTGCCGATACCAGAGCTTCCACACGGTCAGCCCCGATTTCTTCTACATTTGAATTACCGAATTGCAGGAGTAGCCACGGCTGTTTTACTTGAATAGAGAATAGGCTGTCCCTTATCAAGTCCACGCTGTCCTTGCCTTGACTATCGCTGTCGGGAAGCATGATTTTTGTTCCCAAGTCCAAAGAAGCGGTACTAATATCTGATGAAAAGTCATTCACTTTCTTGATATAGTCGGGAGCATAAGCGATAAAGGAAGCCGACAAGATGAACACCACAATAAAATTGATAACGGCGTGTAATGCCTTGCTGGTTTCTCTTTTTATCAGTCCCACATAAGCTACATACATACCAACAATTAGAATTATCATCAATAAGAAACCTACATAAAATCCCGAAGTGGAAAAGCCGTTCTGGGTAACGCCAGCTAATGTCTGTATGCTTTTTCCGATACTGTCTGCCATATCATTGATGAAGTTTAGCTTGTATGCTTCCTGCACTACATAGCCCGTTGCATTGGAAAGGTATAAGCTGATAGTCCAGACAAAGTTAGTAATACAGTAAAGCCCGTATTGCACCGATTTTCCGATACCGTCCAGCCAATTCCACGGAAGCCACGACCAGCTATTATCTACATAGAAGTCTAGCTGATAGTTTGACAGCGGATATTTTGAGTAAAGGTTTTCTGCATTTATTGTGTCGTCCACAAGTCCCGTCGCATGAGCTACCGTCCCCAAGAGTGAAAGCAGGATAAGGGTAAGTCCCATGACGAACAGAGCTATTTTGAGAAAGTGAAATATCTTTTTTCTTGTGAACGCACCTTTTATCCTTTCTTTCATTACTCCACCTCATTTCTGCTGATTGGCGGTCTGGTATCAAAGGCGGTCAGTAATTCTTCAAAGACGGGGTGTACTTGAATGACACCAACACTCCCACGCAAATCTTGAAATAGGCATTGTCCGTTTTCTAAATCACGAAGTCGCTTCTGGTTGTTCTCGTCCTCTTTATCCAGTCCGAAAAATTCCAATGTCTGCTTAATTTCTTCAATAGCGGTACTGCGAAATGCGAATTTTAAACCGATATTGTTTTTCAGACTTTCCTTTGATACGTCCGTTGCACTCTGGGTAACAAAGTAAACGCCTGCGTTCATAGCACGACCAGCACGCACCAGCTTATTAGAGAGCGTTTCGCCTTGTGCTACATTGAGGAACGCCCATGCTTCATCTAAATCCACAATCTTAAAAATGCTTCTGTCCGAGTGGATAAATTCTAAGGCAAAGGTAGAAATAACAATCAGCATTGATACAGATAACAATTCAATCGTTGTGTATTCCTCAAAGGTCGTGTCCTTGTCGGGTAATACCAAATCCGCTACTTGAATGATGTTGAGCTGGTTTTCCAGACTGATAGCATTTTCCACCGTACCGTCAGAGAACAGAAGATGTGCAAAATCGTAATCTGTGAAGCTGTCGATATGGTCGGCAATGTTACGGGCGATTGGTGTATCTTCTTTTCTCAATTCCTTAATAACGTGCAATAGCCCTCTCTGGTCGCTCTGAACGACGGAGCGAACCGCTTTACGAAGTACGGGAAATTTTTCACCGTCCCTTGACGAAATACCCGTAAGGAATGTGAGTATGTCGATTGCCAGACTTTCAGCGTCCTTGACATCACGCATAATCACAAACGGGTCAAGAAGTCCTGCATTTTCCTTTTCACTGGTAAGGTTTACGATATTGATTTCATGTGCAATTTCTGGCAGGGTATTCTTCCAATTTCCACGCTCGCTCTTAGGGTCTAAGATGACTGCTTGACCGCCAAAGAGAACAGAATAGTACACAAGTAAGTTGTTACAGAATGACTTGCCACCGCCAAGACTTCCAACAAAGGCAGAAGCTAAAGCATTGGTAACAGTCCCTTTAATTCCTTGACTTGCAATCGACGGCTGTAAGTACACGTTTCTTCCCGTATCAACGGAATAGCCGATATAGATACCCGTGTTTTCGCCTAACTGCTGTGTCGCTCCAAATCCAAGACTAGCCAAGAAGTCGGACTTTACATACTGCACATAGTCATTGATGTATCGCTTGCTGGCAGGGAGAAATTCAGAGTGAAGTCCAAGCATATCGCCAGCAGGACGCACTAGTTTTACGTTCAAATCGTCGTAGAAGTCCTTGACTTCATCACAACGGCGTTTCAGCTCGTCCAAGTCGGGAGCAGATACACGGATAACATAAGAGAGCTTGTACATACTTTCTTTACTTTGGTCTAAATCTGTTTCCAGCTCATCCACGCTGTCTAATGCGTCCACCACATTGGAGCTTGTTTCACTTCCAGACTGAAAAGCGTGATTGTCTAAATCTTTCAGCTCCTTTTTCTTGTTACGGACAACGGAAAGTGCCTTGCGGTTTTCTACAATTTCTACATTCATGGACGTATCGACGGGAAAGATAAACTGCTGTTGCTGGAAATAGAAGATTTCACTTGACGGAAAATCCAGCTCACCGACAATCGCATTGACGGTAAAATACGATACATAACTTTCGCTGTCCTCATGTTCCAGACGTAAGTATCGCTGGCTTTCTTCAATCAGACAACGGGTAGGTCGGATAAGGTCGTAATACTTGATAAGGGTTTCCTTTTTCAATTTCTTCTTTGGTAAGGAATACTCATAATCTTCATAAGCCACGCCGTCCCTGCCGTAAAGGTGTTCCATGAGATACCCGAAGTCGTTTTTATCCAAGCGTCGAACCTTGAAACGCCTAGAGATTTTATTCTCTAACAGCTTTTCCATTTTCATATAGCGGTTGATTTCATCATTTGTCATGGAAACAAAGTCATTCATCAGCGTGTGATTGACTTCATTTAGAAACTCTTTGACCGTCATAAACAGCGATTTCTTCATGTTCTTTAAATTGACTTCCTGCTCCGTAACCATGAGCTTAAAGCCCAAGAAGAAACGATAGTCCACTTGATTATCGCCAATCATAGATACAAGGGCTTCTGTCTGTTCATCAATCTTTTGTATCGCCACATCACGAAGCCTGCCAGACACCAGCTTTTTGGACTGTTCTTGAATACTCCTTACGGAGCTTTCCGTCGCAATCTGTAACGCATGGATTTTACCCTCACGGGACTGTGCGATTAACTGTCGGAAGCTGTCATGCACGATATATTTTTGTTCTGCCGACAAGAAGCTGTAATTGTAGGGTATCAGCTCATAGTAAGCGAAAACTTCATTGTCCTTGTTCCAGACAAGGTTATTGTCGATATATTTAATTGGGAACATAATTCACACTCCTAACTGCCGTGATTGTTTCATTGAATTTCTGCTCATGCAGTTTCACGGCTTTTCCTGCATAAGTGATTTTAGGTCGGACGGCATAAGTCATCGCGGACTTTAGGAAGCTGTAAGGCTTCTTGCCGTCAAAGGTTTTCTGGCTCATAAACCATGTGAAAGCAACGGGAATACCGAAGTATTTTAAAAATGCTCCCTCAATCATGGAAAGCGGTGGCAGGTCGCCAAGCAGAATGATGATAAATTCTGTCATGACAAACCATGTAATCTGGGTAAAAGTAACGGGAAAGGGCAGGCTAAAGTCATTGATTGCATATAAGACTTTTTCCACGTTCCAGATACCCGTATAGCTTTTTATTTTCTTCATACGTTCAGAAAAACTCCTTTCTTTGAATTGGAAAAGGACAGCCGTGTTTCAGACTGTCCTTAAATGTAAATGAGCTGTCAGAAGCAACAATGCTCGTTGCTGATCTTCCAGCTCTAATATGGTATTTCACACATACCGCTACTTGTTTCAATAAATGTTCCCTCAATGGATAAATCACGTCCGTAGGCTTCATAGTCAATATAATTTTGTAACTGCGGTGGAATTTCCCCCAACATCTGCAATTCATCAATATAGTAGCAAGCTACGTCCGTCATGGTTTCACAATCGGGATAATGATAAATTTCGTCGATATGTTCTGCTAATTCTTCCAGACTTCCATAATGAGAGATAAACTCGTCCAGACAATCTACGATATAGTCGGGAAAATCCTCTATCATGTCATAGATGTTGTTAAGTTCCTCAATGGAAATGTATTCTGATACTTCCATAGGGAAGTTGTCGGTATCATGGACGGCGTATTCTTCATACTCGGCATTTAAGCCGATACGCTCTGCGATTTCTTCCTCATTCAAGGGGAAACGAAACCAATCGCCTACCAGATAACCCTCATTGTATTTTCCAAGATTAGCGATATACACCGCCATATCTTCAATCATAAAACACCACCTCGCTTTTACGGTATTTCATAAATACCGTGTTCCGTTTCCAGAAAGCGTCCGTTATCGTCAAGATACTGTCCGTAGGCTTCAAAATCAAAGTAACGGGTAGTGCGTTCTTCAACGGAAGCAAAGGCAGGGTCATTATCCAGCAAATGACGGGCAACGTCGGTCATGTTCTTACACCATGAATAATGAATAATATCGTTTCTATGCTGGTGCAATTCGTCCAGATTAGTAAAATAACACATCAGCTCGTCGTAATCTTCCTTTAAATCCGCTGGCAGACTTTCATAAGTGCGGTACATATCATTCAATCGTTCAATGGTCGTATCTTCGCCCACATCATCAGCAAAGGGCAGTTCTTTTTCCAGAATACGATAGTCCTCGCTTTCTGCGTCCACGCCTAATCGTTCCTGCAATTCTTCTTCATCAATCGGCAAGAGAAACCAAGCAGAACGGATTTCATCATTTATCGGTTGTTTCGTTTCCAGCAATACTCGTAATTCCTGCATAGGTTATCACGTCCTTTCATTTTTTATTTGCATATCCTAAAAAAAATCTTTCAATCTATCATTCCAATCTTAAACTTAGATATGAAAAAAGCGATAACCTTTTTCAGATTACCGCTTGTATGTGGGTATGAAGTTGTAAAATTGAAAATTGACAGTCTAACAAACCGGAATTTATCGAACTTAACTATTCTGTCGCTATGAAGCCGACTTACGCACAGTAACCTCTGCACAGACCAACCTAGCTATATGCTCCGCTGTTTCGTTTGTCAGTAGGAAGAACATTCCGTCATTACGGCATTTTTTATGTGTATCGCCATTTAATGTATAAACAAAACCTTTAACACAGGTATCGCTACAAGCAGTAGGGTCAATAAGTCTCTTACAGTCACGAGAAGTAGTCATTTTCTTTTGCATTTCAGCAGGCAAAGAAGCGATTATATCCTCATACTTGCCAGCATTGTCTCCGTAAATACGTGCCAAAACCCCCGACTTCCGAAACACCCAATTCATTACAGTTTTCTTCTCTAGTTGGTATGAAGCAGCATAACCGCTCTTTGCTTCCTTGATTACAAGGTCACAGCCTTGTTCAATAAGTTTGTTATTAAGTTTCTCGACAAATGCTTGATATTCTGGTGCAACTGCCGATAGAAACTCTTTGAACGAACCCTTTTCTTTTGCCATTACCTTTTCCCTCCATAAAATTCTAATTTCTCTGTTTCTTCGTACCCACATTATATCATTTCTAAATTGTCATAACAATGAAATTCGCTACGCTCCAATAATCTTATTGAACAGCTCTAACAATACGTCTTTGACACCGCCAGCATTAAATACCAATCCAACAGCGACAAGGGCAACCACCAAGAAGCCGATGAGCTTTGAAAACTCACGCTTAAACCCTAAGTAGATACCAATTACCACGATAGCCATAAGCACAAGTGATTGTGCGTTGCTTAAAAACCATGTGTATAAATTTTGTCCGAAATTCATTTATTTGTCCTCACTTTCTTTTAATCGTTCCATTTCTTTGTCTGCTTCTTTTCCTGCCTGCATTAAACACATCAGTATTACGCCCAGCCCCATGCCAAGCGTAAGGAAAAGAAAATCAAATAGTATTCGTTCCATGTTTCCATGCTCCTTTACTTTACTATAACTTCCTCTGGGGAAGCGGTCTGTTGTGCAATTATCTGTTCGTGTTTCTCTGTCAGCTTTGTATGCTTTCTTATTTCTTTGAGATAATCGACACCCGTTTTCTTTGCGATTTCTTCCAGCATTTTAAGCGTCGGGTCTACCTGTCTTTCCACCCACCTTAATGTACGCTCCAGCGTATAAGGTTCTGGCTGTGAAGTTAATTTCAAAGGTGGTCGTCCCTCGCCAATGAACCAAGCCCAGCGTGCATTGGTTTTCCATTCGCTTTTTCGTTTATCTGGTTCTTTATCAGCAAAACGGATATAACGGTTGATAATCGAAAATGCCGTCCTTTCTGCGTCGTAATAAGTCAGCAAATCTCGGACGGCATAATAAGCACGTTCATCTTTCAAGCGGATTTCAAATCGGTTCTTTATCGGGACTTCCTCAATCGGTATTCCCAGCTTTGCGTACTGCTCATAATTCTTTTCATACACACAGAAGTAAACCTCTGATTTCAAAGAACCGATATACAGCGTATGTCCCATGCCTGCCTTGTCAGCTTCGTTGTGCTTTACCAGCTCGCCAGAAGCGTAAGACTTAAAGGAACGGAACACAGAAACACATTCCTCACTTGTGCATCTAGCGGTCAGATCTGGAATATCCAGTATGCCCGCTTTGTCATTGATTGCCAAATCAAGACGTTTCATCACACCGCCCTCAATGAGTACGTCCATGAAGAAGTCATACCAGCTTCGCTCTTGTGCCAGCAGGTAGCTTTCAAATTGGCGACAGCCTTTGCCTTTGAGTTCTAAAAGTACGCCTTTTTCTTCATCTTGTGAAGTGTAAACAAACACGTCCCCGATATAGTAATGCTCGGTGTATTTGTAGTGCCCGTAATCTTCATGGAGCATATAGTCGATATTCAGTTTCAGAATATTCTTGATAACGTGCTTAATATCCATTGTGGGAAAACGGATACGCACATAATCGAACAGCAGGAACAGCGGTTCGTCGGGATTGAATTTTTCAACAGCTTCCAACAGCTTTGTTTTCATATCCTCGGTAAGTGCCACCGTTCCAGCTTCGATACGGTTTAAATGTTCACGGCTGATACCAGCCATGAGTGCAAGTCTTGTCTGCGATACGCCGTAATCGCTACGTTTCGCTTTCAAGACGGTTAAAAAATCATTATCTTTCAGTTACGATACCCCCAATCTATGAAATTGTGATATTTTAAGGCTCATATCACAAAAGACTGAAACTTGTAAAAAGCCTTATGCCATGCGGACTTCCAAGACTTTTTATACCAGTTTCCAATGTATTTGTGCCCCTCTGTTAGATACTGAGGGGCTTGTATCTGCTGGCGTGGCTGACGCCACACCAGCAACGGCTAGTCCGTTCCATCGCCTTTCGCTTCGCACGTCGCCGTCCCGTCCTGCCTTGCGTATGCAAGAGAAGCTATGGTCTGTAAAAAGTCATGTCCTTTTGGTACAAGGGGAGTGTAAAATTCACTTATGACGCTTGTTCCTACATCACAATAACCACGTCCTTTGATACGCTTCTGGAAAAACTGTTTCTTCACATCAGAACCGAACAGCATACCATACCCAAGCTCGCTGATACGTCCCAAACCGACACGGAAGTTGAAATTATCCCTTATCCCGTCGCTGAAATACTTAGCGTCTGGTCGCTGGCAGGCAACGATAAGAAAATATCCTGCTTGTCGTCCCAGCATGACGATTTTCTTTAGCTGGCTTAACAGTCCGATACTTTCCTTTGTCCCCAGCATTTCAAAGAACGCCACATATTCATCAAAGATAAGGAAGTGAGGAGCAAGTCCCAAGTAAGCGTAGTTTTCGCCCGTCTTATAGTTAGTGTGCTGTTTCATATCTTCACTACGCTGTACCATGCCGTTATAAAAGGCATTGACGCAATCAATCATATCTTCTTTGGTATGATACACATTTCCCATGACTGTCCCCAAATCTGCCAAGTCTGCATTTTTAGGGTCTAAGATGTAAAGCTCTGCGTTGGTCTGCAAGAGTGCTTCAATGAGCGTCAGCAGAAAATAGGTTTTACCGCCACCCGTTCCACCAGCAATCAAAGCATGAGGAAGTGCGTCATATTCCCAGATAAGATTTTTCATCAGTCTAAGACAGCCGTTTTCTGCTTTCACTTCATCAATGGAGATACGGTTTGCGACCATATCATAAAGCAGGGTGTACTCAATATAGCCGTCATGGAGCGTCTTGTCGGTCAGCTCACAATATAAACCGCTTTCCAGCTTATCCTCTAACCGTAAGAGCTGGTCTTGATACTTTCCTAATGTGATTTCACAGCGGATATGAAGCAGTCCTTTTTCCATTTGATAATAGATTTTAGGAAACCAGACGATTTTTTCCCTTGATCTGCTTTGCAGGTCAGTAAAAAAACCGCTGTCTTGTACGGTATCTGCTTCATACCACTTATTTTCCAGTATCATTCTTGCCAGCTTTTGACGGTGCAGGAGCTTCTTGAAACTGTCATAACAGAAGCGGTAATACAGAAAAGCGACCAATGCACAAACACCAGTCGCTATCAGTATGGTTATGAAGTTGTAAGGGGAAATCGTCAAGTCATTGTCTAATAAGCTGAAATATTCCCAATCGATACACATAAGTTGTTTTATATTCAGTAGCAGGAGAACCGCAACAAATACAAACAGAAGCGTTCCTATGGAAAAGTGATAGACAAGATTCTTGTCGCTGGCTCTGATACGGTGTCCTTTGTTTAATATCTTTCTCATAAATCAATCACTCCTTTCTAGGTATGAAAAAAGCAGTCAATCCTAAGACTAACTGCTTTGTGTGTATGGATATAAAATTGACAAACTGAAATTTTAAAATCACTTTTTCTTGATAAGTTTCAGTTTTATATTTCTTCTGTTGGCAATCTTCTGAAACACCTCTACCACATACAAGCATTGTGCCTGAAATGATAGTAAGGTCAATTCGTCATTGGATTGTATTTGTTTCATTGCTTCTTGCAATTCTGAAAGTTCTAGTAAATTGACTGTCACACAAAAGAAAGTTTTCCTACGCCCATCATTATAGTTAGAAAGTAAGTAAGAAAGAATTTGTGTTTTTTCCTGCTGTTCAAGATTATATTGCTCAATGCCTATGTTTTTCGCTCTTTCTAAATCTGCTTTTTGTCGTCTGCTCGTAATAAAAATATCATAATCATCAATGTGTTGGTATTTTTCACATGGATATTGCTTACACTCATAGCAATATTCAATCTTTCCATGTTCAAGACTACATTTCGCAATTCTGCATGATTGATTACCATTGCCACAACCGCCACAGTAATTTCCCAAAAGCATAGGGCATAGTCCACAATTCAATCCGCAAAGAGAAAATAATTGGTTTTTGCGTTCAAATCCTTTCATAGTATTAGTCTCCTAACTTCAAATTTATCTTTGGATTTATTGACTTTTACAAACTGGAATTTATCAATCAGCATTTCTTATCTCTCTTATATTGCGATTCATTAAATGTCTGCCTAAATTTCTATATAGAAAGGCTTTAAATACGGACATTTCTTGGTGATGTTCTTTAAGTAAATCGTCTGGGCAATCATATATTCCGAAGTCTTGACTGATTCCTTCGCTTTGAATATAAGTATTGTTTCGCTCAAAATCAATTACAGGATTGCGGAAATCTTTTACAGCAACACCATATCCGCAAAAAGCACCTATACAAGTAGCATTTATGCTCTGTAATCTTGAGAGGTATTCTTTATCTAAAATAAATGCCTCAAGTTCATACCATACTCCGTCCAAATAAACTTCTACCCAACTATGAAAAATATTTTTAGGGGCATTTTTATATACAATGCCAGTCATTGCACCTTTTTGTAATTTTTTATCAATCGTAAATCCATGTATTCGGCATGGGACATTTACTCCACGAAGTAATGCCATGAAAAGCGTTCCTTTTGTATTACATTGTCCATATCCATCAGATAAAACTTCTGATGCCGAAATACTATCATCCACATTATATCCGAATAAAATTTCATCACGAACAAAATTGTATATCTGCTTGATACGATTGTATATATCAACATCTTTCCATTCTCTATCACTTATTAAATGTTGTATATTGACATCTGAAAAGTTTAACATAGGTGTTTCTCTCAAATACTTCTCCATATAATTTACCCTCTCAAAAATTCTAATTTATCTTTGTATTTATTGACTTCCACAAACAAGAATTTATCGCATACAAGCATTTATAAATTTCATAGGTACATCCATACGTTCTGCAACTTGTTCTGGTGTCATTCCACTATTTAAGAAACGCTTGCACACTATCTTCATGTTTTCTCCAACTTCGATAATATGTTTATCTGGGTTATAAAAGCGGACTACACGCTGTCCCCATGAATGCTCTATAATAGGGTGGACATATTCAATATCATATTCTTTCAGCCTATCAGCAAATTTATCAAAATCATCTTCTTCAAAATAGACTTTAAAATTGTTACCACCAAAAGAAATATCACTTGTACCGATAAACTCTTTGTATGTTTCACTTGTCTGTAAGGCTAAGCCACCTGTTAAAGTTTTATTTGCTCCAAAATCCATAATGACATGAAGTCCAAAAACCTTTTTATAAAACTCAACTGATTTATCTATATCAGTTACTACCAACATAGGGTTTTTAAATATCGTCGGCTCTTTGAATATCCGAATATATCCACATTATATCATTGCAAATTCTAATACTTATATCTTCCTTTTCTTAAATTTTTCCTTTGCATATTCATAGGCTTCTTGAATAAGTGGTTTCAATTCTTCAAATTTTTGCTCTGTAGGGTTTAAAATACAGACCCAGCCCATCCATGCGTATATAGGGTGTGGCATTAGTTGATTGCTGGAAGTAAAATCATATTCCATTTCTACGATACCGCCTTTTATTGGTCGCTTAGGGATACCGCCAAACATATTTACAAATGTATTTTTTCTCAACCCCATATTTACACGGTATATGTTTTCTCTATCAAGATTAGAGCTTTTATCATTCTCGCCGTCTTTTTCTTTAACAGTAAGAATATACACCCCACGTTTAAGCGTATTATTAGGATTGTAAAATATACCTTTTTCTCCCCAGCTATTTACTAAAACAGTACCTTCCAAGTTATTAAGACAATATTGTAATATCTTATCTGGTGTCATAGATTGTACCTCTCTTTCAATTTACATATATGGTATAAATTATAACTGTGCCATTTATTTTTTTCAATGATATTGCTTTATTTTTTCGGCTGTCCCTGCGGAGCATGGTTCTGTGTATTTCCAGCCTGACCGCCTTTGTTCTTCAATACAATATCATCAGCCTTGATATACCAATCAACCGTAGTCCCTCTAAAGTTGGCATTTGCCACCGTATCAGCTACGGGATTGATTAACTTCACTTCCTCATTGTAAGGAAAGTCCTTTACGGGAACGTCGGCAGGAATTGACACTTGTATCATGCGTTCCTGCACACTACATTTCAAATCATAGGTACGACGCTTGATTTCCTCGCTTGTCGTCCCGTCCTCATTTTCTACACGCACCTCATGTCGAAGTGCAGAGAATTTCAATACTCCAAAAGTTTTCTCGTTATCTAATACAATTCCATTTGCTAATCTCATAATCAAATACCCCCTTATTTGCTTTCTGCTGGTAACATATCATCAGCCATTAAAATGTAGTTTGTAAATCCACGTCCTTTGACGTTGTAACCCTCTGCGGTAATGCGTGGGTTAATCAGTTTTACTTTCTGCTCTTGCTTAAAATGCTTCTCGCCAGCTTTTGCAGGCAATATAACGATAATGTCGTCGGCTCTCTGAATATCCGAATACAAGTTGTAACTTCTTGATACGGGAGTGTAACGCCCATTGATACGTTGCTGGTCTACTTTGTTTTCCCCTGCAAATTCCAAGTTTCCAAAAGTCTGTGCCACATTCGGCACGATATATTTTAATTCCATATTGTTTTACCTCGTTTCTTTCTTTAAGTTTGATTGATGTGTGTATTCTGGCATTTAGGAAAGTACCAGCAAGCCCCCAGATAGTAAAGGGTAAATAAATGCTAACGCACCCTTGACTATCCGTGTTCTTGCAGGTAATCGGCAGACAAGCCAGAATAGGTATAGTCTGCCTATCTAAGCTACGGCGGAGAGCGTGATTTTTCTTTTCTCATACAGCTACCGCCTTATGATTTCTTCATCTTACGGCGTTTGAAAAAGTATGTACCAGCCAGACCACCAGCAGAAACAAACATCATAATTGCAAAGGCAAGGATATTTGTATTGTCGCCCGTTTTGGGGCTGTCTGTTTTCGTAGGTGTATCTGGTGTGGTTGGCTTCTCTGGTTCTTCTGGGGTAGGTGTTTCTGGTACTTCCTTGATAGTAACTGTCTGTCCGTCGTCCTCAATGTCATGATGCTCCGTAACTTTGATAGGTTTGTCTGGATTGCTTAAATCGTATAATTCCTCAAAAGTTACAAGCTGTTTACCGCCAAGAGTGGAAGCGTCAAAGGTAAACCCAATTTTAACTTCCATAGTTTCGCTGTCAGCCGTAAAGATGTAGTCATTCTCAATACGCTTGTCATTGATGATAAGCTCTGCATTTTCTTCTTTTAACATCTGCCAGCCCACAAGCTGATACTTCGTACCGACTTCTAAGCCCTCTAACTTGACTGTGTCAACGATAGTTACGTCTTTTCCAGCTTCAATCTCTTTCTTGCCGTCTTTATCCGTAGCTATCGTATGAATTTTGATGATACGCTCTGTGATAAGCACTGTCTGTCCGTCGTCCTCAATGTCCTTGTGTTCCGCAACTTTTACGGGTTCTTCTGAATTGCTTAAATCGTATAATTCCTCAAAGGTTACAAGGTTCTTACCGCCAAGAGCAGACGCATTGAAAGTATAGACGATTTCCACTTTCATAGCTTCATCATCAGCAACAAAAGTATAGTCATTTTCCACACGCTTGTTATTGATGATTAGCTCTGCATTTTCTTCTTTTAACATCTGCCAGCCTTTCAACTGATACTTTGTCCCTTTGATAAGACCGTCTAATTCGACTGTATCAATGATAGTTACGTCTTTCCCAGCAAGAATAGTCTTTTCGCCGTCCTTGCTGGTAGCGGTAGTATGGATAGTGATTTCTTTTTCGTATTCATCAGTCAGCGTACCTAAATCAACCACAACCTTATTTCTGGAAATGACAATCTCAAACGGTGGAATAAGTTTGAAGCCTTTGTTGCTTTCACAACGTAATTCTTCAATGATGTAGGTATCATAAAGCAAAGCACCTTTGCTGTCGTCTGGTTCAGAAGTACCAAACCACACACCGTCCTCGCTTGTTTTTCCTGCATTGGTATTGTGCTTGTGGGAAGCCCAAGCAGAAGCAGTAGAGAATTGTCCGTTATCATCAGTTACAACAACATGACTTTCGCCCGTCGTCTTGCTTGTGATCCTAAACGGAACATCTGCAAGACGCTTGTGCGAACCTGCACCAATTTTTACGCCCTCAATATCGCCACGTTTAATCTGGTTATAGATAGAGTGGGCTTCGTCAGTCAAATCAACGATTTTTCCATTCTCTGTGATTTCAAAATCAATCGGCTTTGCACCGCTAATTAAGTAACCCTCTGGCGGTTTTTGTTCAGACAATCTGTATTTTCCGTAAGGTAATAGGTCAGGAGAAGTAGAAGCGATACCCTCAATGTCGGTATGGATTGTCATTAACACTTCATTTTTCTTGTATAACTTGCCCTCAACTAAGACGGCATTCTCATTTAAGGAAATGATTTCAAAGGCGGTATCTTTCAAAGTCGCACCGCCTTGAGCTTTCGTGTCTTTGGTTTCTAAATCTCGTTTCTGGATTTTCACACCGCCACGAATGACTTTATCAGAAACATGGTATTGATTGCTTCCAGATAATACGGCAAGGTCACCGTCCTCTGTAATCTGTGTCAGATACATTCCTTTTATCTGTTCCTCGCTACCGTCAGCCTGCATATATGCACCCTCTAACAAGTAACCCGACGGACTTTTTGTTTCCTCAACAGTTAGTGTTCCTAATGGAAGTACGTTTTTACCGTCCTGCGTATAGAAGCTGTCCCCAGATACTTTATATTTGTCAGCTAAACGAGTAATGTAATGGATAGCACCGTCTCTGTCTTTTTCAGCGATAGTCTTTGTTATCCATGTACGAGTTGCTTTGGCAGGAAGATTATCCTTGTTGTAGTAGCCAGCGTAGAAGTTCCATGTAAACTCTGCTCCCTCTAAAGAAGCGTTTCCTTGTGGATTGGATTTCTGTGTTTCCATGTCAATCTTGAAAAGCTCAATCAAGGTATCTGTTACCTTTGGAGTATCAGATACTTTCAAGGTTGCCGTCTTTCCAGCCTCCACACTCAAACTGTAAATAGTTTTATCAATTTTAAATCCTGCTGGTGCAGAAAGTTCCTTGATATATACTGTACTGGCTCTTACTTCAACGGCTTCTGTATTTCCGCTGGTATCTGTCGTAAGAGTGGCAAGCTGTTTCGTGCAGTCTTTATCAGAATACACACCATACGTTGCACCAGCGATAGAGTAAATCCCGTTGCCGTCTGTAATATTGGCGTTGGTGGAAGTCTTTTGAAGTTTGGCATTTCCGACAGCTAACTTCGCCCAGAATTGCCCTAACTCTTGACCCTCTCCAGAATAGATATATCCGCCACAGTCATAACGTCCTTTGTTTTCTTTCACAAAGGCTTTTGCTCCTGCGAATACTTCATCTTGTACGGCTTTTGAGATTTCATCATAGGAAGCTCGCACGTTATCGCATTGCCAGCCAAGATGAACGCTCAATCTTTGCCAGACAACCAACTGTCTTAATAAGTAGTTGTGCTGGCTACTCAAACCGCTGTGGTTTTTTGCATACTGCTTTACATATTCAATAGATAACGCAACGTCGGCTATCTGGTCGGCACTCATGCGTGAGCTTGCGTCAGCTCTAGTCTTGTAGCCATTTTGAAAGTCGGTGTTGATGTCGATACAATAAGCGTCCTCGCCCTCAACTTTCATGTGTCCCTCATTGAATGTTGAACTGATAGAACCGTCATTCATTACTTTTTCAACGATACCGACACGCTCATCACTTTCCGTCCAATACTGCGTACCTGACGCATGAACCGCCGTACTCGGTAAAGCGGTAACGACAGTCGCAAAAACAAGGAAGCCCGTACACAATCGTTTTAATATCTTTTTCATAATTCTAAATGCTCCTTTCATTTTGGTAGTAAAATAGCCGTCCACTAGGAACGGCTGGAAATAGAAAAGGAACGCTGATATTGTGCGTTCCGTAGTCTATGAAGTATTCAATTTTTCTTGTTTCAATACTGATGTGCTGTACCGTATCTTTGCATATCTGGGAAATAGGACGTATCAAGGCTCATTCAATCGTAGTAAATTAGTAGTATTTTGATGTGTTTAGCTCCTTGATAATGCCGATAGATACAGCGTTTTAGCGGATAATCAAATTTTTAGTGTGTTTTTCAATTAAAACCATGCTATGCTATAATGGTAAGGAAAAGAGTGGAAAAAATGAAAAATACTTTAAAGAAAAAACGTTACCTGTGCATTCTTCTTTGTGCTTTACTAATCATTGTTCTATCCGTTGCCGGCTATATATGGTTGTGTATGCCACGTATTCACTTTACGCAGAACCCGATAACTCTGGAAGTGAAAGAAACCTATTCTGCAAAAGCTTTCATCAAAAAGATCGATCATGGTTCACTTCAGGATGTACATGTAGAAACAAACATCGACACGACAAAACTTGGCAATCATCAAATAACCTATACTATAGATGGTCATACATTCACCCTTGATTATATCGTAAAAGACAGCAAACCACCTGTTGTAGTAGCGCAAGATCAAAAAATAAGCATCGGTGATAAGGTAGCACCTGAGGATTTTATTCAAAAAATTGATGATGCTACGAAAACAACAGCTCGTTTTGCAAAAGCATATTCCTTTACAAAACTTGGCAAACAAACCGTTCAAATCATCGTCGAAGATGAAGGAAGAAACCAGACAACGGTAAAGGCTGTTGCAAATATTCTAAAAAAAGATACACAGCCACCTGTTTTTACCGGAATTTTAGATATGACCATCCAAAAAGGTGAGAAGCCTGACTTCAAAAAAGGCGTAGAAGCAATTGATGATCGTGATGGTAAGATTAACTTTACCATAAATAAAAATAACTTTGACGCAAAACAACCCGGACGTTATAGCATAACGTATCAGGCAATAGACAAAGCCGGTAATAGGACAGAAATAAATCGTACCGTCATCGTGCAAGAAAAAACATCTGGAAAAATCATCTATTTAACAATTGATGATGGACCTAGTGCAAACACACCAAAGGTATTGGAAATATTAGACCGTTATCATGTAAAAGCGACCTTTTTTGTTACAGCGCAATGCCCTTCCTATCTTGGCTATATCAAAACAGCATATCAAAAAGGCCATGCCATTGGACTACATACCTATTCACATGATTATGGAGCTCTTTATGCTAGCGAATCCGCTTATTTTAAAGATTTACAAAACATAAGTGATGTTGTGAAACAACAAACCGGCTTGACACCAAACATTATCCGCTTCCCTGGAGGCAGTAGTAACACGGTTTCTTCAAACGTCCCCGGGTTAATGACACGCTTAGCAAAAGCAGTTCAAGAAAGAGGCTATCAATATTATGATTGGAATTCCAGCAGCGGCGATGGAAATTCGGCTTTGCCGAGTGCATCTTTGATTCAAGAGGCAACATCTTATGGCGGGGCATCTCCATTGATGATGCTAACCCATGATCATCCAGGATCCCAAGAAAGTGTAGAAGCCTTACCTGCGATCATTGAATATTATCAATCCCTTGGCTATACCTTTAAAACCGTAGATAGTAGTGTTTCTGGATTTCACCATGGCATTAATAATTGATTCTATAGTAATACCTTAGTAGCTTATTAGTAATCATATAGTAAAAAAAGCATCTTATCGTATCATTCCCTGTAACTATCAATGGGAATTCTACATGATGAGATGTTTTTTTACGTATCATTTATGATAATAAACCCAGATGAATTGCTTTTTTACGTATCGTTTATGACAATAAACCTAAGTCATATTTCCACTTTAAAATACGACGCAGGGAGGCATCAATCTGCTCTTCCTGAATTTCTTTCTTTTTCACTGCTTCTAGAACGGCCGGCAACTGTACGCGATAATTACTGCAAATTAATAAATCATTACCCGCTTTGACAGCACTTACGGCCACACTAGCATCATCACTATATTGCGTAATTGCATCCATAGCCAGATCATCGCTCATTATAACACCTTGAAATTTCAGCTGCTCACGTAATATCCTATGGACCTTTGCAGATAACGATGCCGGATGTTTAGCGTCCATGCACTTTACAATATTATGGGAAACTAAAACACTATCTGCACCTGCCTGTATCCCGGCGCTAAAAGGGATAAAATCACTATTTTCAAAAGTTGCCATAGAACGCTTATCAATTGCTATACCGGTGTGCGTATCCACATTGTTTCCATAGCCAGGAAAATGCTTTAAACAAGAACCAATGTGATTCTTCTTCATCGTATGAACTACGGTTTTCACATAGTTCGCTGTTTCATGTGCGTTCTTGCCAAAAGATCGTGCATATATAAAATCCTCTGTATGTGTCGAAACATCTGCCACTGGTGCTAAATTCACATTAATGCCCATGTTCTTTAATAATTCTGCCTTTTCCTTAGTATCAGAAATAATCAGCGGCATACCACCTTCTTGATATAAATCCTGTGGTGACCAAAATGGAACTTCACGAAAATAAGTACTCACCCGATTCACAGTTCCCCCTTCTTCATCAACCCCGATTAGCAAAGGAACTTTTGCTTCTTTCTGATAAGCGGTGAGCTTTGCCACAACATCTTGATAGTTTTGATCTTTGAAATCTCTGTCGAATAAAATATATCCGCCTAAATGATATGTATCCACATCCTCTATAGAATACATGTCTGGACAGCGGACAAAGAAAATCTGTCCGACTTTTTCTTCGATACTCATAGAGGCAATAATCTTATCGATAGCCACTTCTTTTTCGGTTTTTTCTTCCTGTTGCTTTGCGACCTTCTTCACGACACATTGAAGAGCAATCAAATGCTCTTTTTCTTTTCGGTAAGTAATACTTACTTCTTCATCCAGTAACAACGTATCCGTACCTTCCATCTTCATTTGTTCACGATCAAATCGCTTTTCTTCATCTTGATTCTTCACCATGATACTATTGGATGTCAGATCTTTAATAACACCTGTAAATTCATAAGTTTTATTAACCTCACTGTTATTCTCTGTATCTTTCTGTTTCTCTGGCTCTTTTTTATGAACATTTGTATTTGTAGAACAACCACCAAGTAATAACACACATGCAAATAAACCACATAAGATTCGTTTTTGCATAAGCTTACCTCCCATTAGATTTATGATATTAGTATAGCGTACTCTTTTTTACAAAAGTAAAATTCTTACATCTTTTCATCAAAAAAAGATGACCTATCCCAGGATAAATCATCATTCAAGTAGTTATATACATCTGCTTCTTCCAACTTCACATTCTTCCTTGGTACCATATCCTAAGCAACTACCAGTTCATAAGTCGTGTGATGATAATAAAACTTATAGGATAGCATATAGAAGTACTGTGTGTTTATCGAAAGTTTAATCGTAAGATAGCATATAGAAGTACTGCGTGTTTATCAAAAGTTTAATCGTAAGATAGCATATAGAAGTACTGTGTGTTTATCGAAAGTTTAATCGTAAGATAGCATATAGAAGTACTGCGTGTTTATCAAAAGTTTAATCGTAAGCTGGCATGTAGAAATACTGTGTGTATATAAGAAGTTTAATAGTCAGATAACGTAATCTCAATTATATAACTTTAGCATAATAAAACTGCTGACTTTTCCTTTGCATATGGAGTCAACAGTTTGAACGATGTTAGAAATACTATTAATTTTGTAATAAAATATCCAGTTTACTTTGCAGTGTATTCACCATTGTTTTAATATCTTCATCCGTGGATAAAAGACGTCGTATTTCACTATCCGCAACAGACATTGCCTGATCATAATCTGAAAATTTATTCACTGGTATAGCATGTTCCATTGTTTTATTGAAGAAATCTAGCTTAAAAGCACTTTCTCCTGGTGTATCTTCTTGCAGATAACGACTTACCGTCTTTGAATTGGTAATGTCTTTTAGTACAGAAACTCCTTGTGAATAAGCAAAGATATCCTCCTGCGTTGTTTCATCATAGGATAACATTTTTAAGAATTCCCAGGCGAGGTCTTTATGCTGTGAGGTTTTTGCCATTCCCATCAACAAGGTATCAAGTTCCGATACATTATCTCCTTGAGGCCCTGCTGGCATAGGGATGCATTCCCATTCAAAGCTGCTATATTTCTTGACACGCCAAGGATAGGGTTTATATGTGCGGTATTCACTAAAACGCATAGGGCAGAAAACAACCTGTCCCTTATCAAACATTTCGCTCGTTGGTGTCATGCCTTGATTTAGTTCTTCTAATCTTCTGGTGAATTCTATCGCCTCATATACCCGCTCATCACTTAAAGTTGCTTTTGTACCTTCCGCATTAAATACCGTAGCTCCATTTGAGGCAACTGCATTTTGCCAGCCATAACCATAAACACCAAACTGATCTAATGCGCCATCCTCATTCGTATCTTTTGTCACCCTGCGGCAGATATCATAGAAATCGGCCCATGTCCAGTTATCTGATGGAAGAGAAATACCTTCTTTTTCCAACAAGGTACGATTGACATACATTAATGTTGGTACACTTTCATAAGGGAGTGCATATTGTTTCTTCTGATAAGTTCCGGATTGATAGGATGGTGTAAAGTATGCCGCTTTATCGAATGCATCATCCTTATGAATATAGCTGTTCAAATTTTGCATGATGCCGATATCAGAAAATGTAGATAAATCATTTGATCGTATCATAAATACATCAGGTAAATTGCCTTTTAAAGCCTGTTGCGAGAGCCATTCAGAGTAATCACTTTTCTGTAGACCACTGACATATTCTACCTTTACATTAGGATGTTTACGTTCAAAGCGTTCCACAACTTCATCAATGATCTTATAGCTTTCGCCATTGGGCACATCCCAATTACTGCCGGCAAACATGCCAAACGTCAATGTGATTGGCTTATTTTTCTGATAGGTCATATATAATAAGATTGACACGATCAACAAAAAGGCAGCCGCAACGGCTATAACCTTCTGTTTCATGCTTCTTTTCCTCTATGGATATACCAGATAGCCAGTTGTGTACGATCACGCAGCTGCAGCTTATCCAAAATAACACTGAGATAATTGCGTATCGTACCTTCTGTGAATTTTAATATTTCGGCGATTTCTTTATTCGAAAGTCCTTGTGATACTTGTTGAATGATTTTCCATTCCGTATCGCTTAAATTCGGTAAGTCTTCATCATGAATACGTTCTGCCACGATATTGTTTTTTGCCATTTCTGAAAAGATCTTGGTCACTTTGCTAGCAACATTCGGATTAAAGATAGCTCCTCCTTGCAGAACGGTTTTAATTGCGGAGGTCAATTCATCTAAAGATACCCCTTTTAATAAATAACCACTTGCCCCATATTTTAAGGCCGAGAAAATATATTCATCATCATCAAATGTCGTTAATACAATAACCTTAATTTCAGGATATACTTCTTTGACAAATTTGGTACATTGCACACCATCCATATCCGGCATACGAACATCCATTAAAATAATGTCCGGTATATGACGGCGTATGCTTTCGACTACTTCTTTTCCACTCCCTACTGTATCAATTACTTCAAATTCATTATTGGTACTTAGGATGATTTTTAAGCTTTCACGAATCAATTCCTGATCATCTGCAATTAAAATCTTAATCATATTCTAAACCCTCCCGAATTGGTATTTCAGCGATAATGATAAACCCACTGGAACCATAAAAACGTATATTCCCTTTTAATAACTCAATGCGTTCCTGCATATGATGAAGACCAAAGTCTGGTTTGATGTTTTCACATCCTATACCATTATCTTCTATTATTAATATTAACGTGTTTTCTTCCTTTGCGATAGAAATATATATTTTCGTCGCATGTCCATGGCGAACCGCATTGGTCATTCCCTCTTGAATAATACGATAGATGACTTCTTCTTCATCAGAATCAAAGGTTAACTTAGGTAAATGACAGACAAAGTGAATCGTCACATCCGTAATTTCCTGAAATTCCTTGATCATCTTATCAATTGCCAC
The DNA here is from genome assembly GCF_004341945.1 of Longicatena caecimuris. Lineage (GTDB taxonomy): Bacteria > Bacillota_I > Bacilli_A > Erysipelotrichales > Erysipelotrichaceae > Longicatena > Longicatena caecimuris. The sequence continues at coordinate 70,799 of NZ_SMBP01000014.1, forward strand.
TTTCAAGGTATAATGTTCTAAGGCATCCGGTCGCAACTTATCAACCGAGCGACGAACATCTTTTAAGCCTCTTCTGGCGGTTTCACTTAATACACTTAATTGTTTACGTGTGGCTTTTGGATCCAGTTCACAGGTCAGCACACAGGCATCTAAGCCAACGGATAGCCCCGTCAAAGTATGCCCCAGTGTATCATGGATTTCTCTGGCTAAACGATTTCGTTCTCTTGTTTCTCCCATTTTTTCACGTATATCGGCATATTCTTTCAGTTGTTCGTTTAAGCTTTGTAATTCTTCATTCAATGCTAAGAAACGCTTGTTTTCATTGATCTTATCTTGAACCAGAAAGACCATGTAGATGATAAAAACAATGATATTCAGACTGGCTAGGGTATTTTGAACACTTAATAAGAGTGATTTGACAAAGGAATTATAACAGTTGATATAATCATAGAAGGATGTCATAGAAACGCGAGCCGATAAGAAATCATAATTAGCACCTAAATAAAACGTAACCAATACAACCATAAAGAAGAAACGATAGGTATTGGAAGTAATATAGGTTAATAAATCAGCCATCATCAGCAACAATATGGAATTGGTACTGAAATATAGTCGTTCCATGATCAATAGACATAAGCCTGACTCAACCAGAAAACAAAGCACCAGCTGCCATGTTTCAAAATGTAGTTTTAAACGCAGACGCATCACGATCAATAATGCCACAAAGGCTGTAATTGATAAGATCATACTATGCATAGGATCTTTCGGTAAATAATCAATCATCGATAAAAAGGTCCTTGCCTCTTGCATATCACAGATACGTTTGGTTGTGATATAAATAATCGAACTGATAAAGACAATCATCGTGAAATTCAGAAAGCACATGATGAAGTAGGTATAGCGCAGTCTGTTTTCCATAAGTTGTTTACGTAACATACTATTGCCACCCTTCTAATGAATATTTCCCGACGTTTTTTTGTGTGATGATGGTCACTGGAATACGCTGAAGTTTTTCTATTTTCTCATGATTGCGAATCTTATAAACAGCTTCTGCCGCCATTTTTCCTAATGTCTTTGGTGATTGAGCAACCGTTGCCTGCATGATATGCTCTGATATCAGCGTCTTGGTTTCCGGTGTGCCATCTACGCCATATACGAATACATCTTTTAATTTGCCTTGATCTTGCATGGCTGCCAGAGCACCTAATGCACTTGGATCATTTAAAGCCATTACCACATCAAAAGATACATCCTTTTCCAAGAACTTTTGCATAAGCGGCATTGCAATCTCTAATTGACCATCACATTCAATGCGTTCGACAATACGATAATTGGGATCATTTTTAATCGTATCGATAAAGCCCTGAATGCGCTGAACAGCAGAATATGCTGTACTATGTTGTAATAAAACGATATCTGCTTTTTTCTTATATTTCATCATATCTTTTGCACACTGGACACCGGCATCATAATTATTTGACATTACACTGTAAGTAATTAAGTCACTGTCCATGACTTCACTATCCACAGCAATGACCGGGATACCGGCTTTTTTGGCTGCTTCAAGGGAGGAAGTTAAGCCGTTGAAATCAACAGGATTGACAATGATCGCTTGGACATTCTGATCAATGAGGTATTGTATTTGTTGTTTTTGTTTTTCTAAGTCTAAGGCAGGATCAAGACTGATTAACACATCACCATTCGCTTCGACTACATTATGTATTTCTTCATCAATGATACTAAAGAAAGGATTGTTAAGTGTCATGTAGGTGGCACCGATTTTCAGAGGCTCCTTGCTGCGATAGACAAAGGAAGTTTTACTGGCTTTACTAAAGATACTGATGCCTGCCGCCACAAACACCATTAAAAACAAAAAAATGATAGCCGTTTTCAATGCGCCCTTCATTTTTGACATACGTACCCTTCCTCCTGACTGTTTTTCCTTATTATATCATATTCTAAAGCATTCCTACTGCAATTTCCAGAGTGAAAAAAGATATCTGCCGGAATTTTTCACAATGAGAAAAAGGAATGACATTTCTTAATTTGTTTGTTGGTGAAATGAAAACAACGAGAGCGTTTATATTAGTATGCCATTGCAGTGATCGATTTCATGTTGAATAATTTGTGCAGTCCTATCATGAAAGGTCTTAATCTTTATGTTCATATGTTCATCTTGATATCGTACCTTGATACGGCGATAGCGTCTTGTTTGGCGAATTCCGCTGATGGACAGACATTGTTCTTGCGCCAGATAAGTTTCTTTTGATGTTTTGATGATTTCCGGATTCAGCATGACCCAATGAGATCCTGTATCAATATCCACAAAAGCAATGATTCGCTTGAATATGCCAATCATGTTGGCAGCCATGCCTACACACCTATCTTCATGTGCTTGCAGTGTTTCCAATAGATTTTTTGCCACCCATAGATCTTTTTCTGTTGCTGGCTCACTTGTTTTCTGTAATAGTATGATATCGTGATTGATTTCGCTAATCATTTCGTTCTCTCCTTTCGGTTTCCTTTTTAAGAAAAAGCCACTCCTTTTCATTTTATGATAAAACACATTAAGCCCGCTTTTGTATAAGCGATTGCGTTTAGAGCACCTTAGATGTTTTTCTCGGAAGGAAAAAGTGATGTTTCTCCATGTTAAAAACATAAGAAAAAACAAGCCACTCTCTCATCATTGACTTGTTTCTTCCTGCTTCATAATTGTATGAAACACTCGCATGTAATTGAATGAACGGTGTAATCTCAGAGAATAAGGCATGACCCCGTGTGTAATGTGTGAAGGGTTTCATGTTTATTCAAAAAAGGATTGTATGGGGTCTTATATTATGATAATTAGTGAAAGGAAATCTTAAGAAAACCATTGAATGTTACCAGCAGACATCTGATTTTCGTATCCTTATTCCTGATATGCCCCATCCACCAATGTAGTGTAGATTTAAAAGAGACTTATACTTTAAATCTAGTTGTTCCACAATACCATAGATGTTTTGTTTGATGTAGATCTACACTGCAAACAATCATTCTACTATTGCACTTATATTGTATACAACCAGGTAAAGAATTGCAACTTTCTTTTGTCACATAATTTTCATGACATTTGTTAGTCACATGTGACAAATGTTAGTTTTCAACGCTATTTAGTGCAAATTTCTTATTTCTTTTCATCGAGCTTAAAGTTTTGGACCCAGCTGTCGAATTTTTCTTTCGTGATTCCATCATCGCCGTTTTCCAATTCATCTTTGACCTTACCTTTTTCCACATAATACAAGGAAGGCGTACTATCCATGGTTTTAAAGTAAGATTGAATCTTTTTAATATTGCCGCTGCGATCCGGATTAGGGTCTTTGTCAATGACAACATCGTATACGATCACATGGTGCTTTGGTAAATATTCATCCAGCATATCGCGAAATTTCTCACAATGTGCACACCAGCTTTGGGTAAATACGATTACAAAATCTTCTTTATTTTTCATTTTCTTTTCCATATCTGCTACGGAAATCGTGCGTAAGGCACCTGGTGTTTCATCTCTTGTATAACCGCCGCATCCACTTAGCAGCAAAAGAAAGCATAACGTCGTAATGTACATAATTTTTTTCATAAAAACCTCCATATGCCGCTCTTTAAGCGGTACAACACCTCTGGATGTTCTTTAATAGTATAGCCATTTTTGATAAAAAAGTAAACAGATGACAACACTTTCTCATTTTCCAAATTTTATCGCAATCTTATTTAGAAAGGCTATGCATTAGAAAATTCCTTTCTTTCGCATAGCCTTTTTTTTCGTTATTCTTCCTTTTGTTTCGGCAATTCCACACGGATACGTTCAATACGATGATTTCTGATTTCTAACATTTGAAATTGTATACCATTCCAATATAAGGTTCCACTTTCCCCATCTTCAGGGATACAGCCTAACTGATCTAAGATGAAACCACCAATCGTATCATACTTCTCATTCTCAATATTTATTTGCAGTGCTTCATTCAAATCTTCGATGGGCATCCTACCATTGATTTCATAGACATTATCATACAATTTGCGTAACATCATCGCTTGCGCATCATCATATTCATCTTCGATTTCTCCCATGATTTCTTCTACGAGATCTTCCATGGTCACAATACCGGACATGCCTCCATATTCATCAATCAGAATCGCGATATGTTGATGCAACTTCTGCATCTCTTGAAATAAATCATCGATATTTTTTGTTTCAGGAACAAAATACGGCTTTCTTAATATCTTACGGATATCCACAAAAGCAAAACCATGTTGATATGCTTGCGTAAAATAATCTTTAATATTTAAAATACCGATCACATTATCAATAGATTCTTCATATACCGGTATTCGAGAATACTGCATTTCCATCAGAACGTGTACATATGCATCCTTGGGATCATCTATATCAATACAAAATACTTGTGTTCTAGGTGTCATGATTTCATTAGCCAAGATCTCATCAAATTCAAAAACCCCATCCATCATTTCTGCCGCAGCTTCATCAAGCACACCCTTTTCACGACTATCTTCTAGCATACTGCGAATCTCTTCACGCGATAAAGATTCTTCCACATGTTCATCTTGTATGCCAAACAAACGTAAAACAAGCGTGGTAGATACCGAGAGAATCTTAATGATAGGGTACGCTACTTTACTAATTATTAAAATCGGCTTAGCACAAAACATGGAAAAGCTTTCCGCCTTTTGAATAGCCATTCGTTTGGGTACCAATTCACCAAAGATAAGCGTAATAAAAGAAATAAGCATCGTGATCAACACAACGGCGATCGTATTGGCCTGGGGAATGCCCCAACGCTGTAATACTTCAGCAAGCGAACTTGAAATTCCCGTTGCCGCACTTGCGGAATTGAAAAAGCCGGATAACGTGATGGCAATCTGAATCGTAGATAAGAAATTCGTAGGTGCATCCATCAGCTGTTCAACTAACCTAGCCTTTTTATTTCCATCTTGAGCCAGGCGTTTGATTTTTCCTTTATTAACAGAAACAATGGCCATTTCACTCGCTGCGAAATAGGCATTTGTCATTGTTAATATCACCATTAAAATCAATTGTAACGTAATAGAGGTCCCTGCGGGGTCTGTGTCCATAAATTAAAATCGCTCCTTTTCTAAATTATATTATGGTCTTGATTGTAACAGAAGTTCTTCCATTTGTGAATATTCCTTTGTTAAGTTTTGGTTAATTAAAAAGATGCCACCATTTCTTTTGTTAAATCTTTTATTATCGCCACGGCAAGTTTGACAGCATTTTGATAATCTTTTAATGTTGTATAACCATAACTGCTGTGAGCATAACGAACTGGAATCCCAATTACGATGGTTGGAATGCCTCGCAAATGCGTATGAGAAATGGCTCCATTGGTGCCGCCACCGCTGCGTACGCTTTCCTGTACCGGTATGTGATGACGTTTTGCCACATCCAAGGCAAAGCGTTGAAAACGTGGATTGGTAATCATAGAACAATCAAAATGACGTAACATCGGTCCTTTTCTCAATGCGCTTTGAATCATATAGCTTTCTTCAAAGGTATCATCTGCAGGACATCCTTCAAAAGCAATCATAACATCACAATGGATGTTTTGAATAGCACATTTCATGCCCCGCTCGCCAACTTCTTCTTGTGCTGATATCGTCCCTTGTACTGCTACATCCATATTCTGCACCTGATGCATCGTTTCAATCAAAGCGGCACAGCCAATGCGGCAGTCAAAGGCTTTTCCCATAAAGATATCGTGACGCTCATCATAGGAACATAAAACATTGGGTACGGCAAAACAGCCTATCTGTATACGATAAGATTCTTGCACTTCCTTTAAGCTGGTAGCTCCTACATCAATGAGCAAATCATCAAAAGCGATGGCTTTTCCTTTTTCACTCTGTTTCATAAAATGTGGAGGTTTGCTGCATACGATGCCTTGTACGATTTCACCGTCTACATTGCGAATAAGCACACTATTCCCAACGATGTTTTTCGCTTCCCAACCGCCTAGGGGTAGAAAGCGCAGCATCCCATCCTGACGTATGGCCTGGATGATAAAACCAACCTCATCCCCATGGGCATCAAGATGAATGATCGGTTTTTCTTGCTTCGTGTTGCTTGTCGATGAATAAATGTATAAGTTGCGCATATGATCCTCTTCACAATGAAAAGCACTACACTCTTCACGTACCAATGCGATTACATCATCTTCCATGCCACTTGGTCCAAAGGCATTACTTAAGGCCTTGATTCGCTCTATTTCATTCATGCTGTATTCCTCTTTTCTTTTTTTATACTTACAAAATATTGTAGCATATGCGAAGTCTTTGGAAAAGTAAGATGTTGCATCACTATGGTTTCCCTTTTTATTGACAGACATCCAAACACAGGCTACAATAAAAGCAATAAGAAATGGCGTGGTGATGAACATGAGCAAATAATCTATTGTAGAAAACGAATGTTTTTTTCAATGGATGATTTGCTTTTTGTATGCGCACATGTATGTAAAGAAATATCGATAATTTTTCTCTAGCTTTTATTTTTTGTCATGGTTAAGTGAGCATAAAATCAAAAGAAAAACGTAATTCATCCATTGTGCTTAATTGTACTAAGAAAGAAGAGGAATGACGTTATGAAACAAATTGCAGTTATCTTATATGAGGGATATTGCCTGTGTGAAATTACCGTAGCTTTAGAAATGCTTCGTATGGCTGACATCCCCGTTACTTATTTTGGTGTTGAAAAGAAAGCATATCGCAGTGAAGAAGGCATAGTATTGCAATGTGAACATACCCTTGATGAATTGGATGTTGATGGTTATGATGGCATCTTGTTGTCGGGATTTATGGAAGAGAACCCTACTATATTAAAGAATGAACTTCTTAAAGAAAAATTACGCATATTTGATCAACAGAAAAAAGTCATTGGGGCTATTTCCATTGCTCCTTTACTTTTATACAATGCCGGCATTCTAAAAGATCGCCCATTTATGTGTGCCACGAACAAACAAGATCTTGTTGAAGAAGGTTACGCTTTAAGCTGTTTACAGAATATGATCGATTGGGATGCATGTTGTGCTGAAGAAGATCTTAAATTTATCCGTCATGAGCATATCATCACCAGTGTGATCTATGGATTTCGTGAGTGGGCTATGGAAATAGGCAGAATGCTAGATATTCCCGTTTATCCTAAATCATTTGGATTATAAAGGCTGCAAAAAACTTCATCTATGTAAGAAAATGTGTCATTCGTCCTGTAAAGGCATTGTGACACATTTTTATATTCCTTCAAGTAATTTCGAAGTACTGATTAATCAAGGGTTCTCGATAATACTATCTAAAATGTCGTTTAAAAGAGGCTATTTATTGAGTTGCCTTATAATGCTAAAGAAGCCTCTTTCAATTTAATGGTTATTTGGTAGAAACCATTTAAATAGTTTAACAGCAACTTATTAAAAAGCACTTACTTAGGATATCGCAAACATAACAAAAAAACCTCACATTTGTGAGGTTATCTTTTTTAATGGCGCCTTAAACAGGACTTGAACCTGTGACCTGCCGGTTAACAGCCGGATGCTCTACCAACTGAGCTATTAAGGCACTTATCAAGTGCTTAATTATAATATCATAAAGTTAGTTTTTTGACAATATCTTTTTTAGCAAAAATAGCAGAAAAAGCTTCATGTGGAATGCTTCCTTGCAAGTGTTTTTTTTACTTCCATCTTTTTTCCAATCTTACTTAATTTTTTATGAATTCCGTTTTGTGCTATCATAAAAACTTTTAGCGTGTTCTATCGATTGCTTTTCTAGCAGATAAGAATTCTTTCATTGCGCTATGAAAAAGAGGCTTAATAGCCTCCTTCACTTGCTTCATTTTGCATCAATTGAACTCCGGCACTGGTTCCGATACGATCAGCACCTGCTGCAATCATCTCATCCATATCTGCACGACAACGTACACCGCCAGCTGCTTTAACTTTACAGTTATCTTTTACGGTATCCTTCATCAGCTTCACATCTTCTGGTGTTGCACCTCTTGTAGAAAAACCAGTGGATGTTTTCACAAAGGTTGCCCCTGCTTCTACACAAAGCTGGCAAGCCTTCACAATTTCTTCCTCACTCAATAAGCATGTTTCCAAAATTACCTTGACACAGTGTCCATCTGCCGCTTTAACAACAGCAGCCACATCATCACGAACAGCATCATAATGATGTGCCTTCATTTCACCGATATTCATTACCATATCAATTTCTTCTGCCCCATCGGCAACGGCATTGCTTGTTTCAAAAGCTTTTGCTTTCGTACTCATTGCGCCTAGTGGGAAACCTACGACCGTACAAACCTTAACATCACTATCGTTTAATAGTTTCGCACAATAAGCTACCCAATACGTATTTACACAAACACTCGCAAAATCATATTTCTTAGCCTCTTCACACAATACCTGGATCTTATCCTGTGTAGCATCCGCTTTCAATAAAGTGTGATCGATATATTTGTTCATTTTCATAAGAACATCCTCCTACTTATCACTTTAAGTATAGCATTTTCCCTCTGAAACGAAAACCTGATTTTATTGTTTCTCAGCTATAACGACTATCCTTGTTTCTTTGGGCTTTTTTAATTGCTGTTTTACGTTTCCAATATAATTGCAAGAATGGGTTTTGATATAGCGCTATCGTAAGCTTTAACAATAATCCATAACGCAATAACTCCAACACGATAATGCAAAGTATGGAAGGCAGTTGATACTGTTGACTTTGAAAAGTCTGCCATACTTGAGGGAGTTCTTGCAGCAGATGGGTACTTTCACAAAGCCATGCAAGCATGATTAGAATGCGACAGGAAGAACTGTACATGAACATGGCAACACCTGCAAAAGACCATAGCAACGACGTAAAAAGAATAGCTAACAGGAAAAAACGCTGCACATATTGTAACCCATCTATGTCCGTAGGAAAACTTAGTTGCATGATGAATAAAAACAGTAAGAAGCCTATCAACGTCCCCAATAAAATCATGACAAGATAAAACGTATAGCGATGTAAAAAATGTTGTGCTCTTGTAAAAAGACGATTATCCTCTTCCATATGGACCAGAGATACTTCTTGTAACACTTGGTTTAAGACTTCATCTTCTTGTCTTTCTTCCTCCTCTTCTGGCTGCGTTATTGCCATCCTTCTATCTGCTTTTTTCCATATACTGACAATATGTGGATCGCGATAGAGATAGCAGACGCAACAAAAGGTGATGAGGTACTTACTAATCATCAATAAGGTGAATAAGATCCGCAACGTCGTAGCTTCCCAGCCAGACAGACTGAGCTGATAAAAAGCAGGCAGTGCCGATAGAAAATACAGAGAGAGGATCGCACATAGGGTGAACAGTAGGCGCGCGATCTTTCTGCCCTTTTGCAATGACCTGACGATAAACAGCCATAATATCCCTTCCATGAGTAAACGTATCATGTATCTTTTCTGTGGCTCTTGGAAGCGAATTGGAAATAGTTCTTTCAATAGCATGACTTGTAAAACGGCATAGCATATGTAAAACAATAGAAAAAGCCAAGTAAATAAGCGCAGCTGCGTTTTTATCTTCTTCTGATATCTTGTTGTATCCTTTTTCTCATGCATATGCATCACCTGTATTTATTATACATGAAAAAAAGGGTCGCATCTCTTACAAATGTGACCGTTCTTCTATCAGCTATTCAATTTGTCGTTTGGATTGAAGAAATATGGATTCGGTTTATCAAAATAATTGGACGTATCTAAATCCCATGCATTATGCATATCCCCTTCTCCAAAGTCTTTTAATTCGTCATGTGTAGTTAAAATGTCCAGTGTTGTTCTTAAATGCTGCAATACATGGGCACTGCTCTCAGATAAATATGTCAAGACCTTTTTTGTCTCTTCATCCTTTGTTTTGGTTAATACTTGTTCATAATATGTTTGATAGGCTTGTTCTTCTTCGATATCACATAGTAAGGCAGCGCTTAGATCATTATTTACATGATGTTGTTTTATTTCCTTATGCGTTGGCTGATCACAGGGTGGAATAAATGCAAAGACCGGGGTATCGTCATTGGATTCATCATAATAGCGATCATCTTCCCCATGCAGATGGTGCAATAGCTCGCCTAAAACTTCCATATCACTTAAGCGACGGGCAGCAATACGGCGAAATAATTCATGAAATGTAGGATTGTGTATCATGAAGCTTTGACGCAAATATAATATAGCCAGTTGTAAGCCTTTTTCACATCCGCCACATTCATGATCCATATATTCATAAAGCTTAGGATCTGGGGTAATATTGTTTATTTCCATAGGTAATTGATTATCATACAAATACATGCAAGATTTCCTCCTTTTTCAATTCTAGTATGGATATGAAAAAGAAGATTATGCTATAATGATGCTGCAAAAATGGGCAGGAAACCTGTCGTAAGAGGAGATAAAAGATGAAAGAAGTTCAATTACATGCAAAGTGTCAAGAAGAAGTAATCGTAGATGAAGCTAAGCTTGCTTGCAATGTGGGCAGCGGCATTGTTTCTGTATATGCAACACCAATGATGATTGCGGCGATGGAACATGCGGCAGTGCAATGTCTACAGCCTTTCTTAGAAGAAGGAGAAACCAGTGTTGGTGTCTTGATGCATACGACACACGATGCTGCCACACCAGCAGGTATGAAGGTTCGGATAAGTGCTGAAATTATCGCGGTTGATCGTAAGAAAGTCACCTTTTCGATCATCGCCCAAGATGAAAAGGATATCATCGGTAAAGCAAGCCATGAACGTTTTGTGGTGATGAAAGAAAAGTTTGAAGCAAAAGCCCAAGCAAAACTTTGTTAAAAGCAGCTTTTGAAGTGAATTTTCATTTGTTATTCAATGGAAAGACATTTCAATCGCTGTTTTTTTTATTGTGAATCGAGTAGGGTGAAATAAATCACCCTCTCACACCACCGTACGTACGGTTCCGTATACGGCGGTTCGTTTTAATTTCAAAGCGTGTCTCTCTATATAGTAATCTAAACAACTGACTAGTCCTTTTTGGGCTAGTTTTTCTTTTGATATTGCTCTTATCACACATGTCTTGGTTACTACCCATTGATAATGGTCTCCCATATACGATGTCTGTCTTGCTCTATCTTTTGAAATCCCAAGCTTTTGTAATCCCCATTGTCGCTTGCTGGGAACTTTCCACTGCTTCCATATAATTACTCGAAGTCTTGTACGAAGATGTTTATCTATATTCATCATATGTGTTTTCATATTACATATGGAATAATAGTTTATCCATCCTCGTATTACTTGGTTCAGTTGTCTTATCCTTTCATTTAAAGCCATTGTG
>NZ_SMBP01000015.1 GCF_004341945.1 Longicatena caecimuris
ACTTATGGTTAATGAAATTTTTACATCTCGTATTGAAAAATATCTTAAATAGATGTCTTAATCAATTTTACTTACACACTTTTCTTGACAAACCCTGAATTTTTTACTGTGAAAAACAGCATAGCTTTTTCAGTATCTTTTTATAGCTATCATGAACTGTAATCAAACATCTTTTTATTTACCAACGCTTCATATTCTTTTCAAACTTATGAACATATGCCGTTTTTAATTCTTCGGATGAAATATCGTAACATAATAAAACATCATTGTAATACATCAGTACATCTGCTAATTCTTCAATCAAATCCTTTCTCAAATCTTCATCTTGACTGGCTTTTAATCCGCTATGCTTTTTTACAATATCAATTACTTCGCCAATTTCTCCAACCATCCATAGTAATTTGTTTTGCCCTACTTCAGCAGAAATACCTTCCCATTTGTCTTTGTATTTTTCTTGTAGTATTTTTTGCATTTCTTTCATTTCATTGATTGTAAATTCACTCATATAAATATCTCCTTCAAATTTCAATTTATCTTTGCCTGCATTATACCATGCCATTATAAGTACTGTAATTTTTTTCTGCTTTTGAAAAGCTAATAATAGCCTATACTTTGTAAAGGGTGCTATTCAGTATTGCATATGCAACAAGCCTTTGAAACTATAGACTAATAAGTTTTAAGGTAATCCGGCAGAAATGCAATGTCTATTGTTTACGGAATGGAAAAAGCCCCTCTTTCAAACGGCTTTCTTCCATAACGCTGTATTTCTTTGTATAAGTCGTTACATAAGACTCTTTCATTTGTTGTAATTTCGTTGTCATTTTCCCTGTTTTATTTCGCGGTTTTTCTGATAAATGCTGTATTTCTGTGGATTTACGCAATTTTGTATCTGTTTTTAGCTGAGAATTAGAGGTTATATAAATAGCGTCAATAACTAACAAACAAAAACCCCCATCCGTAAATGCAATAGGTGTGTGGATAGCTAAATCAGTAATTTGTTTAAAGCTATCATGTGTTCCAATAATATTTCGTCTTAATTTTTCCTTTTTTTTCTAGGACTATGCTATATTTGAAAACGTAAAAAAGAAAGGGATCATTAGTTATGAAAAGACGAAAAAAACGAAACATCAGGGCATTTCAAAACTTTTCAAGAAAACTTGTAGGAGTATTTGTTGTTATGCTCATGATCATATCTCTTTTTCCTAACAATTATTTGTATGCACAGGAAAAGGTAGAAACGAATAAGGAGCTGGTAAGTGAGGAACAAACAGCAAAGCAAGAGGAGCCTGTACTCAGGGAAAAGCTGGTATATGATGAAAACAGCGATATTCTGAAATGGCAACTGGAAGGTCTTTTGGTACAAACAAAAGACACTGTTTCAGAAATGATCCAAGTGAAAGAGGGCCATCTTGATGCTTCTAAGAAGGATTTGACACAATCTGATAAGTTACAGCTGTTGTTATCCTTTGCTGTGAAGACGATAGATGATGAAACCTATGTCGTGCAAGGAGATCAAGTATCCATCCAATTGCCGGAAAACCTAAGTGTGAAAAAGATAACAAAGCCTCAGCCTCTTTATGCTTATGAGAAAAGCCGTTATACAGAAAAGGGCTTTGATGAAACTAAAAAACAGGAGCAACTTGGGGAATATACTATTGATGAACAACATATCTTGCATATTACCTTCCTTAAAACCATTACAAAGGAAGATAAAAATGCAGTTTTTGCGTTGTTGCCAATAGATATAGCGCTTGCGCAATCGGCCTCCATTATAAGCATGCAACTGCAATCAAAAGATACGCTTGAGATACATTTCCCTGCTTATGTGGATGCTTCGCATAAACAAGATCCTAGCAATCCTTCTAACAATAAGCAGAACAATGATAAATCACCGACCCAGGAAACGATGGAAGAACATAAGGAACAAGCGAATCCTGTGGAGGCAGCCGGTTCAGAGAACGTTGATAACGATAAAAAAGATACATCCAAAACGAATCCATCGCAAATACAAAAAGAACAGAAGGATAAGCTTACCACACATGCGCCTGCGTATCACAGAATGACTTTACTGAGTGAACGCGTGGTTGAGCGTGTGAAACAGACATTGGCGACAAGCCCATATCGCATAACAATACAGGATGGCTTGCCAGATGGTTTTGAACAGGTAAAAATCAATATCCTAAATAAAAACGGAGGTTATAGCGCAGATGACGATGATCGTACAGTAGGTTTTAAATTTGAAGTATCCTTACAAGATGATACTTTGATTACGGCACTAGAACGCGTCTTAAGCACCCTGCCAAATGCTCCTGTCTTTCATGGGGATTATGAACAATATGATAAGGATATGCTGGCTTTTTTAAATCGTGAGGACGTAAAGAAGGCGTTGGCAAAGTTAGAATATACCTATCCATTGGGTGATTGTTTCAATGATGCGAATGTAGCGATAAAGGAACTGTACGATGATCTTGGAGATAAAATCGGCGAATACTGGGTAAGTGAGGGTGTTGTACATGTTGTATTCACTTATGACATGTATTATTATTCCAATGTTTCTGCGGTATGTAACTTTGACATTCCCCTTGATGAGGATGTTGCATTGGATGATACACCACAAGATGTAGAATTTGAAAATGGGAAGCTGATCATGAAGCAGATAGGAACAATCAACGATGGAGATGATTCTGAGAATGCTGCTAACTATAGCATTGATAAGGATGCGCCTTTAAAAGTCAGCGGTACCGAAATTTCTTATACGATTACGATCAAAGCCCTTACTGCTAAAAAAACATTAGAGAAGACATGGTTTGTGGATCGCATACCAGCGGGTTTAAAGGTAAAACAGCTATTCTTAGTAAACGGTAATGAAGAAACACCGATTACCAAGTATACATTGAAAGATGGCAATTTATCTTATCAGATAACAAAAGAAAATAGTAAAGAAATAGCTTTCCGTTTGGTATTAGAAGCGGATGATGAAACTTATCAAAAACTAATCAAAGCAGGCTCTATGGATACACCTTTTACCAATCAAGCATTTTTAAAAGATGAAAAACAGGCTGAAAATCTAGCCGAATCTAATGAAGTCGCAACACAGATGAAGGTCACCTTTTTGAAAAAAGAAGGAAAACAACAGGATTTGGAAGGTACGAAGTTTAATTGGACCATTCAGGCAGCTACGAAACTTCCTTATTTTAAAGAAGGCTATTTGGTAGATACTTTCTCTTACAGTGATCATATGTTGGCAAAAGGTTCAAGTCTTAACATCACAAGTAAAGGAAAGACCATTACATATCCTGTGGATGAGATAGCGATAAAAACCGCAAACATCCCTTATGAAGAGCTAACTGTTGAAAACATTAACGAAATTGGCGAAGGTACAAAGGAACCGTTCTATTATCTTTATGAAACAAAAGAAGCGAGTCCATTTGAAGATGAAACCTATCAAAAACAATGTGTTTTATTGATCCCATTTGATGACTATCATGGTATCAAAGAAAGCGAACAGGTAAAGATTCAGTATATCACAGAACTAAATCGGCATGGCTTAAGCATTGAGGATTACATCACGAACCATCATGATGATAATAAGCAGATTGGCAATAAGGTGAATCTGTTATGGAATAATCAAGGTGGAACTGGACCGAATCCGGCTACATGGGAAGATGTGGTAAACTTTAGTAAAGATGTGGATACCAATGTTGATGTGATGGATAAAAAAGGAACGTATTATGATCCGGCAACCCAGATGGCATATTGGGATCTGGAAATTAACCGTATGGGGGCCGTGATTCAGCCTGCACAAGGGAAAACACAGATTACAGTAGCTGATATTTTCTCTAAAGGTGCATATGATTTGCATTCCTTTCATATATCCTATACAGAATATCATCGTGATGATGCTTCTTCACAAACACAGGAAGTAAAAGATTTTGTCATTGCGGATAAAGATGCAGATAAGAAACAGTTGATATTAACAATGCCGGCATTTGATACAAATACATATCGCATTTATCATATTCAGGCAAAGCTGAAGGATCCTACAAGTCTTTCTCAACAAGGAGATGTGACCATATCAAACAGTGCTGTCATGGATGCTCAGGTGAACGGAAAACCAACTGATGTGACCATTTCGGCAGATATGCATATTAAAAATACACTTATCATCAAAGAACCTGTAAATGGATATGATTATAAAGCCCATGCCTTCACATGGAAGGTTATAGTAAATCCGAATAAATTGGATATCAAAGATGCTTCTGTAAAAGATATTTTGGAAAAACATACGAAATTTGGCAAGCTGGTAAGTGCGCTTGATCAGGATGGAAACGATGTGTCGGACAAAATCACATCACAATCAACGACAGAAGTACTTGATGGAGAAACACGAACGATTGAAACGTTTACGTTAGCAGATATAGCAGAAAAAAGCTATACGCTAGTCTATACGACGATTCTAGAGGATACTGATGTCTTAACGAATGTTACGGATAGTAAAGTATTTAACAATAAGGTCATTTTATCCGGTGATGTCATCGGCAGTGAAGATGTCAGTGCACCTATCGTAAATGCTACGGATACAGCGAAGATTGAAGTGAAAAACAATCAGATGGAAAAAGGCGGTATTTATGATTCGGAAGATGGCAGCATTACATGGACAATTATTATAAATAAAGATCAGGTTAATTTAAAAAATCTTATTTTTGTGGAAAATTTACGCGAACAATTGGCAGAAGACGAACCAAGCATTCAAACATTGGATCAAGATTCTCTGCACATTTATGAAGTTGGCATAAAAGAAGATGGTAGTATTTCTCCAGAAGAAAACGAGGTTACGCAAGATAAAGTAAATGATCTTACCATCAATGGTTATGATGGATTTACTTGGAAGTTTCCTACCGATGATACATCAACTTATAAATTGACTTTTAAAACCTATCTTAATGAATATGCGGCAGGTGCTACCATCGCCAATGAAGTGTACTAGAAAAATCCGGATGGAGACCCAGTCGAAGATTCAAATATAAGCGATGGCGGGTATGATGGAAGTTTTGATTTTAATGATAATGCCACAAAAAATCCACGACCAAAACTCGCTATTCGTAAGATCAGTACAAATAGCATTGATCCTGGCGAAAATAAAAATCATTTGTTGGATGATGCCGAATTTGAAATTAACGCATATGCCGTAGCAAAAGAAGCGGATGTATACGTACTTGGTGATGCGATCGAATCTTATAAAAAGATTAATGTTTCAACCGATGGCATGGCATATTTTCTGAATGTGATGAATAAAGAAAATGTCATTTATATGCTGCGTGAGACAGCATCACCAAAAGGATATAAGGCAATCGCAGAACCGCAGTTTTTCCGTTTTGTGGTAAAGGATGCACCGGATAAGGACAGTGTAGATAAGGTTTCTTATCAGGGGAAGGAATATCCGATATCACCTATTCTATATGGTGCAAATACACCTGTTCCACAAATAATTATTGAAGATGAACCTAATGATGATGCAGTATTTAGTTTTACGAAAAAAATACCGGCACTTGTTAAGGATGGGAAAGTAAGTGAGTATCAAAATGCCGGAAAAGGCATTACGTTTCGTCTGCATGCCATTCATCAATTGGAAGGCAAAGTGAAAGATCGCTATGTCAAAACCGATGATGATGGCAAAGTTACGATTGAGAATTTAGATGCGGGAGAATACACACTTACCGAAATCGCTACAGATACCAATTTAGATGTTGGAGGAAGCTTACAAGTTAATGTAACAATTCAAGCGGATGGCACCTATGCTTTTGCTTTCAGTGGAGCTGCCAACCATGGTTTAAGCTACCAAGACAATCATACTTTATACAACGATTATGTAAAAGGTTCCTTTACGTTTAAGAAATATGCAGCTTATCAAAACGGTGAGCAGCAACAGATTGTTAAAGATAATAAAGAACCTTTAGAAGGTGTTCACTTTACGTTAAAAGCGACAGGAACAACACCAACAAATCAAGGATATACAAGTAATGCCGTTTCTTTGTCCGATGGCAGTGTTACCTTTGCTAATCTGCCGGTTGGAGAATATGAATTACAGGAAGAAAAGAAAGATGGCTATGAACAAAACAGCATAACGTATAAGGTTACCATCAGTGAAGAAGAAGGCGATCAGCTTGTTATTGATGAAGATGGCAAAGTGTATAAGAGTAAAAAAGCGAAGAGTGTCATTTCACCAGAACTTCAAGATCGTGTGCTGACCAATACACCGGAAAAAGGCAGTGTGATTCTGCATAAGGTAATTGACAGTCAGAAGAGTGGCTTGTTAGGGCTTAATGGGAAACCTTTGCAGCAAGTATCTTTTGGTTTGTATCGTAAGATCGGAAATACCATTGCTGAAAAGCCATTGTATCTTAGTGAATCAAAAAGTGATGGCAGTGTTGTTTTCAAGGATGTGGAATATGGCGACTATGTATGCAAAGAACTCAGTGATTTACCACAGTTTAATAAAGTTGATGATATCACCATTCTACGTTCATCTTTCCTCTATGATAAAGAACATGCAACCTTTACGTATAAACAGGATGTTGCAAATGCGTTATATAGTAAAACATTACATGTTCATAAACAGGATCAAGATGGCAATGCCTTAGCAGATGTAAGCTTTGCTTTGTATCGTCGTGCTGTTATGCCGCTAGAGGAAGATAGCGAAGAAATAAGTTTATTACAGCCGGATGCAACAATTACAAGTTATTATCCTTATATGAAAAAGGTAATGACGACAAATGCTGATGGTAATTTTACCCTACATGAATTACCTGTTGGTGATTATTTGTTGATTGAAAATGGTGATCTGCAGGATTTACAAGACGGTCATAATAAAGTTGCTGTATATATGCATATTGAAAAAACAAAGGTAGAAGCGTATTATCATGATAATTTCGTACAGGAACTCATCGATCATGCTTATAATCTCAAGGCTGAAGATGTTACATTGGCGAATGGCTGGAAGGAGTTACCAGAAAAAGATGGATCTTATACTGTCATAAATCAGCGGAAATTTGCGTATGTCCAAGTTCAGAAGCAAACCGGTGAGTGGCAAGAGAACAACTTTGTCAAACCTTCTTACAGTAAGCCGTTAGAAGGCTGTGTATTCCAAGTAAATAAAGTAGTAGAACAAAAAGAAGTGCCTTATCTTCGATTAACAACCAATGCACAGGGTATGTTTCCAATCAGCGAAGATGGAAAACTTATCGGTAAGGATGAAAATAACAAGGAAGTGCGTAAACATTTATATTATGGCCGTTATACGATAGAAGAGATTGCCACTGTCACCGGCTATCAAATGATGAATGGTAAGGTTTCTTTTGATATTAATGATGAAAAGACAACCGCATCACATGGTGGAACGGTGTATATTTGTAATGAAGGGGCAGAACAGGGATATAGCATCGTAGGCGAAAGTGCTAATCAGAAAGCATTGATTAATACATATGTACGCCAAGCGATTACGCTACAAAAAAAGGGTATCGCGGATCGTAGTTTACTGGATGCCGTCTTCGCGATAAAAGATCAGGATACGATTGTGGCATATGTCAAGGCTGAGAAAGATAGCTATACACTAAGTGATACGTATCAGGATCATGTTGTACAAGCGACAAAAGATGGTATACCTTATTTGTATAAAGATGGTGATGTTTTTAAACTTTTAGCAGGTAATTATAGTATGGAAGAAATTGTTGTGCCCAAAGGATATCGCAAAGCCAGCTTGGAAGTGACAATTTCAAATACAGGAAAGGTAAGCTTCCACGATGTTCAAAACTGTCGCATGGAAGGAAATACGCTCTATGATCTTCCTATAGCGTTAGCGATTGATAAGTATGATACACAAGGAAAGCTTTTAACTGGAGCTAAGTTCGTTGTAAAAGGTGTATTTGCCGATCATACTACGGAAAAAACATTAGAAGATGCAAATCAAGCACAATTATTACCTAATACAGAATATCAGCTCATAGAAAGCAAAGCGCCAGATGGTTATCGCTGTACAAAGAAGCAGCCAATCATTCAATTTGATGTAAATGGAAAGGTTGAAGTAGTTAAGGATGAAGGCATTGTTCATGCAGAAGCAAATCGCCTGCAATTTCAAGATGATGCCATTCGCATTCAAGTGGTGAAAAAGGAACAGGGAAAAGACACGGGATTAGCAGATGCCTACTTTACTTTAAAAGGAACATTTGCTCATACCACGAAAACAGAAATTACGGATCTGAAGACAGATAAACAGGGAAAACTGGCTTTATATGATACAAATTGGAACCTAATTGGCGATCATTCCTATGAATTAATAGAAACAACGGCACCGCAAGGATATGCCTTGCCATCACAAAGTATCCATTTTACGGTCGATGCCTATGGTTACGTAACAGAAACGAAGGAACAAGAAGAGATCGTTGTTGAAAACATACCAATTCAGGTAACGTTGAAAAAGATTGATGCGACAAGTAAGCAGCCAATCAATGCGTCGTTTATCTTATTGGATAAGACGGCAGCGACTTCACAAAATATACAGACCCAAAACGGAACAATCGTTTTAACAAAGCTGTTGCAGGAACATGAATATGAAGTAATAGAAACAGCCGTGGATCAAGGGTATCTATTGCCTGCAGAAAAAGTCGCAAGCTTTCTTGTAAATACGGATGGTTCTTTAACGATGCGAAAAGGACAACTCCATGATAAGACCATCGAAATCATGAATGAAAGAATAGCAGGTAAACTACAGTTGAGCAAGTTGGATGATAAAACGAAACAACCGTTACAAAATGCTGAATTTACCTTATATGGGGAAGGGTATGAAAAACCCTTTACTACAGATGATATGGGAAGGATACAAGTAAGTGATCTGCCATGGGGCGAATATACTTTAAAAGAAACTCGGGCGCCGCATGGCTATAAGCTGAATCCAAAAGAATATCACTTTACAATTGATGCGCAGCACCTATCCATTGCCTATGTGCAAGCAGGTGCTATCACAAATACCGTCAATACATTTACGATTCAGAAAACAGATTTAAAAGGCAATCCATTATCACAAGCCATCTTTACGATAGAGGACTTAAGTGATCCTTCGAATAATGAGGTATTAGCTAAGGCGTTAGCGCAAAAAACAGGGGATCGTCTAAGCATCGAAGGGTTGTTAATTGCCAATCATCGATATGAACTCAGTGAACAACAAGCACCTTTAGGCTATCAACGTGAAAAAACTAAGGTACAATTCACAATGCAAAACGATGGAACCATAAAGGCGGATGGTGAATGGGATGCACACTATCAGATACTCGAGAATAGGGAAGGAATTCATCTGATGAATGCGCCAATTGTGGCTGATATGCAAAAGATAGCTGAACAGCAGCCGCAAGAGAATGTTATCTTTACCCTTACTCCAAAGAAGGATGCTATATTTAAGGATGGTACAACAAAGCCTAAAACATATCATACGGATGAAACAGGAACGATTGCTTTTGGTAAGGATGTACTACAAGGAAATGCATATTTGTTGCATGAAGAAAAAGCATTAAATGGTTTTACCTACGCAAAAGATGTAGAACTGCGCATAGATGCAGATGGCATGACTTTGTGGGATAATGAAAGGAAAGCAAAATGTGTAATTAAGGATAAAGCAATGGCCTTTCGTATCATCAAAACAGATGATCAAAAGAAGGCAATAGCCAACAAACTGTTTACCCTGCGTCAGCTTGACAGTGAGGCATCTTGGTCTTTGCTTAGTGATGAGCAAGGTGCATTAATAGAACGAAACAGTAAACAACCTGTTGCCGCAATCGTAGCAGCAGATGCTTCCTATACATTAAAAGAAGAATCAATGGATCATAGCAGTTATCTTGATCTGCACGATGAAATTCGTTTCACAATTACACGTGATGGTCTTTTCCATGATGTGCATTATGATGAAAAAGATGTAATAACCGTATCTGCTGATGGTAAGATGTTACAAGTTGAAAATAACAGGACAAACCTTAGCATTCAGAAAACAGATATGCAAAAGAATCCATTAATAGGCGCTGAATTAGCAATATTTGCAGATGTAGATGGTGTGATGGGTAAGACAATCGTCATGGTGGAAGGAAAAGCTTTAACTTGGACTTCTGATGGCAAGCCACATGAAATACGTGGATTACCGGTAGGCTGCTATTGGCTGAAAGAACTTACACCGCCATCCGGTTATACGACAGCTGATCCAATTTCGTTTATGTTAGATGCTCAAGGTGCTGTCACGATTCTCAGCGATCACTCCAAGGCAGAGGGAAACCTCATTACCATGCAGGATACAGCAATCATGGGTCAGTTTAAGATTCATAAAACCTCGTTGCAGAAAGAAGATATAGCGAATGTACAGTTTGATCTTTATAAAAAAGATGGAACAAAGATAGCAGAACATCTTACTACGGATATCCATGGTCTATGGGAAAGTCAACAGGCCGATATACAGCGTTTGGATAGTACCGCTAAGCTAAGTGATGGCTTAGCAGCCGGTGACTATTATCTGGTGGAGACACAGACTGCGGATGAATATCAACTGCCTTTTGATGAGGAAGCAAAAACGCACTTCACTATTCAAGGTAAAATTGAAGAAGAGATTGTCATGCAGCCAGATGTATTGACGATTGATATTCACAATAGGTCTTATCAGCGAAGTATAACAATTGTGAAAAAGGATCAGGAAGATGAAACTGCGATTGCGGATACCCGATTCAGTCTGCAAAGAGTTAAGGATGGAACAGGTAATGTTGTTGAAGAACCAAGTGTAGAAAAAACGACATTAGAGGATGGCAGTCTGCAATTCATAGTAAACCAAAAAGGAACGTATCTGCTTCGTGAAACACAGCCTGCGATTGGCTATGTGATCGAGGAAACACCCTATGAAGCAACCTTTGTGGTGGATGATAAGAGTGAAGCCCAAATCACTTTGAAGAATGGAAATACGGTTAAGAATCAACGTCAGTTAGGAACAATGCAACTGATGAAGAGTGATGCACTTTCTCTGGAAGCATTGAATGGTGCCGTCTTTGCCTTGTATCAAAATGGGCAAACATACGGTGAATTTACAACCGGAAATGAATATAGCAAAGATGCTCAAGGAAAATACCAAGCAAAAAGCACGGATACAGGATGCTTAACGATCCATGATTTGCCATGGGGCGATTATCGCATCGCAGAAGTAAAAGCACCTGCCGGTTATCAGCTAAAACAAAGGGAAGCATTCTTTACAATTGGTAAGAAAGGCAGCGAAATGCTGCTTGAGGTAAAAGGCTTAGCGATTACCAATTTAAAGACGAATGTTACCTTCCATAAACTAGCTTCTTATGTTGAAAGCTGTAGTGATGAGACATTAGGCACAAATGCACTTCCCCAAGATGCCAAAAAAGCATTAGCAGGAGCTGAATTCAGTGCTTATGATGAACAGGGAGTGTTAGTTAAAAAGGCGGTAAGTGATGCGACAGGAACAGTTGTATTTGAGAAATTGTTGGCTGATCACACATATACAATAAAGGAAACAAATGTACCAAAAGGGTTTGTCGACCCTGCTGATACCTATCAAATACATCTGGATGCTTCGGGACAGCCACAGGATATGATCAATTTGACAACCAAACAGGTGGTAAAAGATATTGTCAATGATGTATATCGCAAAGATATCGTATTAAAAAAAGTCAGTGAGAATGAACCGACAAAGGTGCTTCCAAATGCTGTGTATGGATTATATCGCATCGCTTCTATAGAGGATGAACATCCACAGCTGATTGCGACAGCTAAAACCGATGCACAAGGAATGTTGCGCTTTGAAGGGGTGTTATGGAATCAGCTTTATCAAATTCAGGAAATCGATGCACCAGTAGGCAGTTATTGTGCTAAATATCCTATAACTTTCCAATATATCATGAAAGACAATCAAATCATGATGGATATGCTGGATGATGGGCAAGGAAGCGTGAAACTGGATCCTACGGGTACTATGATTTGGTATGAAGCGGATGTAATAGTAAATGTGCACAAGGTGGATGCCGATGGAAAGGCATTGTCAAATGCAACTTTAGCCATTGTAGATAAAGATGGCAAGGTCCTTGAACGCTGGATATCCGACGGCAAAGCACATACAATCGTAAATACATTAACAGCTGGTGAAACGTATAGATTAAAAGAGATCAAAGCTCCTTACGGCTATCAGCTTGGGAAAGATATCTTTTTCACGATAACCGACAAAAAGGTTGGGGTGAAGGAAAACGATACGCAAGAAGTTACGATGCAGAATACCTTAACCTCGCTTACGATAGAGAAACGTGATAAGGATAGTAAACAACTGTTATCTGGTGCTGTATTTGCGATATACGATGCAGCTACGATGAAATTAGCGAAGGATTATCAAGGGAATGCTCTCACCTGGACTTCGCAAGGACGCGATAAATGCATCGGAATAGCTGAAGGAAATTATATCTTACGTGAAATAAATGCCCCAAAAGGCTATCAGACAGCGAAAGATCTGCCATTTACATTACAGAAAGATGGAACTATTCTGGTTGATGGAAACCGTGTAGATCAATTGATTGTTATGGATGAGCGAAAGGTTGATACAATGATCCAACCAGATCCTGAAGAAGTTAAGACATTTGATACATCTCATGTGTATGGCTATATGGGAATCTGTATCATGACGATGTTGGCACTTGGCATATTGTCAAAAAAGCGCCGACATAACGTATAAGGAAAGAAAAAGCTCTGATGTGTAAGAACAATTAACATATCGAGCTTTTTTCACTTTTAGATACTTTTTTGATAAGGAAAAGTGCATGGGACGCAAGAGCTTAGCAAAATGGATTTTTTGAATTAGTAATGCTAATTTATAAAGACATCATAAAAAGGATAGGAAAGTATCCTGGCGTGTGTATTTGTATTTCTGAAAGACACATGCTATAATGCACAGGCATGAAAAATGGAGGTTCTATATGATAGGGACAAACAATGTGAGCGTGCGTTTTGGTGCACGCACGTTATATAAGGATGTAAATTTAAAATTCACGGATGGTAATTGCTATGGGTTAATTGGCGCAAATGGAGCCGGTAAAAGTACTTTTCTAAAAGTGTTAAGTGGTGAATTAAAGCCGGATACCGGAGATGTTTTTACCGGACCGAATGAAACGGTTTTTACACTGGAACAGGATCATTACAAGTTTGAAGAATTTCCGGTGTTAGAAACTGTGATGATGGGAAATGAGCGCTTATATGCCATCATGAAAGAAAAAGAATACTTGTATACAAAAGAAGGCGAGTTTACCGATGAAGATGGAGTAAAAGCCGGAGAATTAGAAGAAGAATTTGCGAATCTTGATGGCTGGAATGCGGAAAGTGAAGCAGCCAACCTTTTGGAACAGTTGGATATACCGGTAAGCTTACATCAAGAATTGATGTCAGCCATGACGCCTGCACAAAAGGTTAAGATTCTGTTAGCGCAGGCATTGTTTGGCAAGCCAAATACACTGTTGTTAGATGAGCCTACCAATGGTTTAGATTTAAAATCCGTTGCCTGGCTGGAGCATTTTTTGATCAATTATGAAAGTACCGTTATCGTCGTATCGCATGATCGTCATTTCTTAAACAAGGTTTGTACGCATATCGCCGATGTGGATTTCGGAGGCATTAAGATTTACAGCGGTAACTATGATTTCTGGTATGAATCCAGTCAGCTGCTGGCAAAACAGATGAAAGATGCAAACAAGAAAAAAGAAGAAAAGATTAAAGAATTAGAAGCCTTTATTGCCCGATTCTCAGCGAATGCCGCAAAATCGAAACAGGCAACTTCACGTAAGAAAATCTTAGATAAGATTACGCTGGATGATTTACAGCCATCTACCAGAAGATATCCTTTTGTGGATTTTAAGCCGGAACGTGAATCAGGAAAAGCCATTTTATTTGTCGAAGATCTTTGTGCATCGATTGAAGGAAAAGAACTTTTGCATAACATTTCGTTTTCTTTAATGAATGGGGATAAGATTGCCCTGATCGGCAATCCTTTGCAAACTTCATTATTATTAAAACTTCTGGCGAAAGAAATAGAACCGGATAGTGGGAAAGTAGAAATTGGACAAACTATTACACCAAGCTATATCCCTGATGATAATGCTGCTTATTTTGAAGGGGAAGAAAGTATTTGTGACTGGCTGAGCCAGTACACGAGTATTGATGATATGAGTTATATTCGCGGGTTCTTAGGAAGAATGTTGTTTAGTGGGGAAGAAGCCTTAAAACCTGTCAATGTGTTATCCGGAGGCGAACGTGCTCGTTGTATGTTATCAAAAAGCATGTTGGAAGCACCGAATTTATTGTTGCTGGATGATCCTACCAACCATCTGGATCTGGAATCCATACAGGCTTTAAACAATGGCCTAATCAACTTTAAGGGAGAGATGGTCTTTACCTCTCATGACCATCAATTCATTCAAACAATCGCAAACCGTATTATTGAAATTCGCGAGGATGGCATCATTGATCGCCGCATGAGCTATGATGAATATTTAGAACGTGAATATGGTATTGAAGAGTAAATTCATCATGGCACTGCCTATAAAATTCATAAGCAATAATTATTTAAAATAAGCAAAAGAAAAGCTGATGTATATGTAATACCTTTATTGGTAAGAAACATAGAAACATCAGCTTTTTTTCTGAATGTAAGTAGACTTGTTAATACATGGAACGCTTCATCCAATTGCCTTTTTTATAATATAGGAAGAGCCATAAAGCACTGGCAGCCCATGTTAATGGCCAGCCCATAAAGACAACTCCGATATCATGGAAGATAGGAACACTTGCCAATATCCAGGTCATACGCATTCCACACCAGCAAGTAATCATGACAATCATAGGAATCGTGGTAATACCGGCACCGCGGATGATGCCGTTAAAGGCATGAGAAATAGCAAGGAAAATATAAAATGGAGCTAATACATGCATCATATACAAACCATAGGAAATAACCTTAGGATTATCAGAGAAGATGGATAATACCTGCTCACCGAATATTAACAATAAGGCTGAGATGGCGATGGTTGTGAGTAGGGACATGATGATACCAGAGCGTGCTCCCTGTTTCACACGATCATATTTCTTAGCTCCCATATTTTGTCCGGTAAAGGTTGTTAAAGCCATAGAATAGCTCATCACCGGTAAAATGGCAAAGCCATCAATCTTGGTATAAGCACCACAGCCAGCCATCGCTAAAGAGCCAAAGGCATTGATGTTACTTTGCACGATAACGTTTGAAAAGGAAACAACGCCGTTTTGAATACCACTCGGTAAGCCTAAGCGGATGATTTCAATCAACTTATCTTTATGAAAGCGAATCTTTTTTAAGGTGACTTTATATTCTTGTTTCGTTTTGATGAGTAATAAGAGGGTTAACACGGCACTGATGGTTTGAGCAATTAAGGTCGCCCAGCCTACGCCGGCTATGCCCATATCAAACACGATGACAAACAATAGATCCAGCAGGATATTGGTGATACTGGATACAATCAGAAAATATAATGGATTTTTAGAATCCCCAACAGCACGCAGGATACCACTGCCCATGTTGTACAACATAACGGATAGAATACCACCAAAATATATACGCAGATACAAAACAGAACTGCTCATAACATCTGATGGAGTTCCAATCCAACGCAATATGGTTGGAGAGAAGATGATTCCAAACAAGGTCATAAAGATACCGGCTGTCATAGTAAGGGCCAAAGAAGTATGAATACTGTCTTGTAAGCTTTCCATATTACGAGCGCCGAAATAACGAGAGATGATAACTCCAGCACCAACCGATAACCCCATGAAAAAGCTGACAAGCAGGTTAATAACGGGAGCACTGCTGCCAACAGCAGCTAAGGCCTGTGCACCTATATAATTACCAACAACGACAGAATCCACCGCATTATAAAGCTGTTGGAATAAATTGCCTAATAAAAGCGGCACGGAAAATAATAATAACTCTTTCCATATAACACCTTCTGTCATTAATCCTTTCTGTTTGGTTTTCTCCTGTTGCATGACATCACCTTACCCCTTATTTCTTATGGTTCTTTATTATACACCCGACTTTGAAAAAAAGATAGTTCACAAAATCATTCTCTTTCATAGAAGTTGCGGTTTTCTTTCATTTATCCTCAAAAAAACATCCTGCCCTATATTGGAGAAAGCTTGTGGCAGCTTACTAATATAAGACAGGATGGAGGGAAATGTGATTAGGATTTGGGGTGCATATACTTACGCTGATACTCATCAACAGGTAAAGGAATGCTGTAATAAAAGCCTTGAACAAGTGTTACACCGCAGGATGTGAGGGTCTGCAGCTGTTGCAGTGTTTCTATACCTTCAGCGATAATTGTAATATGTAATTCTTCACATAGTTTCATGATGGCAGTTACTATTTTTTGCGTCCGTGGATTACTGTCTAATTCATTGATGATACTCTTGTCTAGTTTCAAGACATCAAATGGAGCAGCGGATAATAATGCCAGATTGGCATACTCAGTACCAAAATCATCTAACGATATTTTAAAACCATGATGTTTTAATTCATGTATCAAAGTTATAAGGTCTTTATCAGAAAGATGATCGCCATGTTCACTAATTTCAATCTCCAGATAGGATGGAGCTACTTCATATTTTTGACAGATAGCTAATAAATCCTGAAGTAAGGTGGCTTTGATCATCGTTTGATGGGATAGATTAACGGAAATCGGGACAATCGTGGCATAGGCATCCAGCCACTCGCGAATGAGCATACAGATGCGTTCAAAGATGTAATAATCAATCACGGAAATCAGATGATGCTCGGCTAGCAGGGGCATAAAATCCCCTGGCGATATAATGGTTCCATCACGGTCTTCATAACGTATCAAAGCTTCGGCCCCAAACGCTTCTCCACTTGTCGAGCGAATTTTTGATTGCAGATACACATGAAAATGGTGCATAGCTATTTCTGCTTGTAACGTGTTGGGGTCAGAAAGATGCAACAATTCATCATTATAATGACGATAACGCTTTGTATTTTGACGATTCCGATAGAAAACACGTTTATCTTCATACATACAGGCATCTGCTTCGGCAATAAAATCATTGATGCCATCCGCCTGTGGTGACCAACGGCTGCCCAAAGCAAACTTCAGCATTTCCTGATCTTTGATAGAACCTCGCAGTTCACGGACTTGCCGCTGGAAAACATCTTGACTCAGGTTTGTGGATATGATAACAAATTCATCTCCTCCGATACGATAAATATCGGCCTGTGGGAAGACACGTCGCATATGTAAAGCCGCTTCGATGATAAGCTCATCGCCACGAGCATGTCCATACTTATCATTAATATCTTTTAAACCGTTGATATCCAGATAAACGACACCGACGGATTGATGAGAGTGCGCGATATGTTTTACATCTTCGATGTATCGGTTGCGATTATAGAACGAAGTTAATTCATCATGATAGCTTAAATGAGCCAGTTTCTTTTCTGCTTGATCTCGTTTGATGGTCAGCATGATAAAGTAACACAAGGTTTGTAACATCGAAGTAATATTTTGCATCATGTCCTTAGCTGGATTGTCAACTCCTAAGACAGCGATGATCTGATGATTACTTTCTAATGGAACAGCTACCATACGTTGGATGTTATGGTTTTGTAATATCTGATATTCTTCTTCAGAGAGCTTATTTATTTCCGCAAGATCACTGATGATAACGCTCCCCTTTTCACTAAAGGCCGAAAGCCAATGATGGATAACGGCTTGCGGGAGTTTAGCAAAATCTTGTTTGCGAGAAGCGATATGGGCATCACACCATTCTTGATTAGCAAACGGCATTTGATTATCAATGCTGATAAGGTACGTACAATCCGCTGTAAAGAATTTGCCGACGGCTTGTAACACGGCATGAATGCTGCTTGTGACATCTTGATTTTCATATAGATGATGAACACAGCGGACAATCATATTTTGCGCATCCAGCATGTTCTGTAATTGTTGTTTCTCTTTTTCATTTTCGGTCATGTCGAAAGCAATTTCCATACGTGCTTTACGTCCTTCCCACTCAATGAGACGATCTTTTAACAGGTAATGGCGTAAAGAGATGGGATTAGAAAATTCCCAGGTGATAATTTTGCCTTCATCCAATTGCGGATTTGTACAAAACGGACATGGCGAAGTTCTTCCCTGCAAAACTTCATAACATTTGCGTCCGTAAAAGTCTTTTGTATGGAAAGAACGCTGACCGGCTTCATTTAAAAAATATAATTCATAAGTTTCTAAATCGGCAATATACAAAGTTTCGGAGATTTCATTCATCGGAGCCTGTAATTGTTTTGCCAACAGCGATAAGGCTTCACTTTTTTTACGATTCTCAATTTCCACCTTTTCCATTTCTTGTTGGCGTTTACGCATTCGTGAAGTTATGGCGGCGACAAAAGCAACAATTGCCAAACAAAGAAGAATTTGTACCATCAGTATCCGCATGATCGAAGAGACGCGTTGCTCGGTATATATTTCAGCTTCTTTTACGGTATCATCACAGGCTTGAAAGTACTGTTCACTTAACCGTAGTAATTCGGCAGTATCCTTACTTTTGCGGACTTCTTTAATTTCCTCCTTGATTACAGCCCAATCTTTTTCAAGCTCCTGCAGCTGTTTTTGGTAGGTTTCATCATCCATGCGTGTTAATCCATTTGGTCCATCACCTGTTTGTAATTCGTTTAGGATTCCATCTAGCTTTTGAATAAGCGCATGATTTGTTTTGCCTGCCATTTCCTGTTTCACCAGAAGTTGCGTAGCTCCACGGACAACACCGGTATAATTAACCACGCGGGCATTTCCCTGCATGTTTCTGATAGCGTTTAAAGATAAAAAACCGGAAAGGATGAGGGAGAGTATCAGAATGGTGGGAATCAGCTTTTTCTGCATGGAAGACACCTCCTGCCTATACATCATTTCGATCATTGAGTGAGTATCTTTCTATATATCATACTATAAATAAGCAAAAAAAGGTAAAATTTTAGTGAATTCTATCGATGATAAAAAAGGATTTATCTAAGGGGAAGAGAATGAGGCTAGATAGCGTGGAAGTCTAAGTGAGCAGCCATGAGGAACGCTTCGAGAAAGAAAGGGTATCGTTTGAGCGTGACATGAGATGATCCAAGAAGAGAAAATACGAAAACTTTAAAATATCCCTTTACATTTCAAAAGCAACAATGCTATAATCAATAAACGGGTAGAAATCTCTACTCCCCGCTCTGCACATGAGGCAGGGCCATGAGACCATGAGGAGGTGTACAGAATGAAAAAATACGAAATCATGTACATTGTGAACGCATCTTTAGAAGACGCAGCACGCACGAAAGTGATGGATGGATTACATAAGATCATCACTGACCACAACGGAACTATCGATCAGGTAGACGAGTGGGGCGTAAAAGAGTTCGCATATGAAATCAAACACATGAACAAAGGTTACTATGTTGTTATCAATGTGACTGCTAACAATGAAGGTATTCACGAATTTGATCGTTTAGCACGTATCAACCACAACATCGTACGTTATATGATCGTTAAAACACAGGACGAAGAATAAGAAACAGGAAGGATGATGGACAATGATCAACCGTGTAGTATTAGTAGGACGCATGACAAAGGATCCGGTTTTACGTAAGACTGGAACAGGAGCCAGCGTAACATCCTTTACTGTAGCATGTGATCGCAGAATTAAGACCGAAGGACAGCCGACAGCGGATTTTATCAACTGTGTGTGCTGGAATAAAGTTGCTGATAATACGGCACAATTCACGCATAAAGGAAGCTTAGTTGGAGTGGAAGGAAGAATTCAGACACGCAGCTATGACGACCAGAGTGGAAGACGTGTCTATGTGACCGAAGTTGTCGCAGACTCTGTTCAATTTTTGGAGCCTAAGGGAACCAACAGTGCTGCAGCCGTTAATGCTTACACACCTGATTATGATGCAGGAAATCAAGGCTATCAGAGCGATAATGCATCACCGTCCTACTCCAGTGACTTTGCATCCAGCGATACATTGGATATCGCCAGTGATGATTTACCATTCTAATTGGTAGAAAGGAGATAAACTATGGCTTTCAAGAAACAGCGTATGGGACGCAAGAAAGTTTGCTATTTCACAAAAAACAAAATCGAATACATCGACTATAAAGATGTTGAATTATTAAAAAGATTTATTTCCGCAAACGGAAAGATCATCCCTAGACGTGTAACCGGAACACGCGCAAAATATCAGCGTATGCTGGCTACTGCTATCAAACGTGCACGTCAGATGGCTTTACTGCCTTACGTAAGCGAATAATATTCGTGTTAATGAAACCTCCAGCTGTTTTGGCAGATGGGGGTTTTTCTCTTAAGAAAGGAGGAGCACTTATGAACAATCAAACAAAAAAGATGACGGAAGGCGCGATGATGGTTGCGATTGTCGGTATGCTATTATTTATCAACCGTCAATTAGCTGGTATGCTAGAAATGGTCATGTATTGGGTCTTAACCTTTCCGATTTTAATGTATACCGCACGCTATGGAGTAAAAAGTGCATGCGTTCCTGCCATCAGTATGGTTCTGTTAAGCTTTATGATTGCCGCTCCGACAACGATCTTTTATCTGTTTAGCTGTGATGTAGTAGGCATCGTTTATGGTGCCGGGATAAGAAAGAAATGGAAGAATGGAACACTGTTACTTTGGACAGGGATATTCACGTTTGTTTCTTATCTGATTACTACCGTATTATTTGCGGCAATGTTTGGCTATGATCCGGCGGAAGATGTGGAAATGGTGAAGATGCTGTTAGACTTCATGCATATTGATATTGGGATACCACTTGCCAAAATCGTGATGTATGTTGTGATTGGCAGTGCGATCTTAATGACGGTTTTACAGACAATGTGCATTCATATGATTGCCAATGTCGTATTAAAACGCATGCATATCGAAACAAGAGCAATGAAGAGCATTTTTGAAATTAAGGTTCCCAAAAGTGTCGGATATACAATAATAATGATATGGGTTCTATTTTTAGTGCGAAATGTGCTAAAATTAAACCAAGATGTCTATGGGCTATTACTAGGTGTCTATGGAGCAGCGAGAATCTTTGCAATCGGTTATGGTGTTATGACCTTGCTTTGTATCCTATTGTTGTTTCGTAAACGCATCTTCTTATTATTTGTCATCATAGGCATGTTTCTGCCATATGTACAAGGTGCAATTGCTATCATCGGTGTTTTGGATATGATTGTCGATCTGCGTGGCATATGGTTAGAAGTACTGAAACGAGGTGTGGTACATGGAACGTCTGGAGAACATTAAGGTACAGATTGGAATCGTCATACTGGCACAGTTTGTTGCCTTATTTGCCTTATTTATGGCGGATATTGAAGGCGTTAAAATTTTACCGATGCTGATTTTGGTGATTATCAACTCTTTGGTTGTCATCTGGGTCGTCTATTGGTTTGAAAGTGATCGAGAACAGCGAGATATCGATATATCCAGAATTCTTGGACATGATGCAAAGGATGCCCTTTTAATAGGAGAAATGGGTATTATCACATATGATGAGCAATACTGCGCTACCTGGATGAGTGAATTGTTGCAAGAGCGCGGTGTGAATATCGTTGGAAAGAAGCTTACCAGCTGGATTGGCGATATCACAGAACTTTTTCAAGGAGAAGTTGACAGTATTACCGCACATGATGGTGAATATGTTTATGAAATAACTCGTAAAGAAAACGGGCAAGTATTATTTGTGAAAGATATTACCGAGTTTGCAAGGATATCCGAAAAATTTCAGGAAGATGGTATTGTCGCAGGACTGCTGCAACTGGATAATTACATGGAAATTCAACAATATGAGGATGAAACCAAGATGGCTCAGATCAATACTTGTCTGCGTCAGCCATTGGTTGAGTGGGCAGATAAATATGGCATGCTGATTCGTCGTTTGCGCAGTGATCGTTTCTTGGTTGTCTTAAATGAAAAAATATATCAGCAAGTCGTTGAAGATAAGTTTGCAATCTTAAATACAGTTCGTAAAAATGCTGAGGATATCGATGTTTCTATCACCTTGAGTATGGCCTTTGCACGTGGCACGGATGACTTTGCCCAACTGGATACGATGATCAGTGATTTGCTGGAATTGGCGCAGAGTCGCGGTGGTGATCAGGCCGCTGTGAAAAAATATGGAGAAAGTGTAAAATATTATGGCGGAAACAGTGAAGCTAGGGAAAAACGTTCAAAAGTTCGTGTCCGCGTGATGTCACAGGCTATTCGTGAGGCGATCATGGAGGCAAAACGGGTATTCGTGATTGGGCATCGGGATATGGATTTTGATTGTATGGGGGCTGCTTTGTGCATGTCACGTTTAGCAACTGCTTATAATAAAGAAAGCTATATCGTTTCGCAATCGTCAGGAATAGAACCGCAATTAGCGCAAGCTTTAACGGAATATGAAGATATCTTCAATGGGCGCCATCGCTTTCTACAAGATGAGGAAGCTGCCAGAATGATCGAAGATGAAGACTTGCTGATTGTTGTCGATCATAATAATCCCAAACAAACCGGCGCACCGTTGACATTGGAAGCTGCCAATCGCATCATTGTGATTGACCATCATCGAAGAAGTGAAGATTTTATCGGAAATCCATTATTAGTATATGTAGAAACAAGTGCCAGTTCCACTTGTGAATTAGCAGCCGAATTCCTGCCATATCAGACCAATCGCGTAAATCTGAGTGAGGAAGAAGCTACGTTGATGTATGTCGGTATTTTAGTCGATACGAATCGTTTCCGTAATCGTACCGGAAGCCGTACCTTTGAATCTGTAGCATATCTGAAAAAGCTTGGCATTGATCCGATAGCAGCAGAAAATATGCTAAAAGAAGACTTCCGCGATTTTGCGGCGAAGACGGAAATAATGAATTATTCACAGACCTATGCGGATAATATCATCATTGCCGCAGTGGAAAAAGATGCCCAAGTCAACCGTACGTTGATGTCGCAAGCAGCTGATAGTATGCTGGAAATCAAAGGTGTCGAGGCAAGTTTTGTTATTGCGCGTATTAATGAGAACGAATGTGGCGTTTCCGCGCGCAGTAAGGGTGTTGTGAATGTCCAGGTGATCATGGAAAAGATGCATGGAGGCGGACATTTTAATGCCGCGGCTTTACAACGCAAGGATACGAGTGTAAAAGCGTTGAAAGAAGAATTGAAAAAGAAGATTGATGAATATATAGAAGAAAACAAGGAGGAAACAAAGGATGAAAGTAATACTGCTAAGTGATGTGAAAAAAGTAGGTAAAAAAGGTGAAATCGTGGAAGTTAGTGACGGTTATGGCCGTAACTTCCTGTTAAATAAAAAGCTGGCTGTGCTCGCCACCAAAAAAAGTATGGAAATCTTAGATGAACAAAATCTGCAGCATGATTTAGAAGAAAAACAAAAAGAAGCAGATGCCCAAGCATTAAAACAAAAACTTACGAAAATTACCTTGGAATTTCATGTAAAAACAGGAGAAGGCGGAAGAGTATTTGGCAGTGTGTCAACCAAACAAATCGTAGAACAGTTACAGCGTGTACATGCTATCAAAATTGAAAAGCGTAAGTTTATCGATACCGATGCCATTACTTCTTTAGGTTATACCGATGTGAAAGTCGATTTATATAAGAATAAAGTTATCGGTGTAATACGTGTTCATGTGAACGGTTAGGAGGCAGTATGAGCAGAGAATTACCGCATAGTAATGAAGCGGAACAAGCCATCCTTGGCGGGATGATGGTATATCCCAGCGTTAGCGGCGTTGTATATGATCAGGGCTTAGAGCCTTCGGATTTCTATCTCGATATTCATCAGCGGATCTTCTCTGCCATGATGGATATTACCAATAGTGGAAAACCGGTCGATGTAACGACACTGATTGCCCGTTTGCAGGATATTGAACAATTACACTTGGTTGGCGGTGCTGACTATATCATCAAATTGAGTGATACCGCAATATCTGCGGCCAACAGTATGTATTATATTGAAATTATTAAAAGCCGTGCACATTTGCGCCGTTTAATAGAAACAGCACAGGAAATTGCCGAGGAAGGTTTTGACACGGCAAGTTCTTTAGACGATATTATGGATAAAGCTGAGCGTGATATTTTAAATGTAACAAGAGATCGCAAAGCAACGGATTTTAAAAGCAGTCGTGTTGTCATTTCCGATGTTATGCAGGAGCTGATCAAACTGCGCAACAGTGATTCTCATATTACCGGCATCAAGACCGGTTATACGGATCTTGATCGTATTACGAATGGTTTTCAAAGAGGCGATTTGATCATTTTGGCGGCTCGTCCAGCCATGGGAAAGACCGCTTTTGCGCTGAATCTGGCATTAAATGCATCTTTTTATAACACGGGAGCGATTGCCATCTTTTCCTTGGAAATGCCTGCTGAACAGCTGATGAAACGTATCCTGAGTGCGAAAAGTGCTGTGGAATCCAGTAAATTAAGAAGCGGTAATCTGATGGATGAAGAATTTAATAAACTAAATGAAGCTGCTAATGAATTAATGGCAAGCAAGCTGTTTGTCGATGATAGTTCAAATATCAAGGTCGGAGAAATCTTTTCCAAATGCCGTAAGCTGAAAAGTGAGCATGGCTTAGACTTAGTCGTGATTGACTACTTGCAGTTAATCAGTGGCAGTGGCCGTAGCGGTGGAGATAACCGACAGCAAGAAATTTCTGAAATCAGTCGATCCTTAAAACAACTTGCTCGTGAAATGCAATGTCCGGTCATTGCCTTATCACAGTTATCACGTTCGGTTGAAACACGTCCGGATAAGCATCCTATGTTATCCGATTTACGTGAGTCAGGAGCAATCGAGCAGGATGCCGATATTGTCATTTTCCTGTATCGTGATGAATACTATAATAAAGATAAAGAAGAAGAGAACACGAATGCAACCGATAAGACCGATGTTGATATATCAAAGCATCGTAACGGTGCTACCGGGCGTGTGGAACTGGCCTTTCAGAAATCCATATCGGCTTTCTTTAACATTGCCAGAGACAGCTATTAGAAGGGAAACGGTAAAACATTTATGAAGTTTGCGCTTTTGGCAAGCGGTTCTAAAGGGAACTGCTGCCTGATTAAACATAACGATACAAAACTGGTGATTGATTGTGGAAGTACCCGCAAATATCTGAAAGCCTGTTTTGAGCGTCTGCAATATGATCATTTATCATCCGATGCGATTCTGATTACCCATACGCATACCGATCATGTATCACAAATGAAGATGTTTCAATCCATTGATACCTATGCGACACAAGACATCGCAACCGATCATCTGCATGCCATACGTCCTTTTGAAAGCTTTGATATTAAGGATTTTCATATCACCGTTTTACCCATGAGCCATGATTGTGAGGGCACTGTCGGCTATGTCATAGAATGTGAAAACGAAAAAATGGTTTATGTGACAGATACCGGGTATATTAAAAAGGAAGTTAAGGATTATATTCGTGATGCTGATTATTATGTCTTTGAAAGTAATCATGATATTGAAATGCTGATGCAGACGTCACGTCCGGTTTATGTCAAACAGCGTATCATTAATGATTATGGACATTTGTGTAATGAAGACAGTGCGAACATATTAAGCGAGGTCATTTCAGAAGAAACGACAAAAGAAATCGTACTTGCCCATATCTCACAAGAAGGAAATACGCGTGATATGGCATTACGGACATTACAACAGACCTTCGATAAAAAACAAATACATCGTGAGCATATGCGCTTATATCCTGCAGATCAGTTTTCCATTTATGTAAGTGGAAATGGAGGTAAAAAGGAATGAAACGTTTTGTTGCCTTTATTCTGGTAGCCCTGCTTGGCTGGAATGTCTTACTCACCATTCAGGTGTTTCAGCTGAAACAGGAAACGGTGCCGCAAACAGATGCAACGACTGCTACAAACAACATCAAACAGGCCAGTGTGAATGTCACAAGCGATGTGACAAAACTGGTTGAACAAAGTGA
Source organism: Longicatena caecimuris (assembly GCF_004341945.1). GTDB lineage: Bacteria > Bacillota_I > Bacilli_A > Erysipelotrichales > Erysipelotrichaceae > Longicatena > Longicatena caecimuris. The sequence goes on from NZ_SMBP01000015.1 coordinate 26,124, forward strand.
GAATAAGGTAGTAACCATTACAGCCTCATCACGTGGGCAAACAATCGGAACCGGCAGTGGGGCAATTTATAAAGTTGAAGATAAAACCGTTTATATTATCACCAACAATCATGTGGTAGAAAACGGGGATGTGATGACGGTCACTTTTGCGAATGGCAAATCCGTGGAAAGTGAAATCGTTGGTATGGATAAGCTGACGGATCTGGCCTTATTGAAACTAAAGGTCGATTTTCAGGCAGAATCCTTTATCATGGGCGATTCTTCTTTAGTGAAAAAGGGCGAATATGTCATTGCCATGGGAAGTCCATTAGGCATTGAATATCAGGGAAGTGTATCTGGTGGCTTGATAAGCGGTGTCGATCGTCGTATGGAAATGGATATTGATAATAATGGAGTCGCGGATTGGGATGTGAATGTCCTACAGACAGATGCCGCTATTAACCCCGGCAACAGCGGTGGTCCATTGATCAATATGGCCGGTGAATTAATTGGCATTAATTCGATGAAAATTTCAGACGAATCTGTGGAAGGCTTCGGCTTTGCACTCCCGATTAATGAGGTTCTTCCGATTATTTCACAGTTGGAAAGAAACGGCAAAGTAGTACGTCCGATTTTAGGCATCAGTGTAGCGCCATTGGAACAACTTTCGCCATTTGAAAGAGCATATTTGGGCATCTCCATTCAACAAGATGAAGGCTTATTCATCGTGAATGTATCACGTAACTCACCGGCATCCAGAGCCGGCATTCAAGTTGGGGATGTATTGTTAGCATTTGATGGGAAAAAGGTAAACGATGTTAAGCAGTTCCGTCAATATCTTTACAGTAAAAAAGTCGGTGATAAGGTAACACTTGTCTATGAACACAATGGTAAAGAGAAAACAAAGGAAGTTACATTAAAATAAATTATAAAAGCAATCTTACGAAGAACAGTAAAATCAAATGTTCATGCGTAGATTGCTTTTTTTGTGTATAGCAAACAAAGTGTCCTTGCAATGGTGCTTATTCCCAAGTGGCATGTTCTACATCAAGGACTGGATACGTAACTTGTTGGTGGGTACTTTGATCCTCAGTTTTTTTAATTACAACGGGAACTTTTCCTTTCTTGATGGTCGGTTCGGTATGAAACTTACCGCCTTTTCCATAATCATACTGCACGATGTCAATTTGCTGCTGATGGGCATCTGCTATGGTAATCCGCCTTGTCGCAATAGTTATTTTACAATTGTTGTTATCGTTGTATATACGAAAACTATATGCATCTGCATCGATTCCGTTTTTCTCTAATTCGGCACGAATCTTGGAGCCGAAATTAGGCCCTTCACTATCAAGAGCACCGGTTTTATTCGGCGTTTGATCGGCTTTATAATAATACGAATACAGGATCTGATAAGCTTCTTTATCTTGATTTAGCAATTGCTTTATAATCTTATTGGCTTTCACAAAAGCATTATCATAGCTCTTTAAAAAGGTAAATTCCTGTTTTTCATCATTGTAAGAAAGATACTTATCTTCAATCTTCACAATAAAATCACCGGCATTATCTTGCGCTTTATTTAGATGAATTTCCAGCAATTCGCCTTCTACTTCGGCATCTTTCATGATCTTTTCCATGACTTCATCCGTCGACAATTTTTGTAATTCTTCCTTCATGTGCAGTCGTAAACCATAGTCTTTACTAACTACCAAGACATGTCTGGCTTCTTGCAACAGGCGGGAATCTTTTGCTTTTTGAACATAGCCGAGTATAGAAGGCGTGGCAATGGCCAGCAAAATTCCCAGAATGACTAATACTACAATAATTTCTATTAAGGTGAATCCTTGCCTCTTCTTTCGCATTAGATTTCCTCCTTTACTTATTTTATGGTATCATATTTTGGAAGACATGTAAGGAAAAGATTAAAAATTTATTTTATTGGAAAGGAAAACACGCATGATAAAAATAATTGCCGTCGGTAAAATCAAAGAGAAATTTGTGAAGGCACAAATTGCTGAATATGAAAAGCGGTTACGGCCCTTTACCAAATTAGAGATTATAGAAGTAAATGATGAAATCGCACCGCAAGCAAATAGTGAAGCACAAAATGCATTGGTGAAGGAAAAAGAGGGAGAACGTCTGTTAGCAAAAATAAAAGATCAGGAATATGTGATTCTGCTTGATCTATGGGGTGAGATGATAAACAGTGAAACCTTGGCTGATAAAATAGAAAAGTTACAGACTTATCAATCCAGTAATATTACCTTTGTGATTGCCGGTTCTTTAGGGCCTGGTAAAAAGGTAATCGACAGAGCGAATTGGCGTTGGAAATTATCAGATTTAACCTTTACGCATCAAATGACACGCGTCTTGGTGCTGGAACAGCTTTACCGTGCTTATATGATCTTACATCATAACCCATATCATAAATAAAGGAGAACTTGAAAATGAACAAACAGTTTAAAACAGATGCACAAGATTTTCTTAACAGTGTTCAGGTTCTGCGCGAAGTGCAGACACCGGAATCGGAAAATCATATGTATGATGAATTAATGCAGGTGAAATTCTTAATGCCAGTAGTAATTCACGGTGAACTTAAAGAAGGTGCAGATGGGAAACAAATATTGGATGAAAAAACGACGTTTACGTTTCCCTCCCTTGCGACAACAAAAGGCGATCAATATTTTATGGCATTTACAAGTGGAGAAGAGATGCAGAAATATCCAAACAAAGATAGGATGCATGCCTTGACGTTCACGTTCGATGATTATGCTAAGATTATCATTCAGAGTAAAGAAATAAAAGGATTTGTCGTAGATCCATACGGGATGAATATCGTCTATCCAAAAGAATTGGTTCTTTCTTTAAAGGAACAAAAGGAAATCAGAGAAAAGGACATAGAGAGCGCGTGCTTCATGCCCAGGAACATGTGATGATAGGAGAACCTGCGAAAGAGCCCAAGGAATTAAAAGCGGCTTTGAAAGCCTATGCGAAAAAAGATAAAATGATTCAAGCACTATATTTACAATTGATGATATATGAGGAACAACAAAGTTATGTCGTTGCAGTAGACGCAGATGCGACGAACCTTAAGGATGTGTTTGATCAATTAGCAGATGCCGGTAGAAAGCATTTAAAAGGGATGTATTTAGATTTCGTTGCTGTTCATAGTGAATTGGGCATTCATGTGGCAGAAAAAACAGAACCTTTTTATAAAAAGATGTTTTATAAGAAATTGGACATCCCTTTCTTAGCTGTTATTGAAGAATGTTTCCATCTGAAAGATGGACGCTGTGTCGTAGGTGTAAAGGTATTGCATGGAAAGCTTTCTGATAATGGTGAGATTAGTTGTTTGAATGAACAAAGGGAAAGGCTGTTTACTAGTTGTGTACAAGGAATTGAGTATGGCAGAGAAAGAGTGAAAGTCGCAAAAGTGAATGATACCGGACGATATGGCAGTCATTATGGGATTCTTATGAAAGATCATCCAGAGGATTTTAAAAAAGGTTATTTTTTGTCAGGTAAATGAAAATAAGAAAGTTAAGCAGCATTAATGAAAATGTTTTCAGAAATTATATTGAAAAATAATGTTGACATATGCAAATAAGAGGTGTATCCTAGAAGAAACCAAAGACAGAGAGATAAAACAAGATAGGTGCTTACAGAGAGTCCCATTAGCTGGAAAGGGATAGCGATGCCGTTTTGTAAATGGACTCTGGAGGGCAAGGGGAAACGCGGGAGCTTAGTATCCAAGACGTATGCCAACGTTATCAGGCTAGAAATGTTATTGCATTTTGAATGAGGTGGGTGTGAAAGTAACAAACACACCAAATCAGGTGGTACCGCAGATGAATGATACAGCATCTGTCCTGAAGTCAGAGGACTTTTAGGACGGATGCTTTTTTTGATAAAGGGAGGTGGTCATTGTGTTAAAAAACGCAGAAGAATGGCGATGGTGTATACATTATAACCATAACGTACAAGAAGAAAAGATAAAACACAATGTGAAAAGGAAGGGAAACTTATATGAAAAAATTATTGAAGATGGCAGCTGCAGCTGTCTTAGGAACAACGATGTTAGCAGGATGTGGCAACAGTAGCAAGGATGAAAAGGTGCCCACTGTATCCGTTGCCCAAATTGTAGAGCATAAATCATTAAATGAAATTCGTGACAGTTTTAAAGAAGAAATGAAAGCATTAGGGTATAAAGATGGAGAAAATATTAAGCTTGAATTTAAAGATGCCGGTAATCAGCAAAATACGCTAAATTCTATATTATCAACCTTTGCCGGTAATAACAGCGATGTAATCGTAGCGATAGCGACGCCAACAGCGGTAACGGCGGCAAATTACAGTGAGGATATTCCTGTTGTCTTCTCTGCTGTCAGTGATCCGATTGGTGCCGGCTTGATCACGGATTTAAAGAAACCGGATAAAAATATCACAGGAACAAGTGATGAAATTCAAGTTGATCAGATTTTAGCATTAGCATTAGAAATCGATCCATCCATGAAAACACTTGGTTTTATTTATAACAGCGGTGAAGCAAATTCGGTATCAAACCTAAAGAAAGCGAAAGCATTCTGTAAGCAACACGATATCAAATTGGTGGAAGGCAGTGGTAAAAATATCAGTGAAATTCAAAGTGCCATTTCGGTATTGACCGATCAATGCGATGCGATTTTTGCGCCCAATGATAATACGGTGGCAAGTTCCATCACCGCATTGGTTGAAACTGCAAATAAGAAAAAAGTGCCGGTATATACAGGCGCGGACTCCATGGTAAGTGATGGAGGCTTTGCGACGGTCGGCATTAATTATACGAACTTGGGAAAAGAAACCGCGAAAATGGTGGATCAAATCTTAAAAGGAAAAGCGGTTGCGGATATCCCGGTAAAAGTATTTAAAGATGATTTAAACACTTATATCAATGAAGATACGTTAAAAGCCTTGGGCATCCAGTTACCGGATACGGTGAAAAACCGTGAGAATCTGGTTATGATGAAGGGCGAATAAGCAATTTAAAGAGAGGATGAAGTGCATGTCATTAGCTGTTTTGCAAGACGCAATTGAATTAGGGATGATTTTCTCCATTATGTCATTGGGTGTCTTTCTGTCGTTTCGGGTATTAAATATACCGGATCTGACCATTGATGGAAGCTTTACGACTGGTTGTGCAATATCGGCAATCATCGCGCAAATGGGGCATCCGTTTCTCGGTGTTTTCATGGCTTTTGTGTTAGGCGCCATGGCAGGTGGAATTACCGGCATCTTACAAACGAAATGTCGCATACAGCCATTGTTAGCAGGCATTTTGACAATGACGGCACTGTATTCCATAAATCTGAAGATCATGGGCGGTCAGCCTAATATTTCGATCTTTGGAAAAACGACGATCTTCACTCCGTTAAAGGGAATCTTTGGCGCAAATACCAAAGCTTTCGTAATTCTTGTGATACTATTATTCCTGATGATCTTACTGTATGCCTTTTTAAAAACACAGCTTGGTATGAGTCTTCGTGCCACGGGAGATAACGAGGCTATGGTGCGGGCAAGCAGCATTAATTCCGATGCGATGAAAATCATGGGAATCACGTTAGCGAACGCGCTTGTGGCTTTTGCGGGAGGTATCTTTGCACAGTATCAAAACTTTGCGGATGTCAGTGGAGGCGTCGGTATGATGGTGGTCGGTCTTGCCAGTATTATTGTCGGTGAGGCCTTCTTCCGTAAAAAGACATTACCGTTTCAATTTGCGGCAGTCATCAGCGGTGCTATTGTTTACCGCTTTATCTTAACCTTTGCTCTGCAATTTGGCATTGGCGCAAGTGATTTAAACTTATTCTCAGCAATATTAGTGGCGCTTGCTATTTCATTGCCATATGTAAAAGGAAAGAAAAGGAGAAGAAAACATGCTGGACTTAAATGATGTATGTGTTACGTTTTATCCAAACACCAGTAATGAACGCATTGCTTTGGATCATTTATCTTTCCATATAGATGATGGTGATTTCATCAGTGTGTTAGGGACAAATGGTGCCGGTAAGAGTACCTTATTAAATGCAATCAGTGGTACGTTGGAATGTGATGCAGGAGAAATCATCTTGGATGGTCAGGATATCACTTATGCGCCCGAATATAAAAGAGCCAGAGTGATTGGGCGTTTATTTCAAGATCCGATGAAAGGCACGGCTCCCCATATGACGATTGAAGAAAATCTGGGACTGGCATATAGCCGAGGAAAACGTACGACGTTAAGTAAGGCTATCAAGAAAGGAGACCGTAAATTCTTTCTTGAACAATTAGCATCTTTAGGCTTGGGCTTGGAAGAGCGTATTACAACAAATGTCGGACTGCTCAGCGGTGGTCAGCGACAGGCCTTGACGCTTTTAATGGCAACCATCGTAACACCGAAATTATTACTGCTTGATGAGCATACAGCGGCTTTAGATCCGAAAACGGCCAAACAAGTGATGGACATCACAGAGCGTATGGTGAAAGAGCATCATATTACGACGCTTATGATTACACACAACATGAAACAGGCATTGGAATATGGCAATAAGACGATTATTTTAAATGAAGGAAAAATCGTAAAGGTCCTGGAAGGTGAAGAACGCCGGCAAACATCAGTAGATGATTTGTTGAATATGTATGATTTCGTTTAATTATACAATCGTATATGGAAGAAAATGGAATAAGAAATTGATAGGCATATGTTGCAACATACGTTAATATAATGAACATGCGGTTAATGAAGAGGACCATTTCGCCAAGGAGCTGGCAAAAAGGCACGGAAATTGGTTCTTGACAAAGCTGCATGTTTTTGCTTGATGACGAATTTTCACGAAAAAGGTTGAAAACGCATACATAATCTTCAATTTTCTAACAAAAAGGGTGGAAATTTAAAGCAAAAGCCTTTATACTTAATATATAGTAAATCCTAAAGGGGGGTTTCGACATGAGACAAAATAACATGCTGGCTATGATCTTGGCCGGAGGTCGAGGTACACGACTGTATGCCTTAACCAAAAAGATCGCAAAACCTGCAGTGTACTTTGGAGGGAAATACCGAATTATCGACTTCCCGTTAAGTAACTGTGCCAATTCTAACATCAATGTTGTTGGTGTGCTGACTCAATATGAAAGCGTATTGCTGAACTCATATGCGGCGGCTGGACAGCGTTGGGGTCTGGACGCAAAGGATAGTGGAGTATACGTGCTGCCTCCACGTGAAAAAGACGGAGCTGCTTTTGATGTATATCGCGGTACTGCCGATGCTATTTCACAGAACATTGATTTCATCGATCAGCAAAATCCGGAATATGTTCTGATTCTTTCCGGTGACCATATTTATAAGATGGATTATTCTAAAATGCTGGCTCACCATAAAGCATGTGATGCAGATGCCACAATTGCAGTATTGCCGGTTCCTATGAAAGAGGCAAGCCGTTTTGGTATCATGAATACGGATGAAACAGATCGTATTGTGGAATTTGAAGAAAAACCAGAAAAGCCAAAGAGCAACCTGGCTTCTATGGGTATTTACATCTTTAATTGGAAACAACTTCGTAAAATGTTGGTTGCTGATATGGATGATCCTAACAGTAATCATGACTTCGGTAAAGATATTATTCCTGCGATGTTGAATGAGAATAAGCGTTTATACGCATATCAATTCAAAGGCTATTGGAAAGATGTTGGAACTGTTGATTCTTTATGGGAAGCAAACATGGATTTGTTAAGTTCCAATAATGAATTAGATTTAAATGATCCGGATTGGAAGATTTATACAGAAGATGTTGCCACGGTTCCACACTTTATCGGACCAAAAGGCAAAGTTAATAATGCATATATTAATCAGGGTTGTGTCATCAATGGTGAAATTAATAACTCTGTCCTCTTCACAAGCGTAAAAGTAGCGGAAGGTGCGAAAGTTAATGACTCTGTGCTAATGCCAAATGTTGAAATCGGAGAAGGTGCAATCATTCATCGTGCGATTATCGCAGAAGGCGTGAAGGTAGATGCCGGTGCTGTTGTCGGCAGTCCTGACAGTGAAAATATTGAGCTGATCAGTAAGAGAGTGAGGGGTGAGTAATATGTGCAATGCATTTGGAATCGTAAATTATGAAGGACCTAATGTAAATGTCAAAGGAATGGAAGACTATCGCCCGGTATCCGCATTCTCCTTTTTGGGAAGATACCGTCTGATTGACTTTCCTATTTCTAATATGAGTAATAGTGGTGTTAACCACATCAAAGTGTTTGTTAAGACGAATCCTCGTTCTTTGATTGAACATCTGGGAACCGGCCGTCATTACAACATCAACTCAAAACGTGGAAAACTGCATATCCTGCCTGCAAAGAATATGGATGATGTGGATTTCTATAACAATGATATCAATTCCTATATGTTTAACATGCAGGCAATTGAAGATGTAAATCAGCCATATGTCATCCTTGCTCCTGCACATATGATTTATCGTCAGGATTTCTCAAATCTGTTGGATGCACATATTGAAAGCGGCGCAGATATTACCATGTTATATCAAAATGTGGATAACGCAAAAGAAGCTTTCATTAACTGTGATGTATTGAATTTAAATAAACAAAAAGGCGTTCTTTCTATTGAAAAGAATCGTGGGAACTCGAAGAGCAAAACAATTTCATTAGAAACTTACGTCATGAGTAAAGATTTGTTCATTTCGTTAGTGAAAAAGGCGGCTAATATATCATCATTATATTGGTTCCGTGATATTGTAAATGAAGAATGTTCAGAATTGGATATTCGTGGTGTGGCTCACCGTGGTTTTGTCGCATGTGTGAACGACTTCAAGAGTTACTTTAATGCGAATATTGATTTATTGGATTACGATAAGGCAATGGACTTGTTTAACAGTGACTGGCCAATCTATACACGTACAAATGACTCCTGTCCAACGCAGTACTATAGTGATGTCACCGTTCAAAACAGCATGGTTTCCAACGGTTGTATCGTTGAAGGCGACATTGCGAATAGTGTTATCGGACGTGGTGTTGTCATCAAAAAAGGCGCTGTTATCAAAAACAGTATTATCCTGCCTGGTGCCATCATCGGAGAAGATGTGCATATAGAAAATGTAGTAGTGGATAAGAAGGCTAGAATCGTTCGTAAAAAAGAATTGATCGGACATCCTGATCAGCCACTGTACGTGAAAAGGAATGATAAAATCTAATGGCAAGAATATTGATGGTCGCATCAGAAGGTCTTCCTTTTATTAAAAGTGGAGGGCTGGCAGATGTTGTAGGTTCCTTACCTCAGGAGCTGGTGAAAAAAGGACATGAAGTTCGTGTAATCATGCCTATGTATTTAAAAATAGCACAGAAGTTTCATGAGGAAATGCAGTTAGAGGCACAATATAGTGTATCCATTGCTTATCATGAAGTACCTGTGAATATTTGGTCTACAACACGTAAAGAAGTTAAATTTTATTTCGTAGAACATAAAGGATACTTTGAACGTGATGGCTTGTATGGTTATATCGATGATGGTGAGCGTTTTGCTTACTTCCAGAAAGCCGTATTAGAAATGTTGAATCAGCTGAATTACTTCCCGGAAATCATGCATTGTCATGATTGGCACACTGGTATGTTACCGGCAATGTGCAAAGAAGGGCACAGCTTTGATGAGCGTTATCGCAATATCCGCTTTGTTTATACGATTCATAATCTCGCATTCCAGGGTAATTTCGGACCTGAGATGCTGGATAGTTGCTTAGGCTTAGATTATCGTATTTTCGATAATGGCAATGTCCGCTATGACGGTGGCATCAGCTTTATGAAATCGGGTATCTTGTATGCGGATAAAGTAACAACGGTATCACCTACGTATTCACAGGAAATCTTAACACCACAGTATGGTGAACATATGGAAATGGTATTAAACATTCGTAAGTATGATTTATGGGGTATTACCAATGGCATCGATATTGAAATGTGGAATCCGATGAGTGATCCGGATGTACCATACCATTACAATAAAGTAAATGTAGCGAAAGAGAAAAAAGAAAATAAGATGGCATTACAGAAAGAACTTGGTCTTACGGTAGATCCTAATGTGATGTTGGTTGGGGCAGTATCTCGACTGACATGGCAAAAAGGTTTTTATCTGATGATGGAAAAACTTTCTGAAATCTGTGCAATGCCAATTCAAGTGGCCATCTTAGGTAGTGGGGAAAGCGGAATCGAAGAGAAAATGCGTCAGCTAGAAGAAGGCAATAAAGGTAAAATTGCATTCTATAACGGATACAGTGATTCTTTAGCACACCGTATTTATGCGGCAAGTGATTTATTCCTCATGCCATCTCTGTTTGAGCCATGTGGTATTTCACAGTTAATTTCCATGCGCTATGGAACATTACCATTAGTACGTGAAACAGGTGGATTGAAGGATACGGTAACTCCGTATAATGAGTTTGATAAGACTGGAAATGGATTCAGTTTTGCGAACTATAATTCAGATGAAATGGTGCAGGTTATGTATAATGCAATAGATGTATACTATAACCGTCCAGAGGATTGGAAGATTCTTGTACGCAATGCTATGAATACAGATGTCAGCTGGGAAAAGAGTGCTGAAACCTATTGTCAGTTATATGCCCAGTTACATCCTTAACCTGTAGATATAGGACAGCCTTTGTGCTGTCCTTTTCCTATTGAATGGATGTTTCAATAATCATCCCCATTTCCTTAAAGAGTGCCACATGTTAGAAAAGAGTGAAAAGGTAGAACTTTACCATCTGCCTCTGGTAATGAAAATCTTTTCAAAACTATATTGACTTCAAAACAGATAATCATTATAATGTATTAAAATATCAATTATAAATCGGGAAAGTTTATAAGTTGAGTAGAAAAGGAGATGTGAACTATGGCGTATTATTTTGAAGAACCCTCTCGTACTTTCAGCGAGTACCTATTGGTACCTGGATATTCCAGCTCTGATTGTACCCCAGTAAATGTTTCATTGAAAACACCTCTTGTAAAATTTAAAAAAGGGGAAGAACCTGCATTATCGTTAAATATCCCAATGGTATCTGCCATCATGCAGTCTGTATCCGGGGAGCGTATGGCATGTGCTTTAGCTAGAGAAGGAGGAATCTCCTTTATCTATGGTTCTCAGAGCGTAGAAGATGAGGCCGCAATGGTAAAGCGTGTAAAAATGACGAAGGCAGGTTTTGTTTACAGCGATTCCAACATTCGTCCGGATGCTACCTTACAGGATGTATTGGATCTGAAGGAAAGAACAGGTCATGCGACGATGGCCGTAACAGAAGATGGGACGGCGGAAGGAAAACTTGTAGGCATTATCACAAGCCGTGATTACCGTATTTCTCGTATGGATACAGCAATGAAAGTCAGTGAATTCATGACACCATTTGAAAAGCTGATCTATGGTAAAGATGGCTGTACTTTAAGTGAAGCAAATGATTTAATTTGGGAACATAAACTGAATCAGTTGCCGATCATTGATGAGGAACAGCATTTAAAAGCATTCGTATTCCGTAAAGACTATGATTCTCATAAAGAACATCCAAATGAATTGTTAGATAGCCAAAAACGTTATTTAGTTGGTGCCGGTATTAACACCAGAGATTATGAACAGCGTGTTCCTGCCTTGGTAGAAGCAGGTGCAGATGTATTATGTATTGACTCAAGTGAAGGCTTCAGTGAATGGCAGGCAATCACTTTAAAGTGGATTCGTGATCATTATGGTGACAGCGTAAAAGTCGGTGCCGGAAACGTTGTGGATGCTGAAGGTTTCCGTTTCTTAGCAGAAGCAGGTGCCGATTTTATCAAAATCGGTATCGGCGGAGGTAGTATCTGTATTACCCGTGAACAAAAAGGTATTGGACGCGGACAGGCTACAGCTACGATTGAAGTTGCGAAAGCACGTGATGAATATTATAAAGAAACAGGTATCTATATTCCTATTTGTAGCGATGGTGGTATCGTACACGATTACCATATTACCTTAGCATTGGCGATGGGAGCAGATTTCGTGATGTTAGGTCGTTATTTCTCTCGTTTTGAAGAATCACCGACAAAGAAGGTTACCATCAATGGTACATATATGAAGGAATATTGGGGTGAAGGCAGTGCCAGAGCACGTAACTGGCAGCGTTACGATATGGGAGGAAGTAAGAAACTTTCATTCGTAGAAGGTGTTGACTCTTATGTTCCATATGCGGGAGCATTGAAGGATAATGTCGATCTGACGTTAAGCAAGGTAAAACATACCATGTGTAATTGCGGTGCTTTGACGATTCCTGAATTACAGAAAAAAGCAAAAATTACACTTGTATCTTCTACATCTATCGTAGAAGGCGGCGCACACGATGTTGTCGTAAAGGATAATACGATTGATGCTAAAGTCAAATAACCATACGTTATATTCTGGCATAATCAACTATGTAAGATAATTAGGTAAAAAGATCACTTTGATGCAGACAATATGTTTGCAAGAAGTGGTCTTTTCTTTCTGCTCTGCACACGATGAATAGGAAAAGAAAAGATTCATTTTTTGAAAAAGTAAAGGTTACTAGAAAAGGTATCTAAAAACTCATTGTATATGTTATATAGAGGAGGTATAATGCAAGAAAGATATATACGTGATATGTATATTGGGGGTGCTTTTAATACAACCTTTTCGTTAGGAGAAAGGAATATACGTATGAATGATAAGGATATTCGGGAGAAATTACAGGAAACCTTACAAGTGGAATGCGAGCAATTAGAGAAGGATTTGCATTGGCAGGAAGAAAGATTAGAAACCCTTACCTCATCCTTTTTGAGTGCGCAATTTGCATGCAGCCGCAATTTGATTTCTCATTATATGAGTGAATTTCAACAAAAGGGTCTCGTCATTAAAACGAATACGCGTCCAGTATATTTTTTCTGGCGAAAAAGTTTAGAAAACCGCTTTGGCGTTATATTGAAAGCGGAGTTGTATGAAACGCTTGAAGATTTAAAGAACATATTAGAAAAAAAACAGCAGCATGCATTTCATAACCTAATCGGAGCAAATGATAGTCTTAGCTATGTGGTGGAACAATGCAAAGCAGCGATTAGCTATCCGGAGCATGGTCTTCCCATCTTATTACAAGGACCGACGGGAACCGGGAAAAGCCTGATTGCACAGTTAATGTACCAATATGGGGTTGAGATGGAAATACTGTCTAAAGACAGCCGTTTTATGACGATGAATTGTAGTGAATATGCAAACAATCCGGAGATGTTGATGACCAATCTTTTTGGTTATAAGAAGGGGTCTTATACCGGTGCGGAAAAAGATACCCAAGGGTTATTGGCTTTAGCGGATGGCGGTATCTTGTTTATGGATGAAGTGCATGGGTTAAAGCCGGAATGTCAGGAAAAAATCTTTCTTTTTATGGATAAAGGCATATATCATATGGTGGGGGATAATGATACTTGGTATGTATCAAATGCACGATTGATTTTTGCCACCACGGAACAACCGGATGAAGTCCTCTTAAAAACATTATTAAGAAGAATTCCGCTTATTGTGAAAGTGCCTTCGCTAGCAGAACGCCCTCTTCAAGAAAAACGGGAACTTTTACAGTTTTTAATTCAAGAAGAAGAGAAACATATTCAACGTAAAATTTCCATGTCTGACCTTGTCTTCCGTACATTAGAACGCCATACGTTTACAGGAAATATCGGAGAATTGAAAAATGTCATTCGCGCAAGTGTCGCCAAAGCATTCTTACGAAATCAAAAGGATATGGATGATGTCTCTTTGCATATATATGATTTATCAAGTGATTTATTAGAAAGTACCGGAAAAGATGTCACCTTGTATGATTACGATGATCGCGCGATGATTCACAGTGAAGATATGTTTTTGAGCATCCATAAAGATAGTCGCTTATATAATTTTAATGCATATCTGATTCACAAATTCCATACGTTGCATGCATATGAAAAAGATCTGAATGCTTATTTAGATAGCTGCTGTCTGAAATTGGAACAATATATCGATTCTTTATTTACTGAGCATACCTATCATTCTCCAAAGCTGGATATGATCAATCATCTATTGACCAATATCATGAATATTGTTATTCATAAATATGATTTAGAGAAATTTTCAAATAACGAAATCTCAATGATCGTACATTTTCTAAACGATTATATGCAAAGCCTTTCTTCAATTAATCAACTGAAAATACAGAATCGCAAGGAAGCTGAAGAACTTCAAAATCGTATCCATAATGAATACACAAATGAATACAATGTCATAGGTGATATCTGGCAGCTCATCTCAGATGCCTTAAGTTTTACCCCGGGTCCATTTGGTTATTTAGATTTATTTCTCTTTTTCCGTTATTTTAACCGTGAGATGGTTGCTTCTCCAATACCTGCTGTTATCATTGCCCATGGCTACGCGATAGCAAGCGGCATAGCAGAAGTGGCAAATCAATTATTGAAACAGCGGATATTTGATGCAATTGATATGCCGATTGAAAGTGATTTTAATGATACAGTAAAAAAATTAGGTGAATACATCAAAGGGAAAGAAAATTATAATGAAGTAATTGTTATGGTTGATATGGGGTCTTTAGAAGCGATTCATCAAAAAATGGAAGGCATGAAGCGTATGGATATTGGTATCATCAACAATGTCACAACAAAATTAGCGTTAGATATTGGCAGTATGATACTGGAAGAGATGCCGATTCAGGAAATCTTAAAGCAAGCGAGTCATCGCAATCAATATCGGTATGAATTTGTAAAAAATCGTAAAAAACAAGATGCTATTTTAGCGGTATGCGAAACGGGTATTGGCACAGCTGAAAAAATCAGTAAGCTAATGGAAGATTCTTTACCTAAGACCGTATCGATCGCCATGATACCCTATGACTATGATTCATTAGTGAAATCCGGAACGACATCATTGGTTTTTGAAAAATATAATGTCCTATTTACAGTCGGAACGAAAGATCCTAAAATCTTTGATGTGCCGTTTATCTCTTTGGAAGAGATGATCGAACAGAAAAGTGTGGAAAAGACGAATTCCGTGTTTGAAAGTATCATGCGGCCCGATCAGATTGAAACTTTTAATGAAAATATGATCAAAAATTTCTCAATGGATAATCTGTTGAGTTACTTAACGATTTTAGATAGTGATAAAATCATTGACAGTGTAGAAAAAATTATTAAGACAATTCAGAAAGAATTGCATATGAAATTAAGCAGCAGTGTCATTTTGGGACTGTATATTCACATCAGCTGTTTGATAGAACGCTTGATTATTAATAAAAATGTGACGAAATTTGAACATTTAGAAACTTTTGAAAAAACACAAACGGAATTTATACGCATTGTTAAAAAAGCATTCCATGATGTGGAACAGCATTACAATGTGAAAATACCGGTGTCGGAAATCGGCTATATCTATGAATGTATCTTTCAGCGTGATAGTGTCAAAGAAGTGGACGAGAGTGTCAACGAATTGTGGGATAGTATTGAATGATCCCTTCTCAGCATTTGTTTAGAAACTTTCTAAACCATGAAATCTCTCCTATTCATCGGGGAAATGTTATAAGCGTGTGACTTTGTATAAAGTTGGCACGCTTTTTGCTTATCATAGGTGAAGGACATAAAACAAGAAGGGAGGTAGAAACATTGCAGAATTTAATATTAGCTTCTCATGGCTCACTTGCCGAGGGTATGCTAAGCGCTGCGAATATGATCGTAGGTGATATTGAAGGAGTGGATGCTTATGGTTTAGATACCTATCACTCGCCACAAGATATTTATCAGCTGTTGAAGAAAAAAATCGCCGAAGATAACACACATGAATATATCATTCTGTGTGATATCTATGGTGGCAGTGTTCATAATCAGCTGATGCATCTCTGTGTTTATCCTAACGTATTTCTATTGACAGGCATGACATTATCTATTGTTTTAGAGTTGATTCTGGCGAATGAAACAGGGGATATCGAAGAAAAGCTTTTACAGGTAATTCAAAATGCAAAAGATAATATGCTTTTGTTTACTTACCAAAGAGTACATAATGCGATTGATAAAGGAATCGAGGATGAAAAATTATGGTAGAACTTTGTCGGATTGATGATCGTCTCCTGCATGGACAGGTGGCTGTGACTTGGGTTGGAGCAGTGGCACCGGAAGCAATTCTGATCGCCAATGATGAGGCTGCGACAAATGAGATGAGCAAGCTTGCGTTAAAGATGGCAAAACCGGCTGGTGTGAAACTGGCGGTTAAGACGATTGATGAAGCAGCTGCTCTTCTTAACAACCCAAAGGCAGCAAAGATCAAGATTTTTCTTATCACAAGAACTATTCAGGATACCTTACGACTTGTCAGTATGACAGATCAGATTCATCGTGTGAATATTGGTGGAGTCAAAAATAAGGAAGGAGGAAAGATGATAGCGGCTGCTGTATGTTTAGACAACGATGATTTACATGATTTGATGAAACTGCGCAAACGAGTTGATGAAGTAGAATTACGTATGGTTCCTACGGAACATAGAATCAGTATCGATAAATACTTACGAGAGGAGGAGGTTGAAGTATGATCGTTCAAGCACTACTTGTCGGAGTTACTGTTTGTTTACTGGACTTCTTGGATGTCTGGTTATGTAATCCGATGATCACACGACCACTTGTTGTCGGTACGGCAATGGGTATCGCTTTAGGGGATATTACAACAGGAGTACAGGTAGGGGCTTCATTGGAATTGGTATTTATGGGTGTTATGGCAATCGGCGGCACAGTGCCACCGGATTCCATTCATGGAACAGCTGTTGGGGCAGCTTATGCCATTATACTTGGTAAAGGTATTGAAACAGCAATTGCTTTAGCAGTACCGGCATCTATCGTTTGTCAAATGCTATTTGTTCCAGGCATTGGTATACGTTCTTTATTTACACCATATGTGGAACGTCAAGTAGAAAAAGGCAATTGGAAAGCTTTACAAAGAATATTCCCAGTAGTTTCAATATCCTATGAAATCTTTAATGGTACCATCTGTGGACTTGCTGTTTTCTTAGGTGCTGATGTCATGAGTGCTTTTATCGACAGTTTACCACAAACATTATTAGATGGCATGGGAGTAGCAGCGAATATGCTAGGTGCAGTCGGTTTTGGTTTATTGTTAAAGATGATGTGGCAAAAGAAACTTGCTGTTTATTTCTTCTTAGGATTTATCATGGCAGCATATTGTGGTATGCCTTTGATGTCAATCGCTTTACTTGGTGTCATTATTGTCATCGTTTTATTCTTTGAGGGTGAATTCAGTAAACGACATACGGTAAGTGAAACATCTCCAACAGTAAATGAGGGAGAGGAGGAATTATTCGATGATTAGAGAGAAATTTGGTTTGAATGAAGAAGATGGCAAATTAATGGCAAAAGTAGCAAGACGTTCACATCAAATTAATGCAGTGTATACATGGGAAAAATTTCAAGCTATGGGATATTTATGGACCATGATTCCTGTCATCAATAAGATGTACGATACTGAGGAAGAACGTATTGCAGGCTATAAACGACATTATGAACTCTTTAATACAAACCCGGTCGTCGGTGGGTTCATCACAGGACTAAATACGGCTATGGAAATGCAGGCAGCAAAGGATAAGGAGTTTGATAAAGCTTCAATTGCAGCTGTGCGTACATCCTTAATGGGACCATTTGCCGGCATCGGAGATTCTATTTTTCAAAGTACATGGCGTGTGATTACCATGGGAATCGGCTTAAGTCTTGCCAAGGATGGCAATATTCTGGGTCCCATTGTATTCTTAGTCTTATTTAATCTATTGGCAGAACCATGTCGTATCTTATTGCCTTATGTCGGCTTTAAGATGGGGTCTAAATTTATGTTGCAGGCTGAAGAAAGTGGTATCATGAGCTTTATCACCAAAGCTGCCAGCATTGTCGGACTTATGACCGTAGGAGCAATGACAGCGACAATGGTTTCCGTACAGATCGGTTATGTATTTACCATGAATGGCAGTGAATTAAAGATACAGGAAATGATTGATACCATTTTCCCTTGTTTATTGCCACTGTTATTGACCCTTGCTTGTTTTAAGTTCTTAAACAAGAACATCAAACCGACAACATTGATTGCCATCATTATGGTGCTTGGCATCGTCGGAAAATATATTGGTATCTTTTAAAAATATTGTGCTGAAATAGCAAAAGGAGGAGTAGCTAATGAATCTTATTGATACAATTCGTCGTGTTCCTAATCCCGTACGTAAAGTTTTAGAGGAAAGGAAAGCATTAACAAAAGATATGTTTGATTATTTAGGTGATCGCTTATCCACCATAAATGAAATTATCTTAATCGGCTCTGGAACCAGCCATACATCCTGTCAAACTTCTAAGGAGTTTGTGGAAACTGCAAGTGGCATTGCCTCTACAGCAATATTGCCCAACATCTTTTTAGCCAAACGGGTATTTAATCCAAATGGTTTATACATCTTCACATCGCAAAG
The DNA here is from genome assembly GCF_004341945.1 of Longicatena caecimuris. Taxonomy (GTDB): domain Bacteria; phylum Bacillota_I; class Bacilli_A; order Erysipelotrichales; family Erysipelotrichaceae; genus Longicatena; species Longicatena caecimuris. The sequence continues at coordinate 44,627 of NZ_SMBP01000015.1, forward strand.
TGGTACTTCTACTTTGGTAAATATCGCACAGCGTAAAATGAAAGAACTTGGTTATGCGACAGTAGCAATTACAGAAAGTGCCGAAACACCTTTGGCAAAAGAAAGTGGCTGCCATGTTCTGATGGAAACAGATAATGAGGAATTTGGCTGTCGAACGATCGGTTACTGTATGTCTGTATTTACGCATATGATCATTGCCATGGAAATCGGCTTAAAGCGCCAGGCATTAAGTGAAACAGAGTATGCAAAATATCTGGAAGATGCTCAAAAAGCGGCGGATATGCATCATGAAATCTGTGACAAAACGATGGAATGGTTTGATCGAAATAAATGGAAACTGATGAATAAGGATGGATTTGTTATCTATGGTGCCGGTACATTATATGGTACAGCATTGGAAGGCGCTTTAAAGGTTTTGGAGATTGCCAGAAGATTCTTATGTGTTGGTTATGATATGGATGATGGTATGCATGGACCTACCATGGGGTATACAAATCGTCATGCAGTCATCATTTTCGATGATGGCCACAATGAAAATATTACCAAAGGTTTGATTCGTTATGTCCGTGACAAAGTAGGCGATGCCTTCGTAATTGGCAATGACAGCAAACATCCATGTGATTTGGCTTTTGAACCTTTAAAAACACCATTTGTATTCTTACAATATGCGCCGGTAGTAGAAATTTTAGCAGCGCGGCTTGCCTATGACTATGGTATCAATATTAAGACGATTGGGCCATTACCTGAAGCAGGTTACTTTAATACACATGATGATTAAGTTATAATTATACAAAGGATGCTGATGTGAAAGAAGTGTTTCAATAATCATATCAGCATCTTTTTTATCAAAGCGATAAGATTAGGAGAAACTATGCAGAAATTAACATATAAAGTAAAAAAGATGATGGGCATTCATGCCAGGCCGGCTTCAGCATTAGCACAATTTGCCAGAATGTATCAAAGTGATATAAAACTATATTGCCAAAATCGATGTGCGAATGCGAAAAGAATGGTAGAAATAATGGAACTTAGTATTCATAAAGATGAAGAAATCCTATTTGAAATTTGTGGTGAGGACGAATGCCGCGTTGTGAAGGCGTTACAGCAATACTGCCACTCTTATTTATGAGGTGATAACATGTATAAAATGATTGTCTTTGATTGTGATGGCACGTTACTTGATTCTTCCGCTATGATTGCGATGATACAAAAGGGATATAGCTCCATGTTTCCTCAACGTAAGAAGCAGCCTTACGCGTTTTTTATTCCTTGTTATTATATGAGTGATGAGGAAAATCTGGCCTATTTACAGATACCGAAAAGCTGTAAACGGCAATTTGAAGAACTATGCTTTGGAAAGTGTGGAGATTTTTCTTCACATACGCATATCTTTGAAGGTATCCAAGAACTTTTACGACAACTGCTGGACGATGGGATTGCATTAGGAATAGCCACTTCGCGAAATACAACGGCTTTTTTAGAATTGCAATCTATGTTTGATGCAGATATCTTTTCAGCCTTTTCTAGTATTGGTACGCAGGATGTGGTAAAGCATACAAAACCGGCACCGGATGTTTTATATTACATTATGGAACAAACAAATTTGACTGCGCAAGAATTACTGTTCATTGGCGATTCTATCAACGATGCCCTTTGTGCGAAAGCTGCCGGTGTTGATTTTGCATGGGCAAAATGGGGAGTTGTCAGTGAAGAAGAACTACCCTATACGTATTGTTTATACGATCCTCAGGATGTTTATAACATCCTACGGTAACATCAATACATCTTAAAAATATAAAGCGCGATGATTTCGTTGCTATTTATTTTAATGCAAATGGCATCAAATAAAAAAGCTCTAAAGAGCTTTTAATACTGCTTATATTGATTCTTACCGGCAGACTTTGCTTTATATAAAGCAGCATCAGCCATGGTAAGGGCATCTTCATAACGGAATAGATCATCATTTTGAAAGATCGTAAAGCCACAGGAAATTGTCGCTTTTTCAGCAGCTTTATTCATCTTGTGCTCCATGCCGATTTGATCAAGTTCGGCATAGATATGATCGAGGTATTCACAGATATCTTCCTTTGTGATATTTACGCATAAGGTGATAAATTCATCACCGCCAAAACGTGCAGCAAAGAAACGCGAATCGCCGTTTTCATCCATACAGCGGGCAACGTTTTGTAACAGTTTATCCCCCATATGATGACCATAATAATCATTGAATTCTTTAAAATAATCCACATCGGCTACCACGATACCGATTGTTGATACATGCGGGTTTTTATGCATCGCACAGACCAGGGAATTAAAATAAGAACGATTAAACAGTCGGGTGAGACCATCAATTTTTATCTGCGCCTCTAACTGATTCTTCTCATTCCGGAAACGATCACGTTCTTTCATAATCTGGTTCATTTTAATCTTTTCTTTCATACTTTCTGACTTTGTCTTATTTGTCATATCCTCAACCAATTTTTGTAACATATAATATTGCTTATAGGAATTAATTAAGACATTTTCTAAATGGAAACACTCCGCATAGCGAATCCAATTACGATGCAATTGCAACTGTTGTTCGACATCATCCTCCAGACACATTTCTCCCATATACTGTAAATATTTTTCTGCTCGTTCCTGATCTTTGATTTGTAGGAGGATGGCAAAGATATCGCAGTAGAAGGTGAAATAATAGGTCCGGTTTTTATGTTTATGAAGATTGCTTTCACTGAAATAATCAGCAATTCGTTTGACGCTATCGACACGTTTGCTGGCATTGGCAAGGTACAATTCACATAAACGAATGACATGTGTCGACAATGGCGAAGCTTTAAAGGATACTAGTTCCGCCGCATATTCTTGATAACGTTTTATGGCTTTATCTAAATGTTCGTTAAAGATTTCTAACTGTATCAGATTTAAGATTACCAACAGATCGGCATGTGTCATAATGGTAGCTTTCTTATCCAAGAAGGTTTGATATGCCATCTTAATATAATACAGAGCTTCCTGATAATCTTCCTTTTGAAAAAACATCGTGGCAATATTGTTTAAAACTACCATTTTTTGATGCAGATCTTTTTCATTCTCCGCTAAGTTATAGGCATTTAATAAGTTTTGAATAGCATTTACTTCATCAAAATGAGAATTATAATACAAACCGGCAATGGTGTAGTTGCGTAGTAATAAATCAGTGTAATGATATTCTTCTCCCAGGTTTAATGCAATATGCAGATGTTTCAGACATGCTTCATGTTCACGAATCATCAGATGGTAATCGGCTAGAAAGGTGTGGGCAAAGGCGATGGCATGGGTATCTTTATGCGCTTCCCCTAATGTCAGAAGCTCATTTGCCAGTTGAAACTCATCATCCATATCCGCATTGCTATGCTGTACCAGCAGATTCATCAATTCCTCTTTTTTATGTTTATACTCATCCATATACATCCCTCTTTTTTATAACCATAATTTTTTGCTATGAATGTTTGATATCCATATTATACTATAAAAGCGTTAACAAAAATACTATTTATGTGGTTATTTTTCAGAATTTACCGGCGTTATCTTCTCTTGTTAAGAAATTGTGATTTTATTCGCAAATTCGCAAAATACGTTTACGAATAAGGCTCTTAGTGGTATAATAAGACCGTTACATAAGGAGGATTTTACAATGGCAAAGAGAACTGTAAAAGATTTAGATGTTGCTGGAAAACGCGTTATCGTAAGATGCGACTTCAACGTTCCAAGAAAAGATGGAAAAATTACAAATGACAACCGTATCATTCAGGCGTTACCTACAATTAAATACCTGATTGAAAACAATGCAAAAGTTATCTTGATGTCACACTTAGGTAAAGTAAAAACAGAAGAAGACAAAGCAAAAAACGATTTGCGTTGTGTAGCTGATCGTTTAAGTGAACTGGTTGATACTAAAGTTACTTTCGTACCAGTAACAAGAGGAAAAGAACTGGAAGATGCTGTTGCAGCATTGAACGATGGAGAAATCGTTGTTGTTCAGAATACTCGTTATGAAAAAGGCGAAAGCAAAAATGATCCTGAATTGGCTAAATACTGGGCTAGCTTAGGTGATTTGTTTGTAGAAGATGCATTTGGTAGCGTACACCGTGCACATGCTTCTACTGCTGGTATTGCATCTATTTTACCTAACGCATTAGGTTTCTTAGTAGAAAAAGAAGTAAAGATGCTGGGTGCTGCTGTTGACACTCCAGAACGTCCATTCGTTGCAATCATCGGTGGTGCTAAAGTATCTGATAAGATTGCTGTTGTTGACAACCTGCTGAAGAAAGCAGACAAAGTTCTGATCGGTGGCGGTATGGCTTATACATTCCTGAAAGCACAGGGTTACAATGTTGGAAAATCTTTAGTAGAAGAAGATAAGCTGGAATTGGCAAAAGAATATTTAGCTAAGGCTGAAGGTAAATTGATCCTGCCAGTTGATCATGTATGTGCTGATGCATTTGCAGAAGATGCAAACACAGTTGTTGCTGACAATGACAACATCCCTGCAGATTACATGGGCTTAGATATCGGACCTAAATCTATTGAACTGTACAAGAATGAATTAGCTGGTGCTAAGACTGTTGTATGGAACGGACCTATGGGTGTATTTGAAATGAAACCATTTGCTAAGGGTACTTTGGAAGTATGTACAGCAATTTCTGAATTACCAGGAGCTACAACAGTTATCGGTGGCGGAGATTCTGCAGCAGCGGCAATCCAGTTAGGATTCGCTGAAAAATTCTCTCATATTTCTACCGGTGGCGGAGCTTCTTTGGAATATATGGAAGGTAAAGAACTGCCAGGTATCGCTGTTATCAGTGATAAATAAAAAACATTAGAGGAGAAAATAAATCATGAGAAAACCAATTATTGTCGGAAACTGGAAAATGAATAAAACCATGAAGGAAACAAAAGAATTCATGGAAGCTGTAGATGGTGTTGCGGCAAGTGACAACGCTACCTATGGTATCGGTGCTCCTTATACTGCATTAGCTACAGCTGTTGCAGGTGCTAAAAACTTAATCGTAGCTGCTGAAAACTGCCATTTTGAAGATACAGGTGCTTTCACAGGAGAAGTTTCTGTACCTATGTTGCAGGAAGTTGGCGTTACACACTGTATCATTGGCCACTCTGAACGTCGTCAGATGTTTGGGGATACTGATGAAACCGTAAACAAAAAAGCAAAACGCTTAATTGATGCAGGTATCACACCAATTCTTTGCATTGGTGAAACAGAAGCACAGTATGATGCTGGTGAAACGGAAAAAGTTATCCGTGAACAGTTGAGTGGTTCTTTGGCTAACTTATGTCCAAAATGTGTTGGTAACATGGTTATCGCTTATGAACCAATCTGGGCAATCGGTACTGGCAAATCTGCTACAAAAGAAGATGCACAGAACTGCTGCGCTATCGTACGTGATCAGGTTCGTGTCATGTATGGTGATGAAGCTGCGGAAAATGTACGTGTACAGTACGGTGGATCTGTAAAACCTAACAACATCGTTGAATATATGGCTTGCCCAGATATCGATGGTGCATTGATTGGTGGAGCTAGCTTAAAAGCAGACAGCTTTATTGAAATCATCGAAAAAACAAAATAAGATCTTATAGGTGAAGGAGTAGAGCAATCTGCTCCTTTTTTCAATGTATGCAGTTCATAATCAACTAGCCTTTTTCATTTAAGATACAGTTTATCATTCATATTGTAAGCTTTTAATCAGAAAAATGCTTTGCTGTTATCTTAAGTAGGAGTACTATGGCAGTCTAAGCTCATTTAGCAAATAGCGTACATCAAAAAAGGAAAACCGCGCTAGTTTTCCTTTGTATTACATCGGCTTATGCCATTGCTTATCTGGTTTTCTTCTGCAATTGAGTTAGCGTCTTTTCCATATGACGTAGTAATTGTTTATAATGTGTCAGCTGCTCTGCTTCTTCTTTTGCCTTAGCTAAGGCTGTTTTGGCATCTGCCAGCTGTTTCTTCATAGCGACCAAATGATTTGTAGCATTAAGGAAAGCATTATAATTTGGATCATCAGGATTTCCCTGACAAGTATTAACTTTACAGATGAATTTTCCTACATACAAAGCTTTATCCATCGCATCATACATGGCACGCTCGGCTTCCTTGCTTTGATCTTCAAGTGTTGATAGTTTCTTTTTTACTTGATGACAATGCGCAATGTCTTTTTGTGTCTGTTGTATTAAGCTTTTTAATCGTTCCTTATCTTTCTTATATTGTTTTATATCCTCTGTTTCCATATGTTCTAAGATATTCTGGTATTCAGTCGGATAAACAAGTTTTGGTGTCTTGTTATTTTGATATAAAAACATAAGCAGCAGGCATATGCAAAGAACTGATAGGATTATCAAGCATTTAGGCTTTTTCGCGATGGTTTTAAGAGCTGGCATGTGCATCCCTTTCTTTCTTTTTTCTCTTGGTTGTAAGGCTTTTCTTTTTTAATAGAATCACGTATAATAGGTTATAAAAGAGGTAGATATTTATGAAAGTAAAGTCAAAGATAGGTGCGTTTTGGATAGCGGCGTTGATCTTTATGGCATTTTGTACATTTATGATGCTGCGCTTGGTGATACATCAAAAGGATATCGCTCTGGATGCCATAGAGTTACTGGCTGTTTTTTGTATAGATTTCTTATTACTGTGGGCAACCTTTGATACATGGTATGCATTTCAGGAAGATTATTTAGAAATCAAAAGTGCCTGCTTTTGTCATAAGAAAATACATTATTTTGCGATTACAAGTATTGAAGAAACACAGGCATCTTATTCCTCCGTGGCTTTATCAAATGATCGCTTGGATATCACTTATGTGAATGAAGCGCATGAGCAGGAAGAAATACTTATCTCACCGGTAAAAAAAGATGAGTTTATAGCGCAATTGAAGCATCGTTCTAAAATATTATAAGCAAAAGCTGCATTTCTGTTTTTATTTACAGTGCAATGCAGCTTTTTTACTGTTTGGCTGTGATATATTGTTTGTGAAAGGCTGCTTTCGAAATTGGTTTAGAGACATAGAATCCTTGAATGGTATCGGCTTGCAGCGTACAGACGGTATCCAACTCGTTCTTTTCTTCTACCCCTTCTACGGTAACTTCAATGTCAATGCTGTGACATAAAGAAATGACAGCATTGATAAAGGAGAGATTAAACGGATTGGTATGAATGGCATTGATAAAGGAACGATCAATTTTAACAATATCAGCAGGTGCCTGTGTCAACATTCCTAAGGAAGAATAACCAGAACCAAAGTCATCCATGGCGATACGGATATGCATTTTTCTTAAAGTGGAGAAGCATTCCCGTATTGGCCCCATATCGGTGACAAAATAGCTTTCAGTCAATTCTATAACAATATGTTCCGGAGCCAATTCATATTTTGCTAATAAGCTGCGAATGGTTTCTACGAAATCATCTTCTAATATTTGTAAGTACGATACGTTAACATTCATGATAAAATCTTTTATAAGATTGCTCCACTCTTTGCAAGTGGCAATCGCTTGCTCCAGAATCCATTTTCCAGCTTGGATGATCAAGCCGCTGGATTCTAAAACAGGGATAAATTCAATAGGTGAAATATCGCCGAATTTTTCACTTTTCCAACGCATTAAAGCTTCACTGCCTTGTATCTTCATGGTCTTCGTATGAAGCAATGGCTGATATACTACATAAAAATTACGCATCTGGTGTAACACATTATGATGTAATTCTTCATTGATGGCAATCTGATGCAGTTTCTGTTTAATTAAATCATCATTGAAAAAGGTACATGTATTTTTCCCTTTCTGTTTACTGGCTTCTAACGCACTGACGGCATATTTAATTAAGTCTAAATAGTCATTGCCATTTTCAGGAATCATAACGACTCCTGCTGAAACGGTACAATAATAGGAACCGGCATCGCTTTGATGCGGATGGTTGCTGTAAGCGTGTAGTTTTTGATAAAGCTCATCGGTTTTCTTTTCATCGGCTTCATCATAAACAATAGCAAATTGATCACCATCATAACGATAAATCTGCGCATCATAGGGCAGTAAACTTTGAATATCCTGAGCAAACTGACGTAAAACGATATCACCAAATACATGATTTTGTAACGTATTAATATGTGAGAAGTCATCAAGACCCAGTAACATCATACTGCCATGTTTTCCACTTTCCAACAGAATGGCTAAATGATCAATACAGCTTTTCTGAGTTAAAAGACCGGTGATATGGTCAATTCTTCCTTTGTCCTCTAAACGGGTGATCATCCCGGCAAACAGTAACGGTGTCCCATCCTGATCACGCTTTAATAAACCACGGCATACGATCCAGATCAATTCACCTTTGCGATTACGTATTTGATATTCTACATTATGCTCATCAGTATCTCCATTTAGCATACGGGCAATGGATTCATCATAACGTTTACGATCTTTATCGACAATAAGATCACCCCAGATAGGAACCAGTCCTTTTACTAAACGCCCGGGCAAATCAAAATCAAGATACATGTTTTCAGATATCAGAGATATATCGCTTTGCATGTCAACTAAATAGATGTAATCATCTGTACTGTTTACGATGGCATCATAAAAAAGGCTTGCATCTATATGAAACTGACGAAATAAATCTCTGTTATCCATAGCCATTCCTCTTCTTTCTCTTCTTCTAATATATCATGATTCCAATGAATTTCATAGAATAAAGAATAAATTTTATACCCGATAATATAACCAAACAAGTAAAAAAGATAACCATTATGTGAAGGCTTTCTTAAGATTTTGTGAAGTGTGGAATTAATGGTTGTCACACTTATGAATTTGTTTTAAAATAGGGCAAAGGTGATGAACTTTATGAAAAAGAAAAAGCATATGGGTATTCGTATTTTCTGCGCATTGTTATTTTTGGGTATCAGCGGTTCGGTTATGTTTAGTATTTACAAGCTGTCAGCAGAGAATGGTGCGCAATCAAATTTACGAAGTGAAATCGTTACGGAAAAAATCAAACAAGAAGTAAAGACAAGGCTAGAATCTTCTGAGAAGGGAATGCAGCTTTCGGAAAAAATAAAGTATTATGTCATTATGCATTCGCCATATGGCAGTGACTGGAATTCCAATATACGTAAACTGGCCCATTTCTCGATTTATTTTGCTTTAGCATGTGGTATTTATATCACCTTGGCCATTCTCGGTGTAAATAAGACCTTGCGCTTTTTATTAACTGTCGGTATCTGTTTCTGTTTTGCCTTTGGCGATGAGCTACATCAACGCTATACCGGCCGAACTTCGAGTATGAAGGATGTTTATCTAGATACGTTTGGAGCTCTTGTTTCAACTTGTATCTGGACGGTGCTTTCCTGGTTTGCCAGTGGCATTTCTTTGTTGGTACATAAGGTCAATGAGATGTATGAATAGTTCTTACAATATTGAAAGATGACAGCCGTCATCTTTTTCTTTCGTGTATAATGAGTTAGGACAAGTAACAACAAGAAAGGAAAGAGTGCCATGTATAAGATATTGCTCATTGAAGATGATGAAACAATCGTAAAAGAATTATCCGAGGTTTTGCGGCGGCAGGGATATGCTTGCTGTGTGTGGAATCTGACGGAAGATATGCAATCCTTGTTACAGCGCGAAGAACCGCATTGTATTCTGTTGGATATTAATCTTCCCCATACTGATGGTTTTGTATTATGCAAACAGATACGCTCTTTTTCCGGTGTGCCGATCATCTTTGTGACAAGTCGCAATACGGATATGGATGAGCTTTGCAGTATGACTTTAGGCGGGGATGATTTTATCACGAAACCATATAATATCAGTATCCTTTTAGCCCGCATCGCAGCTGTTTTAAAGCGCACGTATGCACATGGCGAAACCATTCTTACCCATCGCGGTGTATATCTTTTCGTTGCTCGCAGTGTTTTAGCTTATGAGGGTAAAGAGTGCGAATTGACAAAGAATGAATTGCGCATCTTATACAATTTATTTTGTCATAAAGGAGAAATCGTTGCCCGTGATGACTTGATTGATGATTTATGGGATAATAAACTATTTATTGATGATAATGCATTAAGTGTGAATATTACGAGAATACGTGCGAAACTAAAGGAACTCGGTGTAGAAGCGTTCATTCATACCAGACATCGACAGGGGTATTGGATATGAATGTAAGAGAAGTCTTTGCGCGACATGCTTTCTTTTTGATTCTTATGTTTTTATGGATGCTGTTATGTGATGGTGTTTTATATGGCATGGGCATAGCATGGGAAGTTTTAGCATTCTTGAATGTTATGAGTGGATGTATGGTTTGCGCATATTTAATAAAAGTAGGCAGACAGCGCAGCAAGCGGAAAAAAGAGATTGAACGAATTGCGCAGACATTGGATCAGAAATATTTATTACAGGAAGTCTTAGGACATGATAAAGATCCACAGGAACAGTTTTATGCTTACCTGCTTCGCCTTGGTAATAAAAGCATGTTGGAAAAAATCAGTGAAGTGAAAAGAGAACGATTGCAATATCAGGAATATGTGGAACAATGGGTACATGAAATTAAAACGCCTATTGCGGCATTAAAGCTGCAATGTGAGAATGTGCAGGATAAGCGCAAGCGGGATATGCTGCAACAAGTGGAGCGGGTAGAGCATTATGTGGAACAGGCATTATTTTATGCTCGCAGTGAAAATGTGGAAAAAGATTTACGAATACAGTATTGTGATTTGTATGATTGTTGCAGTGAGGCTTTGTTACAGTGCAAGTATTTATGCACAAGCGCTTTTTTACAAATTCATTTTGCTTTTACATCGGCAATTGTGGCAACCGATGAGAAGTGGGTTATTTTTATATTGAACCAATTGATTGAAAATGCTGTCAAGTATCGAAAAGAAAAAGCGCATTTATATTTATACATTACCCAGGATGCTTCCTATGTGACTTTACATGTGCAGGATAATGGGGCTGGTATTCCTATGCAGGATCAAACACGAATATTTGAAAAAGGATTCACGGGAGAAAATGGAAGAAAGCATAATCAACATGCGACTGGCATCGGTTTATACTTATGCAAACGACTGTGTGATGCGCTGCAGATAGAAATGATGGTACGTTCTAAGGAAGGCGTGTTTACCGATATGCAGCTACGCTTTCATAAATAAAAGTTCTTTCAACTTTGTAAGGACAGCGTAAGGAAACATCATACAAACAGAAAAGGGAAACCTTTATACTTAATGTGTAAAGGAGTGAGCAAGATGACATTATTAAGAGTTGAACACGTAGAAAAATATTATGGAAATGGCGGGAATTTATGTAAAGCCTTGGATGATATCAGCTTTACCATGGAACAAGGGGAATTTATGGCGGTGATGGGGGCAAGTGGCAGTGGAAAGACAACGTTATTAAATGTCATAGCTACCATCGATACACCAAGTGGCGGTGATATTTATGTGCAGGATGAAAATGTGTCTACGAAAAAGGAAGAAGCATTAGCTGCTTTTCGGAAACAACAGCTTGGCTTTATCTTTCAGGATCTAAATTTATTAAACACGCTGCGTATAGATGAAAATATCGCGCTTCCTTTAACGCTATTGCATTACGATACAAAGCAGATTGATGAAAAAGTGTTAAAGATGGCGCAGCGACTCGGTATTGAAGATGTATTGCTGAAATATCCATATGAAGTCAGTGGAGGACAGCGGCAGCGTTGTGCCTGTGCCAGAGCTATGATCCATCAGCCTTCCTTAATACTTGCAGATGAACCAACCGGAGCGTTAGATTCCCATGCGTCTTATTTATTTATGGAACAGCTTTTACAGCGTAATACAGAAGATCATGCTTCTATTTTGATGGTTACACATGATGCATTCAGTGCCTCTTATGCGAAACGAATTCTCTTTTTAAAGGACGGTAAAATTTTTAATGAACTATATCGCGGAGAATATAGCCGTTCATCATTTTATCAGAAGATTTTAGATGTCATGATGCTGTTAGGCGGTGATGTACATGCTATACGTTAAACTCACTTTACGTAATTTACAACGCAGTATGAAAGAATATGCCATCTTCATGTTAACGATGGTCATATCTATGATGTTGATGTATTCCTTTATGGCAGTAGCGTTCAGTGAACAAGTGCTACAGCTTAGCAAGCATATGGATGCATTTGCTCAGGTTATTTTGGTTGTATCTATGGGACTTGTTATTGTGATTGGCTGGTTGATTTCCTATATAGCGAACTTTATGTTACGAAAGCGCAGTCGAGAATTTGGCATGTATTTATTGATGGGGATGACGCGTAAACAAGTTTGTCGCATGTTTTTGTTGGAACAATTTTGCATGGGACTTTTTGCTTATGGCATTGGCTGTATCCTTGGTTTGTTTACCTTTCAAATCTTATTAGCCATCATTCAGCATATTTTTGGCATCGCTTATCAGTTTGCTTTTCGCTTTTCCATTCCAGCGGCAGGTGTTACCTTTCTCGCCTTTCTTATCCTATATGCATATGAATTGGTGAAAGAATATCGTATCTTGCATCATGTAAATATTCATACCCTGCTGTATCAGGATCAGCAAAATGAAACAGTGAAAAAAGGACGCCTCCATACGCTGATGTACATGCTTGGGGCGATTTTATGTGCAGCCGTGGGACTAAAGTTATTTTATGATGGCATGCGCAATGGAATACGTGATGTTGAAGAAACCAAAAAATTGTTACCGGCTGTCTTGCTGATCATTGCATCAATTTATGCTTGTTTTTTGGGACTCTCCGGTTTCTTGCAGCATTTTTTAGATCAGCATAAACAATTGAAGTATCAACACAATAGGATGTTTTTGTTGGGACGATTGCAAGGGCGGTTACGCTCAAATCGTATTGTATTGGCAACATTATCCTTATTGACCTTAGTGACGATTTGTTTTCTTTGCTTTGGCATGAAGTTCAAAGAAACAACGGATTTGACGATTCATAGTGCAGCTCCTTTTGATTTACAAGTGATTACCCAACATCAGCAATATATCAAAAAGGCGGCAGGATTTTTGGCTGAAAAAAAGCTTACTTATGAAGATCATACGTATCAAACTTATACACATCTTAGGGATGATGTAAAGGTGAAACAAACCTTTGCGAAAGCTTTGGATCATACGGCATATGATTCCACGTATTATCGGACAACGACCTTTATGCGTTATGCTGATGTACAACGATTATTGCAATTAAAAGGCAAAAAAGTACCTGCTTTAGAAAAGGATGAATACATGCTTGTTGTAAGTAAGAAGCAGCAGGAACTTATGGAAAGTTATTGCCGCAAGCATCCGTTTACCATCAATGGAAAGCTTATGAAACTGCGCTATGTCTGTACCGAGGAAATATTACAGACAATGTATTTTGTAGTTGTGCCTGATGTGTATGTGCAAGGAGTAAAAGGAGATACCTTTTATTATGTAGCGCAAAGTGCCAAAGAATTACCAAGTGCTTGGGAAGATCAACTTTATGAACGATGCAGCAATTCCCAGTTACAAGAGTATAGCAGTGTTCGTTTGCATAGCAGCTATGTGGAAACATCCATGTTTTCCTATGTGACCATTGTTTTTTGTTTATTCTATGCTGCTTTCATCTTCATCTGTGCTGCCGGTACCATCCTAGCAACGCAGCAATTAAGTGATCTTGAAGCCCAAAAATATGAGTATGCGCTTTTGCATAAAATGGGCGCATCACGCAAAACGTTATATCGTCTTTTACATTATCAGAATCTGTTGTATTTCCTATTGCCGTTGCTGCTGCCTGCTTTCTTTATGATTCCCATACTGAACAGCTTGGATATTATGTTTACCACAACCGATGCGACAACACCAATGTATATGTATTTAGGAATTACACTTGCATTGTTCTTTACCATTTATCTTGCTTATTATGCATTAACCTATATCAGCTGTCGTCGTAATTTGGATATATAGAATAATAAAAGTATCGCCCATACAAAGTTTGATCGTTGCTTTCTATATAGCATTACGCTCTTATTGGCAACAGACTCACGTTTTATATAGAGTGCTTGATCTATGATATTCTTGCTTTTACGCGCAGGATCAGAGCATTTCTTTACCTTTATGTATGAATCTGTTATACTATTGAATACTACCAGAAGGAGGAAACATCATGTTTGGTTATGATTTCAATAGTTTTCTGCGTGAAATGATTTATCTGATACCGGCCGTGGCAATTGCTTTGAGCTTTCATGAATTTGCTCATGCGTTTGTATCCTATAAGCTGGGTGATTATACGCAAAAGGAAAGAGGTCGTTTGACTTTAAATCCTTTAAAGCATCTGGATCCCATTGGTACTTTATGTTTGCTTTTCTTTCAATTTGGATGGGCCAAACCAGTGGAAGTAGATCCTTATTATTATCGTAATAAAAAAGAAGGCATGATCTGGACAGCCTTAGCTGGACCATTGATGAATATGCTGATTGGTTTTATCTGTGTATTCTTATGCTATTTGATGATTCGTTTTAATTTCTATAGCAATTATTCAGGTGCTGTTGCCGATTATCTGTTTCAATTGAGTTATATGACTGCACTGATTAACATTGGATTAGGTATCTTTAACTTAATACCATTACCGCCGCTTGATGGTTCTAAGATTTTAATGGGTGTTCTTAGTGAAGAAACTTATTTCAATTTGATGCGTTATGAAATGTATTTATCCTTCGCATTGATACTGGTTTTGGTCAGTGGTGTATTAGATGGCCCATTGTTTTATGCAAGAAGTGCGATCGTCAATTGTTTCTCAACAATCAGTCGTGTGTTATTAGGAATGGGGTAAACCTGTTCCTTTTTTTATGTGATGCAGGTGGAAGCAGATTGTTTTATGAAAGACGTCAATGTTTACATGACGTAAGAAGATGGAAAAGCAAAAATTAGATTATTCTGTGAATTTCATATTTGTGATACGAGTTTGATAATGAAAATTATAAATCAGTGAAAATTTTTTAGTTGATTAAGACTACTGTATATATCTTTTTAGAAGTAGATAAAGGTTTTTCTCTATACATTATCGTTTATAAGTTATTTGATAAATTTTGTAATGGAACTTCAAAATGGCAGTTAATTTTAAAGAATATTTATTTATCTATTTATTTTAGATATAAAAATTTACATTTTTAGATTTATTGCATATAATGATAATAGAAGAGATATAAGGAGGTTGATGCACATGAATAATGCATATCCTTACAATTATTATTTTACTGCCCACACAGTATTAACTTACAGTAGCGCGAACAGTATTTCAAGTATATCAACTAGTGAACCTTATGATATTCGCATAGTAAAACCTTTTCCTTCTCTGTCTGATGTAGATTTAAAATGATAAAAGAATTTTCTAGTATTAAAATAGATTTTTCGAATAACGCTTTTCAAATATTAAATGGGACAGAAGGAAAATATTCATTAAGTGAAATAGAAAGATGTGTTGTTTTAAATGAAAAAGCTAGTAAAAAAGGGAAACAAGCTCCCTTCTTAGCTTTAATGCCTAGCTCTGGCTTACCTACTGGAATATTATCAACTCCATATTTGTTTGTGGGTATAAAGATTATTATGAAAGATAATCGAAATTTAGCTGTCTATGTATCAAAAAATAATACACAGGTAGGAACAGAGCAGTATCAGAAAGATAATGATGAGGCTAAACAAATTGTAAAGTATCTGAAATCCAGAATAAACACTTGAATATGAAATACTTTGCAGATAAAGTAATGTCGGACCGTATGGTATCTAAGTTTTATCTGTTTTAGTATAAGAATACATAAGCTTTAAATAAGATGAAAATAGTAGAAAGACTTGTAAATATGAAGCATGTAAGAGGGATTTTACAGTATGATAAGTAAAAAGCAAATTGTAGAGGCATAAAAAAATAATTCGAGTAAACATGGAGTAAAATAATATTGAAAATAAAAAGCTGAAAATTTTAAGTGAAAAAAGAGTAAGATTTCGAAGAAAGATACCTTGCTTTTTTTTCGTGGTGTAAAGAAATCTGATAAATAAGGGAATTTTGTGAATACCTAGATGGTTGTATATGGAAAGTAATAATAAACTAAATTGTTAGTAGTGAAAAAATCATACTATTGTATTGCCTTTTCGGATCAATCAAAATTGTTTTTGGTAAAGGATAAATGCGTGAAATGATACAAACAGAGTATTCTTTTTTTCTATACATGACAGGTTTCTTCGTTATGACTTTCTTGTAATTTCATTCGATATAGGGTATTATGTTTGTGCGGTAACTAAAAGTAATTAAATTGGAGGATCATTATGAAAAAAAGATTTTTGGCTTTTCTAATGGTTACTTTTTTGTTATGCGGATGTACGAGTTATGAAAGAGATGAATCGGCTGGAGAAGTCATTCAAATATCTTTGGCGGATATGGAATCAATGATGAAAAAAGGGCAAGAATTTACGATTGCCTTTACGCAATCCATGTGTGGGTATTGTGAGGACTTCCACGAATTATTTGAAAACTATCGTCAGAACCATCATGTGGTACTCTATGAAGTGCCATTAGAAAGAGAAAAAGAACAACCTAATGTAAATAGGGCAATCATACAACAATATTTTCCGGAATTTGATAAAACACCAGGCATTTTTTATGCCAATGGAGGAAAATGTATTGATAGTATTCATCAATCACAAAGAATGACGGAAGAATTATTTGATAACTGGGTGAAAAAACATAAACTTGATAAAAAAGTAAATTAGAAAGAGGCTATATGAAAAACAAAAAGAATGTATATACGTATTTTTTTGTGTTATCCGTTTTATTGATTATATATATGGGGTACACATTATTTACGACCTATCAGCAATTAAGTGCCTATTGTAATAACTATAACACAACAATGGCAGCACAGTGGGGATATTGTCTACAAACATTCCTGGCGGCGATCGTACCGTGCTTAGTCTATGCGTCTACATGCTATGGAATAGGGTATATGATTAAAAATCACTAAGGAAAGATTTTATACTGTAAGGTATCGGATAAATCTGATAAGTTGCAGTTTTTTTATGGAAAACTAAATTAAGACAGCTATTAAAAAGTATATGTTCCTATAAAAAAAGGTAGAAATGATTAGAAATTCATTGCTATTTTCGCGAAAATTACATTTGTTACATTTACATTATTTACATCTTCATAACTAAAAAGTGTAAAAAGAATAATCAAAATTACAAACAGAAAGGGTTTACATTGATTTTACAAAGAACTAAAATAATATTGTCAGATGCATTCTATGTCATTTCTGATGTGATGAGGTGGATATCTGTTTTATTGTTCATGAACAGTTACCGCGTATATAAAAACTTATACTTTTTGATACAATCTGATAAAAGTCTAAAACCCTGCTTTTTTCAGGTTATTTTCTTTCAATGTATAAAAAAACAGTTAATTTCAAGTTGAAATTAACTGTGTAATAAAGTATATGATTTGAAACATGAACAATAATGCAGAAAATAAAGGGAGGTGTTATGGAGAACGACTATGATATTCATATTTTAATAATGGAAAGGAATTTATGGGAAGGAATATGAAGAAAAAATCTATATTAAAAAAGATAGGGCCAGCATCCCTGGCAACCGTCTTAGCTTTCAGCGGTGTTTGCTCCAGTAATTTCAATATTTTAAAGGTGCATGCAGAAGAAACAAATGCGGCCTTAGGGGCAATCACAAAAGTTGAAAAAACTGGGAAAAACAAAATTGTAATCACATATGAGAATGGTTATCAAGGACAAATAACATTCCTTGAAAATGGCATCTTCAGATTTAATATTGATCCTTCAGGTAAGTTTGATCAATATGCAACACCTAACAGTAAAGATCATATCGGTAAAATTCAGCAACAGCCTGATGATTCAGATGAATATACAAAGCCAGAAGCTACTGTTACCGATGGTGATATTTTAAAGATCAGTGCTGGTAATACGATTATTGAATTTAACAAAACAACGAGCTTGATGACAGTTAAAAGAGCAGATGGCACTATCGTTATGCAAGAAAGTGAACCACTTACAATTGCATCAGGTAAAACAAGCCAAAAACTGGCTGCTTCCGCTGATGAATATTTCTATGGCGGCGGTACACAGAATGGTCGTTTCTCACATAAAGGGCAGGTTATCAAGATTGCTATTGATAATACATGGGTAGATGGCAGTGTATCATCTCCGAATCCATTCTACTGGTCAACAAAAGGTTATGGTGTTTTAAGAAATACCTTTAAAACAGGAGCTTACGATTTCCAGAATAGTAATAGTGAGGAAGTTATCGCATCTCATGATGAAAAAGAATTTGATGCGTATTACTTTATTTCTGATGCAAACGATAATGCTAAAAAAGCAGAAGAACTGCTTAAGGATTATTATAAGGTTACCGGAAATGCTGTTTTATTACCGGAATATGCTTTCTACTTAGGGCATCTGAACTGTTACAATCGTGATGGCTGGTCAACTGAGCAAACAGATGCTACCTTGAAAAATGGTAAAACCGGTGGACATACGTATTGGAAATTGGAAGATGGCCTGAAATATTGGGAAAATGGTTTAACAGATGGATATATCTTAAAACCAGATGCTTATGCAGAAACGCTAAATGGTACCGGTCCATCGACTATGACAGATAAATTTAATGCAAAAAAAGGAACAACAGATGATATCTATAAATTCTCTGCCCGTGCTGTTATTGATGGACATGAAGATACCGATATGCCATTAGGTTGGTTCCTTCCAAATGATGGATATGGCTGTGGTTATGGTCAAAACGGCTATGAATACACAGGTGGTTCCATGGAAGAAAAAACAAAAGCAATTGATGCTAACGTACAAAACTTGAAAGAGTTTACAGATTATGCAACTTCCAAAGGTGTTACAACCGGTCTTTGGACGCAGAGTCAGTTAACTCCTTCAACAAGTTCAACACTGGAATATCAAAAACTTCGTGATTTTGATAAAGAAGTTAAAAAAGGCGGTATCACTACGCTGAAAACCGATGTTGCTTGGGTTGGTTCGGGTTATTCGTTTGGACTTGACGGTATCTCACGTGCGTATGATATCGTAACTGAAACTAAGAACAGACCAAACATTGTTACTTTGGATGGTTGGGCTGGTACACAGCGTTATGGAAGTATTTGGACAGGGGATCAGACTGGTGGCGATTGGGAATATATCCGTTTCCACATTCCAACGTATATTGGACAGAGCTTATCCGGTAATCCAAATATAGGTAGTGACATGGATGGAATCTTCGGTGGTGGAGATATCATTTCTACACGTGACTATCAGTGGAAAGCATTCACTCCACAGATGCTTGATATGGATGGTTGGGGAAACCGTGCTAAAAAACCATATTATAATGGTGACCCATATACTCCAATCAACAGAATGTATTTGAAAATGAAAGCTGAAATGATGCCTTATACATATACTTTGGCAAAAGAGGCTACGAATGGTTTGCCTATGATTCGTGCGATGTTCTTAGAATATCCTAATGAAGGAAATGCCTATAACAAACGTAATACAGAATATCAGTATATGTATGGTGACAGTTTCCTAGTAGCTCCTATTTATGAAAATCAGAAGAGTGATGAAAATGGAAACGATGTCAGAAACGGTATCTACCTGCCAGATAAAAATCAAATCTGGATTGATTACTTTACTGGTAAACAGTACAAAGGCGGACAAACTTTGAATGGCTTTGATGCACCACTTTGGAAACTACCATTATTTGTTAAAAACGGTTCTATCGTTCCTATGTATGAAGAAAACAACAACCCACAGCCTATTTCTGATACCAATAAAAATGGTTTGGATAAGACTAAACGTGTTGTTGAATTCTGGCCGGCAGGCTCTACAAGCTTCTCACTTTATGAAGATGATGGAAACTACATTGACAATAGCAATAAAGAAGAAGTATCTTACGGTGGAAGTGTCACAACAAAATTCACATCGAATGTAGAAGGAACAACAGCTACTTTGAAAGCAGAAAAATCTGTAGGCAGCTATACAGGATACAATAGCAACCGCAACACTACCTTTGTCGTAAATGTATCAAAAGAACCTACAAAAGTAACTGCGAAAAATGGAAGCAGTGAATTAGCACTTCAAAAAGTTACTTCTCAAGAAGAATTCGATAAAGCTAGCGGAAATGTATATTTCTATAACGATGCACCTAATCTGAACAAATATACAAAAGATACTGAAAACTTCAAAGTTGACATCACAGTAAATCCTAAACTGTATGTTAAATTTGCTAAAACAGATGTTGCTAGCAATGAACAGACGTTAGTCATTGAAGGTTTTGAAAATAAAGCAGATTTCTCAAAAGACGAAGTAAATAAAGATTTAGCGGCACCTGAATTAAGCTATGACAATGAATCATTAACACCAACAAGCATTCAGTTAAATTGGACTGCTGTTGATGGAGCTACTTCTTATGAACTTAAGGCGGATGGCGTAATTAACAGCGTTGGTACTGAAACTAGCTTCTTAGATAAAAACTTAGACTATCATTCTGCACATACGTATCAAATCCGTTCAAGAAATGCAGAAGGTTATTCTGAATGGAGTAATGAATTACAAGTTACAACTTTAGAAGACCCATGGAGAAATGTGCCAGAACAAAGTATTAAATGGGAGTATGGCGATCAGTGGGGTAAAATAGCGCATGCAAATGATAAAAACTTCAATACGATGTTCCATTCCACAGGGGATGCAACCGGCAAAGATCTTATTATTGATATGGGCTTAGCGTATCCACTTGATAAGTTTGAATACTATCCTCGTGGGGATGCGAATGATGGATCAGGTACTGTAGGAACAGGTTCTAATGGTACGGTACATCAGTTGGATGTTTCCATTAGTATGGATGGCTGGAACTGGATCAAAGTTCAAAATGGTGCAGAACATCCTTGGAGTTATACAAAGGGTGACAGCATTCAAGACAGTGTAAAAACAGTTGATTTAACTGGTAAAACAGCACGTTATGTAAAACTGAATGTAGTTGAATCTAACGGTAAATTCTTCGCAAGTAACGGTCTTTATGTTTATAAAGCTGATGGAAGCAAAGGCTTTGCTGTAGGAAGTAGTTTACAAAAACCTACCGTAACCGAAGGCGATTATACAAATATGAGTCAGTATATCGGTAGATCTAAATACTTCCAAAAGACAACCTTTGATGCACAGATCAAGGCACATGGTGCTGACATTAACTACAATGATGTATATGATGCTTATGATTATGCATTTACAATGTTCCAGTTAGATGGCGGAACTAAGAAAACGGGTAATGTAGCGGGTAACATGCTATTCATCCCTAGTGTAGAATCTGTAAAAGCCGGGGAAAAATTCACCGTTGATATTTATGGCGATAGTATGAAGAATGTCAATGGGTTAGGAGCATTAGTTTTCTATGACCCAGCTATGATCAAAGATGTGAAGACAAGCCAGAATCCATATATCGCTTCTATGGAAAATATGAGTATTGATACACCATTCGATGATGGAACAGGGGCTTTATTGAACTTGGCATTCATGAACAGAGGTGACAAGCCTTTAACAAGTGGTAACCATATCTTGGCAACTATCACAATGACTGCAAAACAGGATATTAATCTGAAGACAAAAGCGGCTGATTCTTTCTTAACGATTGAAAACGGCATCTTAATTGGACCAAACTATTCAACAGTGAAAGCTAAGATTAACGAAGAACCACAAATTCCTGATGCACCAGCGGTTAAAGATGTAACATTGAAACAAGAAGACGTTACAATGACAATAACAAATGAATTCTTGCCAACAGATGATGGTACAAACGTTGAAAAAATGATCAATGAAAAGAAATTTGATGGATTATTTAACGGTAACAAAGCTGATGGCGGCAGTGGCGCTGGATTTGACTTAGCTTGGGACATCAAAGGTTCTAACTTTAATGAAGAATATGTAACACTTCCATTAACATTACATGCTGCCTTGAAAGAAGAACAGACATTATCTAATATCAAGTTGTTCAATCGTGCAAATTTAGGAAATGGTGCGGTTGGCAAGGTGAAATATACGATCACTTATGCCGATGATTCTAAAGAAGAAAAAGAAATCACCGGCAAACAGTTAGAATATGCTTACGCTCCTGCAAAAGCAGATACAAAAGTTAAGAATGTCGATATTGAATTATTTGCTGCTGAAGGTGCTTCAAGCAAATATATGTCTATATCAGAGCTGGAATTCGTTCATGCAGACAAAGTAAGTGTTAAAGAAGTTATTTTAGATAAAGCGAATGCGACTGAATTATTCAAAGATGAAATTAGTCCTGTTAAAGCGTCAGTTACAACAGAACCTAACGCACCTGCTAATCAATACTATAAGGTTGAAAGCTCGGATCCTAGTGTTGCAAGTATTATTATGACTGGTGAAAGCACAAATATTTCATACCTTGTACGTACATTAAAGGCTGGTAAGACAACAATTACAGTTACATCGATCACAGATCCTAGCAAAAAGGCATCTTATGAATTAACTGTAAAAGAAGGTGTCAATACGACTGATTTAATGGCGGCAATTGAAAAAGGTAATAAATATAGCAGCCTTCTGTATACAGAAGATTCTTACAAAGTATTAACAGACGCTCTGAATGCGGCTGCAGATATGTTGAAGGATGGAAATTATACAAAATCACAGGTGGATAGTGCAACAACAAGTATCTTGAATGCGATTACTGGATTAGAAGTAAAACCATTGGATAAAGAACTGCTGATTAACAAAGAAGCTAGCAATAACAAAGATGGTGTAGTTGTTAAGAGTGTTTCAAGCGAAATCACAGCTGATGATGGCGAAGATGGAGCAGCTATTAATGTCTTAGACTACAATGAGGGTTCTTATTGGCATACAAACTATCTAGTAGCAGATGAAAGAAAAATGCCTCAGGATATTATATTTGATTTAGGCAAGGATTATACACTTAGCAATGTAACCTTCCTGCCTCGTCAGAGTAAAGGCGGAGCTAATGGCGATATCCTTAAAGCAGAAATTCAAGTTAGTGAAGATGGCAAAGAATTCAAATCTGTAGGTGTATTTGAATTTGATAACGATGGAAAATACTTAAGTAGTAGAGATTGGCAGCGAGCTGCATTTGTAGATACATCTGGAAGATATGTGAAGTTCATTGCATTAAGTACAGGTGGCGATACTATGAATGCATATGCTTCGATGGCAGAAATTCGTTTCTATGGTAAAGAGAATAAGCCTGTCGTTACTGTAGATAAATCTAAACTGGAAACAGCAATCAATGAAGCAGCTAAGCTGAAAGAAGAAGAATATACACCTGAAAGCTGGAAAGACTTTGCAAAAGCATTGCAAGCAGCTAAGGATGCATATCAATCTGAAACAGTTGATCAGACTGCTGTAGATAATGCTATTAAAGCATTGAATACGGCAAAAGATAAACTGGAAAAGAAGACTCCTAGTGTAGTTGATAAGACAATCTTGAAAGCAAAAATTGTATTTGCTGAACTATTAAAAGAGGAAGACTATACAAAAGCAACTTGGGCTGATTTTGCGAAAGCATTAAAAGCAGCGAAAGATGTGGATGCGAATGAGGATGCAACGCTTGAAGATATAAATACAGCAATTGCAAATCTGCAAAAAGCTATAGATGCTTTGGAAGAAATCAATGAAGTACCTCCTGTGAACCCAGAAACAGGAAAAGAAGCATTGAGAAAACTTGTGAACGATGCTGCAGGATTCAATAAAGACGAATATACTGCAGAAAGCTGGTCGATCTTTGAAAAAGCATTAGCTGACGCACAAAAGGTATTGGATGATAAGGATGCATCTGCTGAGCAAATCGAAAAAGCTCAAAACGCATTAACAAAAGCAATTACTGATTTGAAAGCCGCAGAAGCTCCAAAACCAGATGATCCAGATACTCCAGATACACCAGATACACCAGATACACCGGACACACCGGATACTCCAGATACTCCGGACACTCCAGATACACCGGACACTCCAGATACTCCGGATACACCGGATACTCCGGATACACCGGATACACCGGATACACCGGATACTCCAGATACACCGGACACTCCAGATACTCCAGATACTCCAGATACACCGGACACACCGGATACCCCAGAAAAACCAGATGATCCAACAAAACCAGTTGAGCCATCAAAACCAGGGGAAACTACAAAACCAGAAACTAACAAACCTGATGAAACAAAGAAGGATGAAGAAGAAGTACAAACTGGTGATACTACGAATACCGGCTTACTGGCTGGCACGATGTTAATTGCTGGAGCAGGTGCTGTAGTAGTAATGATGAAACGTAAAAAAGAAACTGACAATGAAGCGTAATACTGCGTTTTATGTCTAATTCTAAATGGATGGGCATGGTATAACGATGCCCATCTTTTTACTATCTTTATTCTTATTTATTACCAGGATTCATAAGTTTTTCAACCATCATGATATGAAAAAGAAATGGCAATTTATGGAAGGGTTGAGATGTTTTATGAGATGTCTTGTAATAAAATTAAAATGTTTCTGAAAATTATGAAAAAAATGCAGAAAGTGCTTGCAAAATGTTTGCATTGAGGTATAATAAGGATAATCAATTTCAAAAACGATGAATTTGAGGATATGGAAAATGTTAAAGGAGAGAATTGTTATGGGAAAAGGATTTAAGAAATTAATGGCCATGGCAGCAGTTTCCGCTATGACTTTGACAACACTTGCAGGTTGTGGAAGTGAGGATGCCGGAAGTGTTGGCGGCGGTGATACACTTAAATGGGGTGTCAATTATGAACAGTCTGGTACAGCAGCTACTTATGGTACCAGTCATGTAGAAGGTATCAAACTGGCAGTGAAGGAAATTAATGCAGCTGGCGGTGTTGATGTCGGTGGTACTAAGAAAAAGATTGAACTTGAAATCAAGGACAACAAAACAGATGATACCGAAATGCCTCAGGTATATAACACTTTAGTAGAAGATGGTAATACGGTGATCTTAGGACCAGCTATTTCATCACTTACAAAACAGGCCTTCTCGATGGCAGAAGAAAGTAAGATTCCAACGATTTCAGCATCTGCTACCGATGATATGGCAACTTTTAAAGCAGATGGCAAAACCGTACAGTCTTATGGCTATAAGATCTGTTACTCTGATTCCTTCCAGGGAAATGCCGTTGCGAAAGCTGCTATGGATAAAGGCTTTAAGAAAGTTATCGTTTATGCCGATAACTCCAGTGATTATGCAAAAGGTCTGACAAAAGTCTTCACAACAAAATTCAAAGAATTAGGTGGAACAATTGTTGGTACCGAAAATTATCAGAAGGGTGATAAAGACTTTACTTCCATTTTGACAAAAATCAAAAATAAAGATTTCGATGCTATCTTTGTACCAGGGTATTATGAAGAAGCTAGTCAGATCATCAAACAGGCTCGTGAAAACGGTATTGATAAACCAATCTTAGGACCTGATGGATTTGACTCACCTAAATTGAAAGAAGTTGCCGGTGCGAAAGCATTGAACAATGTATATTTCACAACACACTTCTCATTGAAAGAAAACAACGATAAGATCAGTAACTTCCTGAAAGCTTATAAAGATGAATATGGTAAAGAACCAGATACATTTGCAGCATTAGGTTATGACTTGGCTTATTTCGTTAAAGCAGCTACTGAAAAAGCAGGAACCGATGATCCTGAAAAAGTAAATACTGCAATTGCTGAATACAAAGACTTCACTGGTGTAACAGGAACATTCTCTATGGATAAGGATCACACTCCTATCAAATCTATTAAATTAGTATCATTAAAAGATGGAGAACAGGCTTCTGTTGAAAACGTAGACGTAACCAAATAAGACTATGATGGAAGCACGTAAATAAGGTGAAAGAACACTTTCACCTTATTTGACGTTTTTAAGAAGAGTAAATTCGTATACGAAAGGGGTATAAATATGACAATATTTCTGCAACAGCTGATCAATGGATTATCCGTCGGAAGTATCTTTGCGCTGATTGCACTGGGATATACCATGGTCTACGGGATTATCAAACTGATTAACTTTGCCCATGGGGATATCTATATGCTGGGTGCCTATGTGGGATTCTTCGCCTCAACATCACTTGGCTTGGGCTTTTTTCCAACCATGCTGTTAGCTATGGTGATTTGTATGGTGGCAGGTGTCTTGATTGAGAAGATTGCCTATAAACCACTTCGCCATGCATCACGCATCACTTCACTGATTACAGCTATCGGTGTTTCTTTGTTTCTGGAATATGCCATGATGTACTTCATGGGACCAAACATTCGTACATATCCAGCTGATTTCTTCCCACGTGAGGTATATACCTTTGCAGGATTACAGATTTCTAATCATCAGATTCTGATCTTTGTGACATCGATCTTATTGATGATTGCATTGCAGCTGATCGTGAAGAAGACAAAGATTGGTAAAGCGATGCGTGCGGTATCTACGGATCCGGATGCAGCAGCTTTAATGGGTATCAATGTAAACAATACCATTTCCTTTACCTTTGCCTTAGGTAGTGCCTTAGCTGGTGCTGCAGGTGTTATGATTGGTATGTATTATAATTCTATTGACCCATTGATGGGAATGATTCCGGGCCTAAAAGCCTTCATCGCAGCTGTCTTTGGTGGTATCGGCATTATTCCGGGCGCTATGCTTGGTGGAGAAGCTATCGGTATCTTGGAAACCTTAGCAAGTGGTTATGGTTTCTCGATGATAAAAGATGCCGTTGTATATTTGATTCTGATTGTCATTTTAATCATCAAACCAAGTGGTTTGTTAGGTAAGAATGTCAAGGAAAAGGTCTAGGAGGTGTACGTGTATGAAAAGTCAATTTACAAAACGTAATCTCATTTGGACAATCGTTGTTTGTGTAATCTTCAGTATCTTTCAGATTGCTATTAGTGGCAGAATGATTCCAAACACATATCAGGTAGCTATTATTACGATTGGTATTAATATTATTTTGGCGTTAGGCTTGAATTTGATTATCGGCTTTACCGGACAGTTCTCGTTAGGACATGCTGGGTTTATGTCCATTGGGGCATATTCGGCAGCTATCGTATTGGCGAAAATGCCAAACTTAACCGGTTTATTTGTTGGTATGTTAGTAGGTATGGCGATTACGGCTGTAGTTGCTTTGATTGTTGCCATTCCAACCTTGCGTTTACGTGGGGATTATTTGGCAATTGCCACTTTGGGATTTTCTGAAGTTATCCGTATCGCTATTCAAAATATGGAAATTACCGGTGGAGCAGCCGGCTTAAGTAATATTCCTAAGCTAACAACATTCCCTCTGGTATTTGTGTTTATTGTTATTTCGGTAATAGTAATTCATAACTTTATTCGTTCATCCCATGGACGCGCTTGTATTTCCGTTCGTGAAGATGAGATTGCCAGTGAATCCATGGGGATCAATACGACAAAATATAAAACCTTAGCATTTGTCATTGGTGCTATGTTGGCAAGTATTGCGGGTGCTTTATATGCGGCTTACTTTTATGTTTTAAAACCAACAACCTTTGGTTTCATGAAATCTATTGATATACTGGTCATTGTAGTATTTGGTGGTATGGGAAGCTTATCCGGCAGTATCCTTGCGGCGATTGTTTTGGGTATCATCAACCTTACCCTGCAAAGCTATTCGGAAATCCGTATGATCCTGTATGCTTTAGCCATTATCGTGATCATGGTCTATCGTCCGCAGGGATTGTTTGGCAGTAAGGAAGTTACCGATTTTCTGCCAAAGAAGTGGCAAAAGAAAAAGGAGGTAGACTAAGATGCCTTTACTTTCTGTAAAAAAATTAACGAAAAACTTTGATGGTCTTTGTGCCAATTCTAATATTAATATGGAAATCAATGAAGGTGAATTGGTTGGTCTGATCGGACCAAACGGTGCCGGTAAAACAACCTTATTCAATATGTTAACCGGTGTCTATGTGCCAAGTGAAGGTAGTATTGAATTCACAAAAGATGATAAACCAATTAAATTAAACGGCATTAAGCCATATAAAATCACTGCTTTAGGTTTAGCTAGAACCTTCCAGAATATTCGTCTGTTTAAGGATATGACCGTATTGGAAAATGTTCTGATTGCGATGAATAAAGATGTTGATTATGGCGTTATCACTGCCTTGTTGCGTCTTCCTAAGTATTATAAGAGTGAAATCGCCATGAAGAAAAAGGCAATGGAACTGTTAACAATCTTTCATCTGGAAGATAAATGCGAAGAGCTTGCCTGCAACTTGCCTTATGGAGAACAGCGACGTTTGGAGATCGCTCGTGCGATGGCCGCTAAACCAAAACTGTTATTCCTAGATGAACCGGCAGCCGGTATGAATCCACAGGAAACTGCTGAATTAACAGAATTAATTCGCTTTATCCGTGATGAATTTCATATCAGTATCTTATTGATTGAACATGATATGTCTTTGGTCATGAATCTGTGTGAACGAATTTATGTATTAGACTATGGAAAAATCATCGCATCCGGTGTACCGGAAGAAATCAAATCCAATAAGCGTGTTATTGAAGCTTATCTGGGTGAGGAGGTATAGGCATGCTGAAAATCGAGAATCTGCATATTAAATATGGGGCAATCCATGCCGTAAAAGGCATTGATATTGAAGTTAATGAAGGTGAAATTGTTACCTTGATCGGTGCGAATGGTGCCGGTAAGACAAGTATTCTGAAAGCCTTGTCGGGCTTGGTAAAGCCAAGTGAGGGAACCATTACCTATGATGGCAAAGTATTGAACAAGAAGAGCGCACAGGATATAATGAAAGCAGGAATCTCCCATGTACCGGAAGGCAGACGTATCTTTGCCGATATGACGGTATTAGAGAACCTTGAATTAGGTGCTTATCAACGTAAGGATAAAGAAGGCATCAAGAAAGATCTGGAAGCTGTTTATGAACGTTTCCCTATCTTAAAGGATCGTAGTAAACAAGCAGCAGGAACCTTATCCGGAGGAGAACAGCAGATGTTAGCCATGGGCAGAGCCTTGATGGCAAATCCTAAGATCTTATTGTTGGATGAGCCTAGTATGGGATTGGCACCCATTCTGGTAAAAGAAATCTTTAGTATTATCAAGGATATCAACGCCAAAGGGACAACGATTTTGTTAGTAGAACAAAATGCTCGTATGGCCTTATCCGTAGCTACCAGAGCCTATGTCATGGAAACCGGTAAGATCGTCATGAGTGGAACCGGACAAGAACTTGCGGATAGTGAAGAAATTCAGAAAGCATATTTAGGAGGATAAAGTATGTACGTAAAAAATCGAATGACAAAGAATCCAATATGTATTGACGTGAATGCGAAGATCAGTGATGTTGTTGACATCATGAGCGAAAAGAATCTGCACCGTATTCCGGTAGTCAGCGGCAAAAAATTGGTTGGCTTGGTTACGGAAGGCATGATCAGCAAGAAAGGTGCTTCTAAAGCTACTAGCCTGAGCATCTATGAGCTAAACTATCTATTATCTAAAACAAGTGTGGATGCCATCATGATTCGTGATGTGATTACCATTCATGAGGATCGTTTCTTAGAAGATGCGGCACTGTTGATGTTTAAACATGATATCGGTTGTCTGCCGGTTGTCAATGATGACAATGAGGTGGTTGGTATCCTAACTAGCAACGATGTGTTAAGCAGCTTCATAGATATCCTAGGTTATCGTACAAGTGGCAGTCGCGTCTGCGTAGAAGTAAAAGATGAGCTTGGAACCATTGGGGAATTAAGCAAGATCTTTGTGCGCAACAATTGCAATATCACGCACTTAGGTGTGTATAATCAGCATAATGGATATTCTGAGTTGATTTTCCGTATTGATACATTCCAGACAGATAATCTGGAAAAGGATCTGACAGAAAATGGCTATAAAGTTTTAAGTATTACAAAGAATCCTGCATAGGGTTCTTTTCTTTTGTCTTTATACATGCAGGTGGCAATGGTAAAATAAGGGAAGTCATAAAGAAAAAGATAGGATTATGGTCATGAACTGCGTATTTTGTATGTTTTCAGTAAAAATGAACTGCGTGTTTTGTATGTCTTGGTGAGAATTCAAGTGCGTATTTTGTATGTCTTGGTGTTGTGAACTACGTATTATGAAATGTTTACTAATTTATGTGCTTAAATTATCCTATCAAAATGCAATTTAAAAAGCTCAAGAATGCCTATAAAGATTAGGGTATCTTGAACTTATGAGATAGCGAGTTAATTATTTCTTTGCTTTCTTTGTTAAATATAAAATACCTATACAAGAGGCTATGATAGGAGTAGAAACAAGCAAGGCATCAGCGAATCAAATGGGGGTAATAATCAGGAAGTGGAGTCCATTTCTCCAGATCCTTTTTTTAACCGATACCTTCATGGGGGGGAGCTCTAAAAAGTTAACGGCATCTTTCTTTTTATGTTAATTTTACTACGATGATGATGTGAAAATAAAAAATATATTTTCATTCACAAAGGCTATTCCAAAAATAGAAAAGCGATGAACAAAGGCTTTCTTTTATTGAAAGTTTTCACTTGTGAAATATGGTGATAAAGTTCTTTAGCATGATACTTTATTTTCTTCACTTTTTCCTATATAATGCTAAAGGATATTAGGAATGATGAAGAGGTGTAGTGTATGAATATCATAAAGAGAAGTGGAAAGGAAGTTGTCTTCGACGCATCAAAAATTGAGGATGCTGTCTGTAAAGCAAATCAAAGTGTCACCCATATTTACCAGATGAGTGGTGAACAGATTGCTCAGATCGTAACAAATGTCACGGCATATTGTCAGCATCTGAATCGCAGTGCTACCGTAGAAGAAATTCAAGATAAGGTAGAAGAAGAAATCATGAAGCAGTCGGCTTTTAAGGTGGCCAATAATTATATTACTTACCGATATAAAAGGGAATTGGTAAGAAAGTCAAATTCAACAGATAAACAGATCTTAAGTTTGTTGGAATTTGAGAATGAAGATGTGGCACAAGAGAATTCTAATAAGAATCCTACCATTTCCAGCGTACAGCGTGACTATATGGCAGGAGAAGTAAGCAAGGATATTACGAAGCGTTTTTTATTGCCTCCGGAAATTGTAGAAGCACATGAAAAAGGTATTATCCATTTCCATGATTCGGATTATTTTGCTCAGCATATGCATAATTGTTGTTTGGTAAACTTAGAGGATATGCTGCAGAATGGTACGGTCATTGGGGAAACGATGATTGAAAAGCCACATAGCTTTTTAACAGCTTGTAACATCGCAACCCAGGCGATTGCACAAATTGCCTCTTGTCAGTATGGCGGGCAAAGTATCACCATGTCACATTTAGCACCGTTTGTACAGATCAGCCGTGAAAAATTCCAAAGGGAAGTACGTCGTGAAATGGAAACAACCGGGGTACAGGTAAGCGATGAAATTATCAATGAAATTGCAGAGCTGCGTGTAAAGCGTGAAATCAAACAAGGGGTACAGACAATTCAATATCAGGTCATTACGTTGATGACAACGAATGGACAGGCACCATTTATTACCATGTTCATGTATCTGAATGAAGTACCGGAAGGAAGACTGCGCGATGATTTGGCTTTGATCATTGAAGAAATGTTAAATCAGC
Organism: Longicatena caecimuris; assembly: GCF_004341945.1. GTDB lineage: Bacteria > Bacillota_I > Bacilli_A > Erysipelotrichales > Erysipelotrichaceae > Longicatena > Longicatena caecimuris. The sequence continues at coordinate 76,324 of NZ_SMBP01000015.1, forward strand.
GTATTCAAGGTGTAAAAAATGAACAGGGCGTTTATATTACACCGGCATTCCCAAAACTGATTTATGTATTGGAAGAAGATAATGTGAGCGAAGGAAGCAAATATTGGTATCTGACAAAATTAGCTGCAGAATGTACGGCAAAACGCATGGTTCCAGATTATATTTCCGAAAAGATCATGAAACAGCTGAAGGATGGCAATTGCTATACATGTATGGGATGTCGATCTTTCTTAACTGTATATAAGGATGAAAATGATCAATATAAATTCTATGGTCGTTTCAATCAAGGTGTTGTAACCTTAAACCTAGTGGATGTTGCTTGTTCCAGTGGAAAAGATATGAAGGAATTCTGGCGTATCTTGGATGAGCGTTTGGCATTATGTAAGGAAGCCTTGATGTGTCGCCATAATCGTTTAAAGGGAACACCAAGTGATGTGGCACCTATCCTTTGGCAGAATGGCGCTTTGGCCCGTTTAAAGAAGGGAGAAACCATTGATAAATTGTTATTTAATGGATATTCCACGATTTCTTTAGGCTATGCTGGCTTATGTGAAATGACACGCTATATGACAGGAAAACCTCATACGGATCCAGAAGCTACTCCATTTGCGTTAGAGGTTATGCAGTATTTGAATGATGCATGTGCAAAATGGAAGGCTGAAGAAAATATTGACTTCTCTTTATATGGCACACCATTAGAATCTACGACATATAAATTCTCAAAATGTTTACAGGAACGTTTTGGCATCATTGAAGGTGTAACGGATAAAAACTACATAACAAATAGCTATCATGTCCATGTGACGGAAGAAATCAATGCATTTGATAAATTGACTTTTGAGTCACAATTCCAGAAGCTATCTCCAGGTGGAGCAATCAGTTATGTGGAAGTACCGGATATGAAGAATAATATAGATGCTGTTTTAGCTGTTATGCAGCATATTTATGATCATATCATGTACGCTGAATTAAATACAAAGAGTGATTATTGTCAGGTTTGCGGCTTTGATGGAGAAATCCAGATCATTCGTGATGAGCATAATAAGCTTATCTGGGAATGTCCACACTGTCATAACCGTGATCAGGATAAGATGAATGTTGCCAGAAGAACATGTGGTTATATCGGTACACAGTTCTGGAATCAAGGAAGAACGCAGGAAATCAAAGAACGTGTCTTGCATCTGTAGGAGCAATCGCCATGTATTATGGAGCAATTAAAAAGTATGATATAGCCAATGGTCCCGGAGTACGCGTTAGTTTGTTTGTATCCGGATGTACAAATCGCTGTGCGCATTGTTTCCAACCGGAAACATGGGATTTTACCTATGGACAGCCATATACAGAAGAAAGTGAACAAGAAATACTGCAGGCATTGGCCTCTCCTTATATTAAAGGCTTAACAGTACTTGGCGGGGAACCGTTTGAATTCGAGAATCAAAAAGTGTTGGTAAAGCTATTAAGAAAAGTGCGCAAAGAATTGCCGGAAAAAGATATCTGGTGTTTTACCGGTTTTACATTGGATGAAGATTTAATTGTGCAAGGGAAACGATATGGCGAGGATACCGATGAAATGCTCTCGCTTATTGATGTGTTGGTCGATGGACGTTTTATCGAAGAGTTAAAGGATATTACTTTACGTTTCCGTGGTTCTAGCAATCAGCGTCTGATTGATATGAAGAAAACCAGAGAGTGTCATCACATCGTATTAATGGATGAGAAAAGATAGTGTATATAACTGTGAGTGAAGCTGATTTGCTCACAGTTTTCATATTATCTTTGTGAAAAACTTTGATAAGAAAACTTTCTGTATCTTTTGTGATAAATATGATATAGTAAGTACTATCAAAAAGTGAGGTGCGTTATATGAAAAAATATATGTTATTTATCATACCGGTATATCTGGTATATGTTTTCGGATATTTCTATGTCGTATTACCGCCATTAAACTGGCATGCGCCAGAGTTTTGGCAGTTTCTGATTTTTACCGTAGGACCAATCTTAATTATCACCCTGATTTTCTCTTTAACCAATCAGGGAATGCATGCATTTGATAGATTAAAAGGCAAATTCATAAAGCAGACGGTACATGATGCAACAGCAAAAACAAGCAATTGGAAAACCGCGGCAAAACTAAGTGCGATTGCTTTAGCCATCATGATTATCTTTCCTTTTGCGTCATCCTTAATCAGTTCAAAAATCTTCCATGCAAAAGAATATGCAAACCGTATTGCGGTGAAGGATGTAAAGTTTAAGGAAATTCCGGAAGTGGATTTCAAAAAGACACCCATCATTGATCGAGATAGCTCAATACGTCTGGGTGATAAGGTAATGGGCAATATGAGTGAATGGGTATCACAGTTTAATGTCAGTGATGAATATACACAGATTTCTTATAAAGACAGTGTGTATCGCGTGACCCCGTTAACCTACAATGGTTTCATTAAGTATTTTAAAAATAAAGGGAACGGGATTCCTGCTTATATCACGGTAGATAGTACAAGTGGAAAAACATCTTTGGTAAAATTAAAGGATTTGGGATTGGATGGAATGAAATATGTCCCATCGGCAATGTTTAATGAAAATCTGATGCGTCATTTACGTTTCCAACATCCAACTGAAATCTTTGGTTCTCCTTCTTTTGAAATTGATGAAAAAGGAAGACCTTGGTATATTTGTTCGACCTATACCTATAAAGGGGTAGGGGCGAAGAAGAGTGTAACAGGGGCAATTTTCCTTGATCCGATTACCGGTGAAAGTACAAAATATGATAAAGGAAAGATACCGACATGGGCTGACCGTATTTTCCCTGAATCACTGGTTATTAATGAATTAGATGAAAATGGTAGTTTGCAAGGCGGCTATTGGAATTCCGTGTTTGGACAAAATGGTGTGACCTTAACAAGTGAAGGCTATAATTATTTAGAAAAAGATGGCGATATTTGGCTGTATAGTGGTATTACATCTGCGAATGCCGATGAGTCCAACTTAGGCTTTGTATTAGTGAATCTGAGAACTCATGAAGCAATGAAGATTGCGACGGCCGGAGCAAATGAAACCAGCGCTATGAAGAGTGCACAATCCGAAGTGAAAAACTATGGCTATGAGTCTACTTTCCCATTATTGATCAATATCAAAGGCAACCCAGTGTATTTAATGTCATTGAAAGACAATGGCTTGATTAAGATGTATGCGACAGTTTCAGCAGTTGATTATCAAAAGGTTGCGACCGTATCCAGTGATGAAGGCTTGGATGCCTTGTTTAAAAAGACTTTGAACCTGTTAGGTACGTCCAGTGACAATATCAGTGCCGAAAGTATGAAGACGGCAACGATTGTGGTGAAATCTATTGAAAAACTAAATGTGGAAGGAAATACATTATATTATATTCAGGCAGAGAACAATGAAATCTTTAAGATCTCCTTTACAACGAAATATGAGAATCAGCTGGTATTCTTAAAACCAAAGGATAAGCTGAATATCACTTATGTTGATACGGAAGGAATTAAAACGATTAAAGAAATTAAATAAGCAAGGAAGTGGAGCAATCATCTAAGCAATAGGATGAAAGCTTCACTTTTTGTTATGCTTGTATGCTTTAGCAACCATACACTATGCAAAACACTGTAATCGCGTTTTCTAGGTTGAGTATGATGAGAAAGAATAGGTGGCTCTATCAAAATATAAGCAGAAAGCTCATAAGTTATTTAACAATATGATGTTTCTTTCCAATGAGCAAGAATCAAATGACTATTTTCTTTGAACAACTGTTCATCGTCTGCGATATCTTGTATAATAATAGAAAGAAATAGGAGGCTGTTATGGAGCAAATAAAAGAAGAAAGTTTGGCGTTTTCACAATCACCGCTATGTCCGATTGCGGCAGATGTTATCAGTGATGGTGAAAGCATCTATTTCTATATGTATGATTTGGATTATGAACAACAGCGTTTAATTGCCCGCAGTGCGTGTTGGGTCAAAAATCTGAAAGCAGCACCGGATGCGTTTGATCAGGATGCGATTGCTAAGGATCATCAGCCTATGCTGCCAAAGCAATTTTTGCAGGATCCAACAGATATTTCACCTTGGGATGAAGACAATATTGAAATTGTTTGGAGCAAAGAAGGGCATATCGCAGCTTTATATTATCAAAAAGAGCTCTACAGCATTATCCCAAGCTGGGCTGATGGAAAAAGTTTTAGCGGGTATACTCGTAATTTGAAAGAAAATACGATGGTAGGATGGAAGCTGATGGATGCTTATGAAGCTTTAGCACCACGCATGCAGGCAGGTAAGGCCTTCTGGGCACAGGAATTTAATGAGGTATGGAAAGCTTATCATACACCTTACTTTGAAGATTTGTGTAAGATCTTTGGCAAGGCAAGCAACTGTTATGATTTGCATAAGGATCAATTTCCAAGCCGTCTGTTAATGACCTTTGAAAAGGATGAAGTCCTATATGCATTTACAATTGGTGTGGGAATGTTTGCGATGCCAAATGCAGATAGCTATTATGATGATTATGAATCTTATGCACGTAGTGAGTTTGCTATCGCCTTAAGAAAAGATGTATATAGCGCAGATGAGCAAATGGAAGTCTTTGCAAAAATTGCCGGTTTATGCGAGCTGCCTTGGAAACAAATGGATTGTCTGGCTGATCAGCATACCTTGGATATGCAGTTTCATGATACATCGTATTGCATATTGTTAGATGATGATCATTTTGCCGACGCTTTAGCTTTATCAATTAAAAAACAAGGTGTCCATCTGACATGGATTCATCCAATTACACAAGAAGAGTTTAAACAAACAAAGGATGAACAGCAAAAAGCTGTTTTATTGGGAAAACTGATACAGGAACCCCATACACGATAGGAGGAACACATATGAAAACAATTGGATTTATTGGCTGTGGCAATATGGGAAAAGCTATGGTAGAAGGCATTATGAAGGCACAGTTAGTGGATGGCGATCATATGATCGTCAGTAATCAGCATCCAGAGAAACTGGAAACATTAAGCAGAACTTATGATTTATATATCAGTGACAATGAAACCGTAGCCTGCAATGCGGATATTTTATTTCTTGCTGTCAAACCGCATATGTATGGCAAGATTATTGAAGAAATACGAGAGCATGTGAAACCAAATGCAATCATGGTGAATATCGCTGCCGGTGTTACCTTAGCAGATCTGTATGCAATGTTTCATCGTAAGGTGAAAGCAGTAAAAGCGATGCCCAATACCCCTGCTTTTGTTGGTGAGGCAATGAGTGCACTAGCGTTTGGAGAGATGATGAGTAAGGATGATAAAGAAGATATCATTGATATCTTTGAAAGCTTTGGACAATGTGCAGAAGTACAGGAGTCAATGATGGAGGCGGTAACGGTAGTCAGTGGTTCTTCACCGGCATACATGTTTATGATTTTGGAAGCTATGGCAGATGAGGCGGTGTTAGAGGGCATGCCGCGAAAAGATGCTTATAAATTTGCGGCACAAGCCATGCTTGGTTCTGCTAAAATGTTATTAGAAACCGGGAAACATCCCGGCGAGCTTAAAGATATGGTTTGTTCACCGGGCGGTACGACCATTGAGGCTGTCATGAAAATGGAAGAAAAAGGTTTGCGTAGTGCCATCATGGAAGGTATGCGAGCTTGTGCGGATAAAAGTCGTAAGATGACAAAGAAATAACGAAGATAGGGATGAATGATATGATCCCTCTAAAGTAGACAACGGAAATAAATAAAAGGTTGTTTATGAAAGGAGGGATCTTTTCTTATGGGAAGGAAAAGCAAATACA
>NZ_SMBP01000016.1 GCF_004341945.1 Longicatena caecimuris
GAGAGACACGCTTTGAAATTAAAACGAACCGCCGTATACGGAACCGTACGTACGGTGGTGTGAGAGGGTGATTTATTTCACCCTACTCGATTGCCAATAAGGTAACAGGCATGGTATAAGAGCAAGTTACATAAAAAGACGCTGCACATGTTTGCTAGAATAATAAAAATGTAAAATGGTTTAATTTTTTATAATGGACTATGAAATATCTTTCGCTTTTCATGATTTACCCTTGTCATATCGTATACATTGGTGAAGGGAAGTGATGTTATGGCTGAAAGAATTATCACATACCCATTGCATGTCAATGCGATGCAATACCGTTATATATGTCATGAGGTACAACGAACACGACAGGTTTATTTGTATTTTCGCAACATGATCTTAAAAAATTATGAAAAAGTCAAACAGCATCAATGCCAGCAGCTGTTAACAAAGGATGAAATAGCTATACAACTACATACGTATTTACAGAAATATGCTCCTATGATCACATGGTTAGAAGAACAATCCATGGTAAAAGACTTATGGCAGTTTCGACTTGCATATACTACTGCTGAAAAGACTCCATCTACGTATTATCGCTGTGAAAATATCACGAATACTTTATATTGGCGTCATCTAAATTTGCGTGCGCTCATTTATGATGTAGCCTACTGGCAATTAGAACCTATTCTTTTCCATTGGGAAATCATTGGCAGCTGTTTGTGGTATCATAATGGACGTGTTTTCTTAAAACTTCATTTCCAAACATTGTTGTAAATGATTATAATATGGAAACGTCTACTATGGGGAATGATGAAAAGCTATTTGCAGACATGATTTCGTAAGGAATTTACATGTGTTTCATTGCAAAGTCATGGTATAATAGAAAACGAGGTGTAGCCTATGAAAGTAAAAAGAACTATATTTGTCCTTTCTCTTATCGTTTTATTTGTTTTTTGTCTGTGGAAGATGAATGAACATTATGATGAATTGGCAAGATATCCATATGAATTAACAGATGAGCAACGTAACTTAGTGTTGGAACATTTTGATACAGAGGAAATTAATTACTTAGTAACGCAAAAAATTGAACCAAAAGAATTTCTTCCTTACATAACAACAGAAGGCTTTGAATTAACAAATACGTTATGGTATGATACAGCTTACCATACACGGAAAGAAAGTAAGTCATACGTCGTTTCTTTTATTAACAAATATCGCCAGCAAATGGAATATGGAACGTTAAAGGATATGTTAAGCAATTATTCTTATAATGTGCTGACTCGTTTCTTTGATGAAGGGGATGGTTTTGAGGATGATGCAAAATTGATTGCGGATCCTAAAGATATCTTAACAACAATAGGCGATAAAGAAACATTATATATCTATGAACCTAATGATTTGGTTTCGATTAATGATTTACCTCATGATTCTATCACGAATAGCAATGATGTTACAATTCGCAAAGAAGTTGTAAAACCACTTCATGAATTAGCCAAAGCCGCTAAAGAAATTAATCAAAAAACCTTTGGGGATATGGAAATCGTTGCCGGATATTTATCGTATGAAGATCAATTTCCTTTATATGATAAGGCTTTGACAAAATACAAGGACGAGGTGTTTTCTTATTGGGATTATCCAGGTCGTAATGAATACCAATTAGGATATACGATTCAATTAAAGCCAAAAGAAAAAGCGAAGACGAATAAAAAAGATAAAGACAAAAATACTTCTTCAAAAGATACAAAGACAACGAAAGCACCGAGTGAAGAAGAACAAGAACAGGCGATTTGGTTAAAGGATAATGCTTATAAATATGGTTTTATCGTTCGTTATCCTAAACAGGCTGATGATGTGACCAAGAAGAAATACCAGCCATATACATTACGTTATGTAGGAAAAGATTTAGCAAAGTATATGCATGATAATAATAAGGTGTTAGAAGAAGTAAATGCTGATGATGTTTCTTAAAAGATATCATTACGACATCTTTTAAATTTCTCATAAGTCATCAAGGGCAAAAGGCAAAATTGTATCTATGAAAAAATCAATCATATATAAGAGGCTATAATAGATAAGATTAAGCCTTTAGGATAAGAATACACCAGATGGAAGTGCACCTTCGTTCATTGGATATTGAATGAAGGTGCGCTTTTTATGAGATTTATGTATGCTAAGTACACGAATATGCATAGTTATTCCTTAGCTGGCCTTTCTTCAATTGAATGTTGGATAAGAATTTGATATAGTAAAGTTGTAAAAGGTAGGTAAATATCATGATGAAAAAAAAGGGGAATTTAATCAAGCTGTTTCCTATGATAGGTATGGTGATTATTGTTGCAGGTATGATTGTTAGTTTTCTAAAGATTGATAAGATACAATTGGAAATTAAAAGCGGAGATTTCGTTATTGTTTCTTATGAACTTGATAATGAGAAAAAGGAAATGAAAGCTATCGAAAATAAAAAAGAGGAACTTGCGGAAATTTTAAAAACACATAATATACAAGCAGAAATTTTCACAATAGCTATACCTGATTTTACTGCTTATAAAACATATGGGAAGAATAATGTTTCACCATATTCAATACAGATAGCGGATGATTCATTTTTTAATTATTATGGTATTAATAATCCTAAGGAATCTGTTTTATATCGTTATGATGATGAGGAATCTGGAAATCTCAATTTGGAATTTCTTAAAGACAAAGATAAGGCTGAATTTGAATCATTTCCAATAGAAGGTAAAGCCATTTTAGATAGAAACAAACTTCCTAAATTTGTTCCACAAAAATCTACGATACCGAGTGGTGATTATATAACGATGCGTACGTTTGACATGCTAAAAAAGAAAGTAAACGTCATTCAAGACACACATATCAAAGATTATTATGTTTATATTAAATCTGCCAATACTGATCAAATAGCACAGTTACTAGATAAAGAGGAAAGGGTAGTTGTCAGTGATCAAATGTCGGAGTCTTCCATATTCAGTAATTGGTATAAATTTATGATTCTGGGAACCGTGTGTTTACTTGTACTGGCTGTTCTTGAAATTGTTATAATTGTCAAAAGAAAGAAAGTATCCTAAGTAGTATGATTTCATGATAAAGAAGAATTAGACTTTAATTATATTACAAATATTGGGAGAATTTCGCAATGCGTAGTTCATGTTGCTGCTCAATAAACTTTTATATTATACGTTGTTTTCAAATTAGGGAATAAGTTCATTAAAAGAGCAAGAAACTATGGGTGATCGATCTATCTTTAGACGATTTACTACATAGTTTCTTATTGGATTCTTTTTATGAAAGTTCTATAAGCAGTTCTTATATAAAAAGGCAATACATAGAATATAGCAGAGGTGATCAAATGCCGAAGTATAAGAAACCGCTGGCTTTTTTATTTGGAGCAATAGCGATGATCAGTTACCTGTCAATCCGCTATTTTCCAAGAACGGAAGATGCACAAACGGTGTTATCTGTACAAGATGAAAGTACACATATGCAAGTGTATCTAAAAGATCATGATCATAGTCTGGTACCTTTAAGCATTCCTGTAAGTGAAGAGATGAATGAAGAAGACAAATTACAGCTGATGGTATCCTATATGAGCGGTAAGCAAAATATCAAAGGTTTTTTACCTTTATTTACTAAAGAGTGTACGGTGAAAAAGGTGATGATTGCTAATGGCAAGGCCGTTATGGATTTTGATGATAGTTTAAAAAACTATCAGAAAGAAGATGAACTACGTGTACTGGAATCGCTAACGTGGGGAGCCACCCAGTTTCATGATGTAGAACAACTGGAAATACGATTGAATGGCGTAAAATTATCTAGTATGCCAAATGCGCAGACACCGATTCCCAATGTATTGAATCGCGGTATCGGTATTAATCATTTTGAAACAGCCACCAGTGCGTTGCATACTTCGGATAGTGTTACGGTATATTGCGCAAAGAAAATTGAAGGCCAGCAATTTTTGATACCGCGCAGTAAACGTGTGATGCATGCAAGTGACAGCATTAAAGAAGGGGTTTTACAAGTTATCAGCGATGTGAGTGCAAGCAGCGAATTATCACAACCACTATATCAGGACGATATTAAAATAAATAATTTTCAATTTTCTAATGGTACTTTGATCGTGGATATCAATAAAAATTTACTTTCTTCAGATAAAAGTGTAAAGGAAGATTTGTATGATTCTTTGATTTTATCATTAAGCGCTTTAAGTGGAGTCGATAAAGTACAGGTAAAAGTAGATGGTGTCAGTGTGATGCCACAACAGCAGGAAAGTGCTGTTTCGGTATATGATCTATCTTATAATGAAATAGCTTTTTAATAAATATTAGGATAATCGCTAAAAGCCAGTCTTTTCCCATCAGGACTGGTTTTCATTTGGATATAGGTAAGGAATCAATTGTTATGTATTGACAACAAACATAAGAAAATATAGCATGAATATCATGTTTATGCTATACTAATAACAGGTGGTTAAGATGAAAATTATCGTAGTAAGCGACAGTCATGGAAAACAGGGAATTCTGGAACAGATCGTTGAAAAACATCCGGATGCGGATGCCTACCTACATTGTGGTGATATTGAGGATTATGCGGAAAACTATCCGTCTTATATCGTCGTACAGGGGAATAACGATATTTATTATGATTATCCAGATGAACGTGTAATAACGGCTGGCAGTCATCGTATCTATATGACACATGGTCATCATTTTTCTTATATCAAACGATTGGAACAAATGGCAGATACGGCAAAAGCAAAAGACTGTGATATCGTTTGCTACGGACACACGCATGTTGCTGCAGATGATGTCGTTCATGGGATACGTCTGATCAATCCCGGTTCTTTATGGAGAAGCCGTGATGGCAGAGGGCCATCCTATGCAATATTGACACTGCAAGAGGAACAGGTTGATGTGGAATTCATTTTTCTCCCACAGAAGAAAAGCAAGTTTTTCTGGTAAGGACCGTACATAGATACGGTTTTTGTGCGGAATGCAAAGGAAAGGTATTAGGGTATTATGGAAAGAAAAGTTGGAACTATTTCAAGAGGTGTCCGCTGTCCTATCATCCGTGAGGGTGACGATCTTGCAGGCATCGTAGTAAACAGTGTGGTTGAGGCTGCACAGGCAGAAGGCTTCGCCCTTCGTGATCGTGATGTTGTGGCAATTACAGAATCAATCGTTGCCAGAGCACAAGGAAACTATGCATCAGTAGATGCCATTGCACAGGATGTCAAACAAAAACTGGGCGGTGAAACCATTGGGGTAATCTTCCCGATTCTTTCACGTAACCGTTTTGCTATTTGTTTGAAAGGTATTGCAAAAGGCGCTAAAAAAGTTGTCCTGATGTTAAGCTATCCAAGTGATGAGGTAGGTAATGAATTAGTAAGCCTGGATCAGCTGGATGAAGCTGGTATTAACCCTTATAGTGATGTATTGTCACTTGAGAAATATCGTTCACTGTTTGGAGAAAATCCACATCCTTTTACAGGCATTGATTATGTGGAATATTATGGTAATCTAATTCGTGAATGTGGTGCAGAGGTTGAAATCATCTTCTCTAATAACGCGAAAACAATTCTAAAGTATACCAAAAACGTATTAACATGTGATATCCATACGCGCGCTCGTACGAAACGCATCTTAAAGGCAAATGGTGCTGAACGTGTATGTGGGTTGGATGATATTATGACTTCCTCTATAGATGGTAGTGGATATAATACTTCCTATGGTCTTTTAGGCTCTAATAAATCAACAGAGGATATGGTTAAATTATTTCCACGTGAATGCCAGGATCTAGTAGAAGATATCCAAAGTCAGCTGTTAAAGTTAACAGATAAACATATCGAAGTTATGGTTTATGGTGATGGAGCATTTAAAGATCCTGTTGGTAAGATCTGGGAATTGGCTGATCCATGTGTTTCACCTGCATACACGGCAGGTCTTGAAGGAACACCAAATGAGTTGAAGCTGAAATATCTGGCGGATAATGATTTTGCGAACTTGAAAGGTGAAGCTTTACAGAAGGCAATCGAGGCGAAAATTAAAGAAAAAGATGATGACTTAAAAGGCGATATGGCATCACAGGGTACAACGCCTAGAAGATTGACCGATTTGATTGGCTCTTTATGTGATTTGACGAGTGGATCTGGTGATAAAGGAACGCCAATCGTATTAGTACAAGGATATTTTGATAATTTTACAAACTAAAAACGATGTTCTAATACTGTATATCAGGCATCTCTATTGTTAAAACAAGAGAGATGCTTTTTTTAATGAGACATGTGTCACATTAAAGAAAACGGTTTTTACAGATAAAGCATTTCTCGACAACATGTGTACGCATGGATGACTATAATATGCATGAGGTGAGGATGATGGAAAGCTATGTTGAGGTATCTTGGCTGAACGGTGTTTTGTTATTGTATCTATCGGCGCTTTTTGCTAGTTATGCTATGTTTCAGCCATTAAAAGATCTGCATCTTCTTTTTTATGCGGCTGTAATATCTATGCTGAGTGTCAGCTTGTGGCAAGATGGTAGTCTTTTCATCGTCATACTTGTTGAGCTTCTTTTTTTTCTAACCCTTTTTCGGTATGCTAGAAAAACATATATAGTTGCTTTCTGTTTCCGTGTGCTTTGTATGCTGACAAGTTATGTCATTTATCAAGGCAGCTTTCATAATGGTTTTTGGTTTGTGCCCATTCAGGCATCAATCATACCCTGCTGGCTATTGTATTTGTTATTTCTATTTTTCTGTAAAAGTCGTTGGCGGATACGCTTTAGTGAAAAAAATTGCTTATATCCCTTGACGCTTTATGTAGGTAACAAACATTTTAAGGTTATTGGGTATTTGGATAGTGGAAATCTGCTTAGTCATGAGGGGATACCGGTTGTCTTTCTACAACGTCGTTATCTGTCATATTTTGTGGATGAACGCATACAATTAGTAGTAATGAAGACAGTTCAGGAAGAAAGCAGTTTACCGTGCTATACATGTGAATTGAAGTTGCACGGTTGTCATAAAAGAAAGGTACTCGTACATCTGCAAGAAGATTTGAAACTGCCTATGCACAGTGAGTTGCTGTTAAATATGAAAGTGATGACGATGGGGTGATGAGAATGAAGAAATTTTGGACATTTTTAAAGTGGCTGTTTGGCAGTCGCGATGATTTACAAGTTTGGTATATCCAAGGCAGTGATGTTTTACCAAAGCCATTAGAGAAAGATGAAGAATTAGCAGCGCTGATTGCTTTGGAAAATGGTGATGAAGAAGCACGCAATAAGTTAATTGAACATAATTTACGCTTGGTCGTCTATATTGCGAAACGTTATGAAACCAATCCGATTTTTATGGAAGATCTCATCAGTATCGGCTCTATTGGTTTGATTAAGGCGGTCAATACATTTAAACGTGATAAAAATATTAAGCTGGTAACATATGCTTCCCGTTGTATTGAGAATGAAATTCTGATGTTTTTACGTAAGAAAAGTCGTCGTAAAGTGGAAGTAAGTTTTGATGAACCTTTAAATATTGATTATGATGGAAATGAATTGTTATTGTCTGATATATTAGGAACAGATGATGATATCGTTACGAAAGAGTTTGAGAAGCAAGAAAATAAGCGTGAATTATTGGCGGCCATGGCAACCTTAAAAGACAGAGAACGTCAAATCTTGCAAATGCGGTATGGTATTGAGCACGAAGAGTTAACACAGAAAGATATCGCGAAACGCTTGGGAATCTCTCAGTCTTATATCTCACGCTTGGAAAAACGGATCATTCAAAAATTAAAGGTACAGATGAAAAAGAATCATAGTATGCAAGAATAGGGTAAGTAAAAGTAATCTGTAACCATACATGATCTAAATGGTTGCTATTTCCTTAATACTGTCAAAATTTATCATATTATGTTAGGGCTTTCCGCATAGGAAGCTCTTTTTTAACTTAATCGAAGAATCATATCAGGTCACTAGTAAAATAAGAAAGTTTGAATGATTCAAAATGATTCAAAAAGAATAAATATGAATAAATATGATTGACAAGCTACAACGTGAAGAATATAATGAAAGCAAAGAAAAGGATGCAGGAGGATTGTTATGAAAACTACAGATGAAAGAAAAAAAGCGTTGCTGGAAAGCTTTAAAAACGGATTAATCGTATCTTGTCAGGTACAAAAGGATGATCCTATTTATACTGAGGATATCGTTGTAAAGATGGCAGAAGCTGCCAAATGGGCCGGTGCGGTCGGAATACGTGCAAATTCACCGGAACAAATCAAGGCCATCAAGGAAAAAGTTGATTTGCCAATGATTGGTTTATGGAAGATTTGGCATGAGGATACAGATGTTTTTATAACGCCAACTTTGGAAGCAGCAAAAGCGGTTTGGGAAGCTGGTGCTGAAATTATTGCTTTGGATTGTACAAAACAAATCACCCATGAAAAAACGATTGCTTGGGATTTGCTGGATATCGTGAAAAAGGAAATTCCCGAAGCTATTATCTTTGCGGATGTATCAAGTTATGAAGAGGCAGCACATGCGATTGCGCATGGTGCGGATATTGTTGCACCGACGTTATATGGCTATACCAAAGAAACTGCTCATATTGAAGGTGCTGATTACCGATTGTTTGCGAAGATGTGTCGTGATTTTAAGGATGATGTTTATATGATGATGGAAGGTCATCTGTATACACCGGAAGATGCGATGAAGTGCATATATTTAGGAGCGCATGCCGTTGTTGTAGGAAGTGCAATCACACGTCCGCATTTGACTGCTAAGCGTTTCGTAGATTTGTTAGGTGGCTATCAGGATAATTGGAGAGAGGCTGAAAAAGCAAAACATTAAGATAGGAAGTGTGAACATGAAACACAAGATCAATATAGATGGGGCACAGAATGTGGAAGTATCCAAACCGATTCCCTGTGAAAAGAGTATCGAAGAACAACTGAATATCATGGAAGCCTATACCAAAGCACATAAGGATAGCGTAGGACTTGATAAGGCAGAAAGAGAAATTCGTTGTCTGTCTACCATTTTTCCGGTGTTGTTTCGCTCTCTTGAAGATGATGATTTAATTGCCGGCCGCTTAGATTTTCTGCCTATTGGGTTTGGCAGTGTAACAAGTATAGGCGGTGTTGGTCATTATTGCGTATTTCATAAGCTAAGAGCATTTAAAGAACAATTAACGAATACGGAAGATAAGAAACGCGTAGATGCTTTATACGACTATTGGCAAGAGCATGATGTCAAAGCTATTTATTGTCAGGATGTGTTGACAGATGATACAACAGGACGTTTTATTGACTGCCATTATCCTTTTATGGCAACGGCTCGTTTAAGCGGCATGATGTTGAATTATAAACGCTTAATGCGTGAGGGGATCGAAGGATTAAAGAAAGATATTCGCCAACAAGGAGATAATACGTTTTTGCGTGCCAGTTATGAAGCGATGGAATTATTGCAGAAAGTAATCGACAAACAAATTGCATTGGTACAGGATGCCAAACAAAACGCAAGCAAACAACGCTTGCTGGATTTGCAACTAATGGAAGCCGATTTACGTTTTATTCGTGAGCAACCACCAACAACGTTTCATCAAAGTCTCCAGCTGTTTTGGATCTATGCATTATGTGCCGGTGTTATAAATTATGGACGTATGGATGATGTGCTGGGTCCTTATTTACAAAACGATCTGGATGCAGGAAGACTTGATGAGGATGAGGCATATCGCTATCTGAAATCTTTATGGAAGATGATTGAAAATCGTCGTACGACGGTAAATGGACGTATCATCGTCGGTGGTGTAGGACGTGAGCATCCTAAAGAAGCAGATACCCTTGCCCGTATTGCATTACGCGTTTGCCGTGATACACGATATGTAGAACCACAGTTTACATTACGCTTTTCTAAAGATACGCCAGTGGATATCATGGATATGGCATACGATTGTATCGGCAGTGGAGCTACGTATCCTACTTTGTATAATGATGATGTGAATGTGCCGGCTGTCATGCATGCCATGCGCGTGGAAGAAGCAATTGCCCAGCAGTATGTACCTTTTGGCTGTGGTGAATATGTCATTCAAGGGAAAAGTGTGGGAACACCGAATACCTTGCTGAATCTGTTAAAACTATTGAATATAACTTTGAATAAAGGCATTGATCCTAACGATCAAAAATATAAAGCCGGACCTGTACACGTACCGCCTTGTGAAGAATTTAAAAGCTTTGATGATTTATACAATACCTATAAAGAAGTGTTGGATTATTATTTTGATTTAAGTGTCGATGCCCAACTGCACTCCTATGAAGTCATGAATCAAGAAGTGTCCTTCCTCTTTACATCAATTTTAATGGATGATTGTATTCATCGTAAGAAAGCGTTATTGGATGGTGGTGTAGAAATTTTAGGTGGTACAAATGAAACCTATGGCAATATCAATACCAGTGATGCCTTATATGCCATTAAAAAGTTGGTGTATGAGGAAGGAAAGTATACACTTGCTCAATTCCATGAGGCGCAGATGGCAGATTTTGATGGTTATGAGCATATTCGTAAGGAACTATTGCGGCAAGATAAATACGGCAATGATGCAAAAGAATGTGATGCATTAGCAAATGATTTATATGAATATGTTGCAAAAGGCATTCGACAAAGAGGCATCCAAAAGGGACTGGGCTATTATTTAATCGTTATATCCAATAATCAAACGAATACCGATTGGGGACATCAAACATGGGCAAGTTTAGATGGACGTAAAGCCGGAGTGTTTATGAATCCGGCAAATAATCCGCAAGGTGGGGCTGCCAAGAATGGACCAACGGCTTGTTTAAATTCGTTAGCAAAATTTCAGGCAAAGTATCATGGAGGCAGTGTGCAGAATATCAAATTTACCCCACGGATGTTTCGAGAAGATCGTGAAAAGATCAAAATGTTGTTTCAGACATATTTTGATAAAGGTGGCTGTCAGCTGATGGTAACGGTTGTGGATCATGGTATCTTAGAGGATGCCCAAAAACATCCTGAGAAATACCCTGATTTGATCGTCCGTGTAGCAGGCTATAGTGCCGTATTTGTGAATTTGACGAAAGATATTCAGGATGAATTATTAAGCAGGTGCTTATATGATTAGCGTTACCCATATTGAACGATTCGCTATTCATGATGGCCCTGGTATTCGTACAACGGTATTTTTAAAAGGCTGTACACTTTGTTGCCCATGGTGTGCAAATCCGGAAACACAAAGCAGTCAACCGGTACTTTTGCATGATATGCGTAAATGTGTAAGCTGCCATACATGTGAACAAAGCTGTCCACAAAAAGCTATTCATTTCCAAAAAGGAAGGTTTCACCACGATGCCCAAAGATGTAATGGTTGTCAAAGCTGTGTAGAAATGTGTTTACAAGATGCTTTGCAGCTGCGTGGAGAAGATATGGAAAGCGAGGCAATTCTTCATGAAGTCATGAAGGATAAGGATTATTATGATATGAGTCATGGCGGTGTGACGTTTAGTGGTGGTGAACCATTTGTACAAGTAACATCATTATGCGAAATATTACAAGAAGCGAAAGCATTAGGTCTGCATACAGCTGTGGAAACAACAGGAAATTATCCGTTGGCTGATTTGCAACGAGCAGAGCCATTTATTGACTTATTCCTGTATGACTTTAAACATCTGGACGACGCAAAACTTCTGCAGTTCACGCATGGTAATGGACAACTGATAAAAACCAATTTGGCCTATCTGTTACATCAAGATGTTCATAAGGTCATCGTTCGTATGCCGATCATCACCGGCTTTAATGATGAGGCATCTTTGGTTTATCAGGAACTTGACTATTTACATGCATTGGGTGTGCAGAGCGTGCATTTATTGCCCTATCATTCACTGGGAAAAAGCAAAGCTGAACAAATGGGAAAGCCATATGTTTTTCCTACCGAAATCATGGCGAATGAAGTATTAGAGCCTTATCGTGCCTATGCATTGGCAAAAGGTATGTATGCCCAAATAGGTGGATAAAAAAGTGCTACTTAGCATGATGAAATGAGCTTCAATATTCAGTAAAAGTAAAGAAACGAAAGCAAAGATTAATTTCTGTATTGTACAGAGGTTAATCTTTTTTATTATTCTATACGTATACTACTCAATATCTTCTTTTACGGTTTGCTTGAATTCATTTACTATCTTACATTCATCTTTATGACTATAAAATATCTCATTTTTTTATGATAAATTTCCATATTAGCGTGAAGTAGTACAGGATCTTTGGCTGATGAAAAGCACATAAAGCAACGACTACTTCACCCCAAACCCCTTTTTCATAAGCGATGCTGCTTTGTTACTAGCTGGTTATGATGACATACGTAGTGCTGTTGCATTTCTAACAATCTGTGCAGCATGTATAACGCATTTTTGCATAAACCTCACGGACCTCATGTTATCCCTTTTTTTGATTGTCAAGTCTTTTCTGTTTCCAATTACTTACAGTAGGATTCTGGCATAAGCAAATCTTGGCAAGGGAACACTTCTTGTATAGTCATTTAAGCAGGAAGGTGGAAGTTACATGAGTCGTTATAAAGTAGTAATCAGTGGTATTCATACGGCTGATTTAAAAGTATTAAGCAACGAGGAGATGAAAGAATTATTTAAAAAGTATCAAAGTGGGGATGAACAGGCAAAAGAGGATTTGATACAGGGGAATTTAAAGTTGGTGTTGTCCATCGTTCAGCGTTTTTCAAATCGTTGCGAGAATATGGATGACTTATTTCAGGTTGGCTGTATTGGACTGGTGAAATCCATTGATAACTTTGATTTAAAACATGAAGTACGTTTTTCCACTTATGCAGTCCCTATGATCATGGGAGAGATCAAACGCTATCTGCGTGACAATCAAGTAATTCGGGTATCACGGCATTTAAAGGATTTGGCCTATAAAGTTTTTCGCTTAAAAGAAGAGTATATCCATGAACATCAAAAAGAGCCAACGATTCATTGGCTGGCTGAACAACTACAGGTCAAAGAAAAGGATGTTGTTGACGCATTAGATTCTACGCAAAGTGTCGTATCGATATTTGAACCTGTTTATAATTCGGATGGTGATGAGCTGTATCTATTGGATCAGATTAAGGATGACAAGGACGAAATTGAGCGTTTATCGAATTATATGACATTAAAAAAAAGCATGCGAAACTTGAAGGGTAAAGAAAAGGATATTATTCAGAAACGCTATTATCAGGATAAGACACAAACAGAAATCGCCAATGAATTGGGTATTTCGCAGGCACAGGTATCGCGTCTAGAAAAAAATGCGATTGCCTTACTTAAAAAAGAATTTGAAATCTAGGCACCAAAATCGTTATTTCTCATATACTGATGGTAGGTGAGAAAATGCGCTTTAGTGATATATGCAATAAACAGGTCATTAACATAGCAGATGGTTCTTTAGTTGGACTTGTTGTAGATCTTGGCTTTGACCCTTGTACCTATGAGATTCATTCGTTGTTTGTTCAGCCTTTGCAGCCATTTGTTAAAAAGATGCTGCCGTGGTTTTTTAAATGTGAACAGATTCAGATCATGGTGAAAGAAATAGAAAACATAGAAGGTGATGTGATTCTTGTTCGCTTTTCATAAAAAAGAGGATATAACCATAAATCGAAGATGTGGTTATGACCTCTTTTTTTGTTTGTTAGTCTTATTTTTGTTGGTTATTGCTCATTTGATAATTGCGCTAGATACTCTAGGATATCCTGTGCATTTGTTGCAGGATTTGCTTTTTCAAAGGTTTTGATGATCGTGCCTTCTTCATCAATTACATAGGTACTGCGCGTAATGCCCATATAGGTTTTACCATATAGTTTTTTCTCTTTCCAGACATCATATGCTTCAATGACTTTATGTTCCTCATCGGATAATAAAATGAAAGGCAAATCGTATTTCTCTTTAAAACGTAAATGCGAGCGTGAAGAATCCTTACTGATTCCGATAACAATAATATCGTTTCTTTTATAAACATCATAAGCAGCTTTAAAGGCGCAGGCTTGCTTGCTGCATCCAGGGGTATTATCTTTTGGATAAAAGTATAATACAATTTTTTTTCCTTTAAAGGAATGAAGACTGATCAAATTGCCTTGTTCATCCGGCAGGGTAAAATCAATGGCCGTAGTTCCAATTTCTAACATCATCATACATCCTTTCTCATCTCATAGTTTTATTATACGCGATAAATAAGAAGTGGAGCAATTAATTTGCATGAAAGATTGGCGAAACCAGGATATTAATGATACACTATATCCAGTAAGAAAGTAGGTAGAAATGATGAAATTAATTGCCTGTGATTTAGATGGCACCTTATTAGATGGCAACCATGGCTTATCGGATAAAAGTAAAGCAGTATTGCCCAAATTAGCAGAACAAGGCATTCAATTTATGGTGGCAACCGGAAGAATGGCACAAAGTGTTATTCCTATGTTTGAACACGTATTGCCAGATTGTGAGTATTTGCTGCTGAATGGGGCTTTGATTACGGATGCAAAGGGGAAAGCACTCTATGAAGTAACGATGAAAAAGGAGCATATCCGCTTGGTAGATGCCATTTTTCAAAAGTATGATATTTGCTATCATATGTTTACCGGTATAGGAACGATCACCTCTGATGAAAAACGTTGTGTAAAAGCTTTTTTAGAGCATTTACAACAGCAGGGATTGGATGAGGGGATTGCTATGAAAATGAAGGATGAATCAGGGTTTTGTCGCTATGCCAGAGAAGTAAAGGATATTTCTGCATTTTTGAGCGAAGAGATACCTGTATATAAGATGGAAGCTTTTGGCGGTTTATTGCAGAATTTAGAAAAAGCACGCAGTGAATTACAGGCATGTGAGGCGTTGCATGTGACCAATTCGATAGAAGATAATATTGAAGTGACGCAAAAAACAGCCCAAAAAGGCATTGCACTTGCGGCTTTTTGTAAGGAAAAAGGCATTGCGAAAGAGGATGTTTTGGTCATTGGGGATTCCTTGAATGATCTTAGTATGATTGAAGAATTTCCCAACAGTATTGCGATGAAGAACGGACATAGCTACATCCAAAAGGCAGCTGCTTATATCAGCCGTTATACAAATGAGGAAGATGGCGTTGCTGATATTTTGGAGCAGCTGTTGGAAACCTTGTCAATTCAAGAAAAGTAAGGTAAAATACCAATAGAAATGAAGTGAGGAAAAGATGATGAAAAAAGCTACTCTTGCGGATGTGGCAGCTCTTGCTGAAGTATCAAAAGCTACTGTATCCCGTTATTTAAAAGATGAAAACGTCAAAGAGGATATTGCGCTTCGCATTGCTAAAGCCATCGAAGAAACGGGCTATGTCGCAAAAGCTATGAAGAAAGCAGTCGAAGAAGAAGTAAAAATAGAAAAGAAAAAACGCGTCCTAAAAAAACAGAGCACTGTTAACAGAGGCTATCGTATCGCCTTATTGTGTGATCAGGTGATGTTGCCTAGAACACGTGAGATACTTGATGCGATCTGTAAGGAGCTATATACACAGGGATGTCTGCTGCAGGTATATTTCACACAGAATCGGGAAGATCTGGAAGAAACGTATTTAACTTCCTGTATCGTCAATAATATGGATGCGATTCTTGTAATGAGCTGTTCCAGTGTTGAATTTATTCAAAAACAGATGCGAACAACGGCGATTCCAATCATTTATTTGTGTGCGAAAGGGGAAGGAATTACTAGTGTTACTATCCCTGAAACACAGGCTGCTGAAGTGTTAGGCAAGTATCTGATGCAGAAGCAGCATTTGATGATTCGCTACCTGGGTAGTAATGTACAGTTGGCCAACTTACATATGGAAGGTATAAAAGAGGCTTATCGTGAAGTGAAGCAACCACACGATTTTGCGGTTAAGATCAGTGATGGCAGCTATTTGGATACTTATGCCAGAATTAAGGAATTATTTGCCGAACAACTCGATTTATTGATTTTGCAGGATGATGCTTTGGCGATTCCTTTTGCTAAGTATGTGCAAGAATATCATATTAGCGTTCCTCAGAATGTTTCTGTGGTTAGCTTTGGCGGTCAGGACCTTACGCGTATCATGAGTCCAGTCATGACCAGTGTGGTATATGATTATCACGTATTTGCACAGGATGTTTTTGCGGCAGTACAAGCGCTGATTGAAAAAAAAGCGATACCTCAACAAAAGAATATGTTTTACCTTCAAGAAGGAGACAGTGTGCGATAACTTTTTATAAACAGCATGAATGCTTATCGTAAGACTAAATGTTCTATAGCAATAGAAAAAGCCATCTATATACGTTTACAGTAAAGTAAACAGTAGAATGGCTTTTTTTTATTGATAAGCTTTCCATTTGTTAATAACGTTATTATAGCCTTGTGCTTTAGCTTTTGCTATGTGCATATAAACAGGATCTTGACGACTTTCAAACATCATTAAGGCCCAATGACACCATAACACATCTTCAAATGCTTCAAAGCATAACAAATCCTTACGCAGCTGATCGTCCATGGTATCAAAATAAACAGCATAAAAGCGTTCGCGCAACGTTTCATCTTGGATGTTATTTTCACTTAAAAAGGACATGACATCAAATAAAGGGTCGTTATCAGCGGCATATTCATAATCGATGAGATAAGTTTTAGCGGGCGTAAAAAGAATGTTGCCACTTACCCAATCATTATGACATAACACCTGCGTACGTTTCATGTGCTGCAGCTCTTTAATGAGATCATTTAACATAGGAAATGCAAAGGGCTGGTGTTTAACGTGACGAGCATATTGTACATAACGTCCAATGGGGTCAAAGGAAACACCAATGGTGGTGTGCAATCCATGAAATCGTTTCATTAGGGCGGCCACACGTTCTATCTTATCCTCATATATGCATTCTTCATAGGTTACCACATCTTTTAAATAACGGGTAACTTTATAGCCACTGACTTCATCATAATATATGGTATCTACATCAATGTCACTATCTTTTAATGCTTGTAAAGCAAGTGTTTCATGATGGCGGTCAACAATGTTTGCGGCATCGGCAAAAGGGATACGTAAAACATATTCTTCACCATCCAATGTTAACAGGTAGTTTTTATTTGTTAAGCCTTTCTGCATGTCTTTGAGTTGTAAATCAGGGTCAAAAAACAATGCGTCGAGGAAATTATTATCTTTCACAGGAATCACCTGTATAATCATAGCATATTTACGTGAAATTTGTTAAAATAAG
The DNA here is from genome assembly GCF_004341945.1 of Longicatena caecimuris. Taxonomy (GTDB): domain Bacteria; phylum Bacillota_I; class Bacilli_A; order Erysipelotrichales; family Erysipelotrichaceae; genus Longicatena; species Longicatena caecimuris. Next base: position 17,255 of record NZ_SMBP01000016.1, read on the forward strand.
TAGACGAAGAAGGTGGATATGTGAAAAAAACATTGCTTACAACCTGTAATGCAAAATATATACATAAAAATTTGGCATTGCGATGGCTGTATGTGGCATGTGAACATCGCGAGGATGTGCTTTTAAAAGAATATGTCATCAAGGATGATCCGTTACACATTGTACAAGATATTTTATCTATGCAGGTGGAAGTCGTCTGTTTCAGCTGTTATATTTGGAATATCGAAATCATCAAAGCTGTCATACGATTATTAAAGGAAACAAAGCCTGACTTGCATATTCTTGTTGGCGGTCCAGAAGTGAGTTATGAGTCTTATGATTTGCTTGAGCAAGGCGTAGATGCCATCAGCATCGGAGAAGGTGAAAAAAGCGTCTGGGAATATATAGCAATGCTGGAAGAAGAAAGTCCTCATGAGGTAGAGGGAATTTATACAAAGGCATTTCCCAATAAAAACTATCAACGCGTTGCATTGTCGTGGTTGGAAACATTAGCGAATCCATATTTTTTAGCTATGGATAGCCAGCAGATGGCAAATCGTTATTTCTATTTGGAAACGAGTCGTGGTTGCCCCTATGGCTGTAGCTATTGTTTAAGCTCTGCGGATCGTTGTGTCCGTATGTTTTCAATCGACTATGTTATGGAGATTCTTAAACAAATCGCCAATAGTGATGTCAAGCAGGTTAAGCTTTTAGATCGTACCTTTAATGCCGATCCTAAACGAGCTTTGCGTATTGCACGTTATATCAATCAAAATTGTAAGAATCAGATTTTTCAATTTGAAGTGGTTGCAGAAACATTAAGTGAAGAGTTATTGGAATTTTTCACCAAAGAAGCAGATGTAACAAGATTTCGCTTTGAAATCGGTGTCCAATCGTTTCATGCGAAAACTTTACAGAGCGTAGGACGTATCCAAAACAATGAACGTTTGCATCAAGTCATTAAACGAATGCGTGAAGCCGGCTGTATTCTGCATGTGGACTTGATTGCCGGCTTGCCTTATGAAGATTTGCCAACCTTTCGACAAAGTTTTAATATGTTGTTTGCCTTACAGGCAAGCGAGGTACAGTTGGGCATCTTAAAGTTGTTAAAGGGTACCAAGTTAAAAAAGGAAAGTTCTTCTTATGGATTACAGGCCCAAACAACAGCACCTTATGATGTTGTGGCTACTTCATGGCTGAGTACAAAAGAATTGAAACAGTTGCATGCCTGTGGCGAAGCTGTAGAAAAGTTTTGGAATAGCGGCATCGCCAAAGATAGTATACAAGCAATCTTAGAGCTAGGCTGGTATCAAAATCCTTTTGATTTATTCATGGCATTAGGTGAACAATATCAAAAACTATCGCATCCTTATCAGCCACATGAACTGTTTTCCTGTTTTTATCCAATTTTACAACAGTCCAAACAAGCGGTTGATGCTGTCTTGCTACGATCTTATTATAAACGCTTTAAACAGAAACCACATCGCTTTACAGATTGTTGGATCACGCAAGAAGAAAAGAAAAACCTCTTATCCTTTGCCTTTTGTAAAGGTATCGCAAATCAAAAGGAATTATTTTGTTATGGCTTAGTTGATGTTGGTTATGATCATGGACAGTTTGGCTATCAACTGATCTTGTACAATGCGCGACAAACCTTGCCAAGACGTTGGTTTATGAATAAAGAACTTACTTATATAAAGGAGCTGAAAGATATGAAAGAAATGATGATTGCGACAAGCAACGCTCATAAAGTCGAAGAATTTAAGGCGATGTTAGAGCCATTGGGGTATCACATCAAAAGTTTGTTGGATCTTAACGAGCCTATTGATATTGAAGAAACCGGGACGACCTTTCAGGAAAATGCTTTGATAAAAGCAAAAGCCATCTATGAGCAATACCACATTGCTGTAATTGCCGATGACAGTGGTCTGGCTGTGAATGCCATGCATGGAGAACCAGGTGTTTACAGTGCCCGTTTCATGGGAAGGGATACTTCTTATGATGTTAAGAATCAATATATTATTGATCAATGTAAACATGTTGCAGATAAAGGCTGTCAATTTGTCTGTGCGATTGCCTATGTTGATGAAGATGGGAAAGAGCAAGTATTTACCGGGATCGTTGAAGGTTTGGTGGCTGATCATATGGAAGGGGCAAAAGGTTTTGGCTACGATCCGATTTTTTATTATCCACCATATCAGACAACATTGGCGAATGTATCTGAAGAAAAAAAGAATGCCGTTTCTCATCGCGGCCGTGCTTTAGCACAATTGCTTGCTTATCTGGAAGGAGATAATTAATATGCTGCACTTAGTTTTATATGAACCGGAAATTCCGCAGAACACTGGGAATATGATGCGCACCTGTATGGCTACCAATACCAAACTTCACCTGATACAGCCCCTTGGCTTTTCTTTGGATGAAGCCCATTTACGCAGAGCAGGCATGGATTATATGAAGGAATTGGATTATCGCTTATATGAAAATTGGGACGACTTCACGAAACAGAATCCTAGTAATAACTATTATTATATGACCCGTTATGGCAAACAGGCGCCTAGCCAGATTGATTTTACACAATGTGAAGGCGATATTTATTTAGTATTAGGTAAGGAGAGTACAGGAATTCCAAAAGCGATTTTAGCCAAACAATTGGATCATTGTATGCGACTGCCTATGGTGGCCAATGCGCGAAGCCTTAATTTAAGCAACTGTGCCGCCATTATCATATATGAAGTGTTGCGTCAGCTGGATTATCCAGGATTAAGCCCGGTGGAGGTTATTAAGGGAGAGGACTGGCTGAGTCAGTAATGGAATGGCTGGATCATTTTGTGGATACAAGAAAAAAACGATATCATCTGTTTTTTCTTATACTCCTTTGTTTGCTGTTGCTTTTAGTATTACCTTATGTGTATATCAGTGTGCGGTTGTTATCTTTGCAATCGTATGATGCACTTTATGCTATGTTGGATGATCCCATGCTATCTTATACGTATCTTTCCAGGCTAGTCCTAGAATTAATATCGCTTGCCAATATGTCCATTCTGCGCATTCTAGGATGCATGTTATCCTGTGTGCAACCGTTAGAAATACTAGTACTTCTCATGCTGATAATAGGTTTTCCCATTTTAGAACGAAAAAAAATAACCGGCATCACTTTGTTGGTACTAATCATGGAAATCTGCGTCATGTTTGGGTGTGTCATGTTGGGACTTCGGGCATCTTCACTTGCGCAAGCTATTCTTTATATACGAATGTTGGGAGCTTTTCTCCTTGTAGGTAGTATTTTGATAACAGGGGTTTTGTTTTATCATTTATATCGACGCATCCTTTATTATCGTCATGCGTTAAGTTATCTTTGCATTGAAGAAAAAGAACATACGGCATAAATCGTTAGCCATATGTTCTTTTTGCTTAGAATTCTTTTAGATTACGTAGGTTGGTCGATTTGTCTCCATCGTTGACGCCACGGATATGACGTGCACCATCACGGCCGGTAAAAGGCAGGGCATTTTCAATCATACCTTGTTCAACAGCCTCTAATGCCTGTTCGTAATCGTAAACATTGCCATTTTCGTCTTTAAACTCACTTAAGGTTCCATCAGAGTTACGACGGGCAGCTACGAAACGTGTTCTTTCACTGTTTTTTGATTTTTTCATTTTTACTTACCTCCTGTCATTATTGTGAGCCTCACATGTCGAATTATACTGGAAATAACCTTGAGAAAAACTGGAAACGATAGCGTTTTGACTATGGTTTTCCCTATATAAGTTCTTCACCTTTCAAAAAGGCAAACATGTTTCTAGATTAGCGGTACCATAAAAAGATAAAATGTGGTTATCGCAAAGAAAATAAAAGAGAAAGATAGGCGAATTCCTAAGGAAAACAGGCATTGTGATTGAATTTTTTTAAATTTACGCTATAATAGTTACCATAGTAAGAGGATGTTCCATGCCTCTTACCTCTTATACTTAAGAGCAAATGCGAATCGACATTACAATAGGGAGTGGTTATACTTGGACGGATCGCGAATATGCCTCATGATTGCATTAGTGGCTTTGATTGCTTTATCAGCTATTTTCTCATCTACGGAAACTGCATATTCCAGTGTGAATATGATACGTTTGAAACAGATGGCGAAAAGCGGCAATAAAAAAGCCAAAACAGCTTATACTATTTCTAAGAACTTTACAGCGGTGATCACTACAATCTTAATTGGAAACAATGTAGTGAACATTTTAGCTACTTCATTGGCTACAGCATTATTGACCGATATCTTTGGCACCAGCGGTGTTGCTTTGGCAACGGCTGTGATGACTATTCTGATTTTAGTGTTTGGCGAAATTGCCCCTAAAATCGTAGCAAAGGCAAAGGCAGAATCCTTTGTGCTCTTGGTTGCGAAACCATTATCGGTAATGGTGACGATCTTTCGCCCGATTTCTTTTGTGGTTGAATCTTTGGAAGGACATTGGGAAAAGAAGATGGACATTGAGAATGTTACAGCTACGGAAGATGAACTGCTGGAAATCGTTTCAACGATTGAGCAGGAAGGAGTTCTGGAACAGGAAGAGCGTGAATTGATCGAAAGTGTCATCGAATTTGATGATAAAAATGTTCGTGATATCATGGTGCCGAAAGATCAGGTTGTCTTCTTGTATGATAATGCAACTTATGAGCAGTTAAAAGCGGTGCTGAAGGATCATAAATTATCACGATTACCGGTGATTTCTTATGAGACCTTAGAGGTCGTGGGAATCTTACGCGTTCGTGATGTTTTAGATGCCTTATTAGAAGAGCGGGAAATCGTCATAAAAGATATGATGCAGGAACCAATCTTTGTCACTCAACGTAAAAAACTGCCGGATGTATTAGAAAATATTCAAAAGTCACGAGAGCATATGGCAATCGTTGAAGAATCACAAACATCCCATGTATATGTTGGTATTGTAACGTTGGAAGATGTCTTGGAAGAATTGGTTGGAGAAATCTACGATGAATATGACCCTTTGCCAAATCATGTAGTGGAAATTGGACATCACACATTCGTGATTGATGGGAAAGTAAATTTGATCGATTTCTTCGATAAATATGTCGATGATCAGGATGCCCCAATCACCAAGGCCAGAAGTTTTGCGGCTTGGATATATGAATTAAATGCGCATCGCAAGGTACGCAAAGGTCGTGAACTTGAATTTGAAAATCTTGAGATCAAGGTACTGGATACCAAGGATGGCATGGCTGCCAGACTTGAGTTACAGATAAAGTCATTAAATGATGACGATGAATTGCTAGACTAGGAGGTTACATAGCATGAATATCTTTTTAAAAGCATTTAAGCCAGAAACGGCTCCAAAAGCATTAGGACCTTATTCTCCAGCGGTAAAGTTGGGTGATTTCGTTTATTTATCAGGACAAATTCCTTTGAATCCAGAAACCGGTGAAGTCGAAGGTACTACTATTGAAGAACAGACACATCAGGTTATGAAGAATATTAAGGCTGTTTTAAATGATATGGGACTTGATTATAAACATATCGTGAAAACAACGATTTTTGTCAGTGATCTAAATGATTTTGATAAGCTGAATGAAGTGTATGGTTCATACTTAGAAGAACCATATCCAGCAAGAAGCTGTGTACAAGTAGCACGTCTGCCTAAGGATGTAAAATTAGAAATTGAATGTATCGTAATTGATACTTTGGTTTATGAACAGCAGTTGGCAGCGCAGCAAAGCGGATGCTCAAGCTGTGGCGGTGGCTGTGATGGAGGCTGCTGCGACTAGTTGCTAGATGTCGTATCATATAGGTATTGTAAACATTAGGAAATCTTGATTTTTGAAGGATCAAGATTTCTTTTTTTACATATCAAAATTTAACCATATTCGATAATTTTTAAAGATGTTTTTGATAAACTATCAAAGAATTTATAATTTCCCAATTCCTTTTGAAAGCTATGTTATGTTATAAGTTAAAAGGAGGGAAAACATGCTGTTAGCAATGTATCAAAAGAAAGAAATGACAGTGTTATTAAAGGAACATGGGAAGTACTGTATTGTGAAAAAACCTGTGTTATCTTTGCTAGAGGAAGCTTGTCTGTTTTATGGCAGTACGCTGCAAGGACGTACAATAGCCGCGAAAAAAATTTTACAGATTCACCAAAAGGTTCCCATTTTAGTGTCAGAGAAAAAGGAAACCCTCTGGTTTCCGACTGTTTCCGCTACGCGGGATGACTGTATCTGGATTCATGCCAATGAGGTAGTATCTTATCATGCAAAAGGGAAAAGGACACAGGTGATTTTTCGCAGTAAGGATGAAATAGAACTAGCGATTGCCTATCGGACAATACAAAGACAAATGCGACGATGTGAGCAATTGCGAATGTATCTTCGTGCTCATGAGTGAACACATCTTCCATGCGCAAATACGAAGATATCTGTTATAATAATAGACGTAAAAAAAGGATGATGAATATGGAAATCTTATTTGGTATCTTATTAGGTGCTTTTTTGATCTTATGTATCGCTTTTTTTCTCTTTCGCCAATCACCGAAAGAAACTTTGCGTGTTAAAGAAGTGCTAATGGAAAATGAAAAGCATCAGCAAGAAGCACTGTTTCAGATGCAACAATCGATGCAGCAACAAATGCAACGTCTTCAGTTATCCATGCAAAGAGAGCTTGCCCAATGGAAGGAGGCAACTAGCGAACATTTGTATGTTATGGAAAAGCATGTGAATACGACGGTGCAACATGGCTATGAGAATACAAGTAAAGTATTTTCGCAGGTGATGGAACAGATGGGGAAGCTGGATGAAGGGCAGCGAAATTTAAAAGAGCTATCGTTATCAATCAACGATATTCAACGTGTTTTAACGGATAAAAAGACACGTGGTATTTTTGGTGAAATAGAACTATATTCATTGCTTGAAACAGCAATGGGAGTGAATACATCACGCTATGCAAAACAGTATAAATTAAGCAATGGAGCAATTGCAGATGCTGTTTTGTTTGGCAAAGAACCACTGCACATGATTTGTATTGATTCAAAATTTCCTTTAGAAAACTACAATCGTATCATGTCAGCACAGACGAAGGAAGAACAGCAGAAGTATCATACTATATTTGTCAATGATGTGAAAAAACACATTAAAGCAATTGCACAAAAATATATTTTGCCACAAGAAACGGCGGATTTTGCGTATTTGTTTCTTCCTGCTGAAGCTGTTTTTGCGTATTTATATGCACAATGTGATGAGGTTGTGAACTATTCTTATCAGGAAAAGGTGTATATGGTATCTCCTACCACACTGATGGCATACATCACGGCAATCAAAGCAATTTATTTAGGTGTCGAACGCAATGAGAATCTGGCACAAATGCAAAAAGAACTACAGAAATTAGAGATGGAGTTTGAACGTTTTGCAAAGCGTTATCAGAATGTGCAAAGTGATTTTGATAAGTGTTATCAGGATATGCGCTTGTTGTCTATCACAGCAAATAAGTTGCATATGCGTTTTCAAGAAATACAGGCAGTAGAGTTAACAAAAAAGGATACAGCGTAAATACACTTTTATCTATATCATGATAAAGAAGATTGAAAGCTATTTATGAAGCATAGCATTTCAATCTCCTTTTTTTCTGCGTTATGATGAAGCACAACTCATAATATCACAATTACAATCATGCATGTTTACTTTTCAATCTTAATGTTGTAATCACGGATCCAGCAATCAATCTGATAAAGATAGGCAAGTAATTGTGGACCACTCATTAATTGTCCATACCATGGCAGTTGAAAAGAAGCCCCTTTCGTAGCTATCAATTCTTTTAGATGCGCATCGTCTAAAAGCTCATGTAAAGCAGAAGTAGAGTCTTTATAACGTTCCATCAGCATCTTTGCGACAATATCAGCATATTGCGGATTATGTGTTTTCGGGAAAGGATTCTTTTTGCGCCAACATACTTCTTCAGGTAATTCATTTGCAAAGGCTTTTCGCAAGATGCCTTTTTCCTGCCCATGATAGAATTTCATCTGCCAAGGGATATTATATACGTATTCAAGCAAGGCGACATTTGCAAAAGGAGCACGAATCGTTAAGTTGGCACGATCACCTTCGCATACTTGACGTGTGACAAGAGTCTGCATGAACCATTTTAAACAAAGTTGTGTGTGGCGACGAGCACGTCGATCATCTTCACTGTCAGTATCCAGGTATCGGATATCACGAATACTATCTTCATATTGTTGTTGTATATAAGCCTCATAACCCAATTGTTTTATATCATCCTTTAACAGTTCTATGCGCTGTGGGGTAGAACGTAACCAAGGAAAGGTTGGCAAATCTTTTAATTCATCACGATAAAACCAAGGATAACCGCCAAAAATTTCATCACTGCATTCTCCGCTTAGAATGACAGCTTCCTTTTGGGCAACCTGCTGACACAGCCAAAGCAATGAAGCATCCACATCCGCCATGCCGGGATGATTTCTGGCTAACATACTTTCTTCTAGGGTATCTGCTAATGTTTGTTGTTTGAGCATCAGCCAATGATGTGTACAAGGATAGCGTTCTAGCATTTGATTGATAAAGGCGTTGTCCATGGAAACCTGATACATGTTGCTTTTAAAATTTTTTGCATTTCCTTCATAATCCAAAGAATACGTATGCCATTCTTTCTCTTTTGCACAAACAGCTGTAATAATACTACTATCTAAACCACCAGATAAAAAAGATGCCTTACAATGATGCATTTGTTGTTGTATAGAATGACATAAGAGATCATGCACTTTTAACGTAGTCGTTTCCATATCATCATGATGCTCGATGGTGGGTAGCTTATAGTATGTCTTAACTTTGATATCCCCATTATGGATGCGTAAAAATGAACCCATGGGCAATGAAGCAACATTGGCAAATAATGTTTTATCCATTGATAAGCTCGGACCAAAGGAAAATAGCTCTAAAATACCGTGACTATTCAAGATACGCGGTTGTTGACTGGCTTCTAGCAAAGCATCTATACGATTGGATAGCCAGATGGTATCGTTTGTCTTACTATAAAATAACGGAGATAATCCTAAGGGGTCTTTTGCGGCAAAAACATCTTTGCCACTACTGATAACAAAGGAATAGGCTCCTTCTAATTCCAACATGGCATCTTCGCCCCAACGTTGATAAGCAAAAAAGACAATATCTTCCAGACGCTCCTGCAGAGGATAGGCTTCCTTTAATAATTGATAGATACTTTGCGCATTATATATTTCTCCTTGAACGATTACTTCATAAGCTTTATTTTGATATAAGATGAGTTTAGCCGCATCACTATGCGTATGTTGCTGTATCTTCATGACATAAGATTTCATGATATCCTTCCTTTCATCTTAGTGTATGTCATTTTCTCAAAAAGTAGTATGAAATGTTTGTAATTGCATGAAAGCATAACAAAAAAGATAACGCAAATGTAAGAATTTTCGATGATGGGAAGAGTAAAAATTATCATTTCGACAAAGTCTTGCATCCATGTAAAAAGATAGTATAATAAGCGTGGTAAAGAGTAGGGAGCAGGAGTTTATATGAGTATACAAACAAAATATAAAGATTTGGTCACGATTGGCTGTGTGATCATCGGTTCATTACTTTGTGCTGTTAATATTAATACATTCATCAGCGCAGGAGGATTATTTCCAGGTGGCTTTACCGGCTTGACTGTTTTGATACAGCGAAGTTTTGAAAAATATGCAGGCATCAGCGTATCATATTCCCTTGTCAATTTCACCTTGAATGCTATACCCGCCTATATTGGCTATAAAACCGTTGGGAAAAAGTTCACGTTTTATTCATGTGTCATGATCATCCTTACCGGTGTATTCGTTGAAATTTTACCAACGACGAATATCACGGAGGATATTTTGCTTATTACGATATTTGGTGGAATTTTACAGGGAGTAGCATTAGGAATTGCGCTTCGTGGTAATGCCAGCAGTGGGGGAACGGATTTTATTGCAATGTGGATATCACAAAAGACGCATCAGCCAGCATGGAATTATATCCTGGGTATGAATGCTGTGATGCTGATTGTTGCAGGGTATTTATTTGGATGGGATAAAGCATTATATTCCATCATATTCCAATTCTGCTCAACGCAGATTATAAATACGGTACACAAGCGTTATAAAAAAATGACCGTTTTTATCGTAACCAGTGATCCGGATATCGTTATTGAGGAAATTCAGAACACCACGCATCATGGCGTGACACGTTTTGAAGGAATCGGTACATACTATGGACAACCGCGTACGATGTTATATACTGTCGTTGATAGTATGGAGGTAAAGGGTTTGGTAAATCGTATCCGTGAAATTGATCGTACCAGTTTTGTCAATGTAACAAAAACGGAATACGTCGAAGGAAAATTCTATCAGACACCAATTGAATAAAAACAAAGAATTTCAAAATTATGGTCTTTATGCCAACTTGGAATTCTTTTTTCGTTATTTATATAAGCACTTTGTAGTATTTCGATTTCCAAACGCGATATCTTCGCTTCATGTGTTAACTTACTCGTGACATGTAGAAAAGCAGCAGAGGAAATCGTTATCTGTTTCATAGTGTAAAAAGTTCCTTAAAACAAGTAAGAAAGCCTAAAAGAAAGAGCCTATTTCATGAATTGTGATGTAAATGTGATTTAAAATATAAAAAGACTTCTGTTATTAATAAATATGTATTATAATATAAGAACATGAAGACACTAGATAAAGTGAGGTTGCTATGAAGAAAAAACATTACATTGTCAGTATGATGGCTGTTATCTTTTTATACCTTCTGGGAATTGGCAATTTTCATGGTGCCTTACAAGCAAATAATCAAAAAACGCAACATGCGAGTACTAAGATAATTAAAATAGGCTTTCCTATTCAAGAAGGCTTAAGTATGAAAGATGAAAAAGGAAATTATACAGGCTATATGTATGATTACTTAAAAGAACTTTCTCAATATACCGGATGGGAATATGAATTTATTGAAAGTAAAAGCGATGATGTAGACACACAAATATCAGAATTGCTAGATAAATTAAACAAGGGTGAAATTGATATGCTTGGCAGTATGCGTCGTAGTGATGAACTTGCAAAGCTGTATGATTATCCGACCGAAAGTTATGGCTACGCTTATAATGTATTAGCTGTGAATAAAGATAATGACTGGCTAGATTCCTATACGCTAGCAAATGGCAAAGAGATTACCATTGCTTTACAGAAAAAGGCAGAAATTAGAAATGGCCAATTAAAAGAATATGTAAAAACCAATGGCCTAAAAGTGAACTATAAGTATTATAACAACGGTACTGCGCAGATGGAAGCTGTAAAGAAAGGGGAAGCAGATGCTTTATTAAGTGTGGATATCGCCTTAGCCAGTGATTTTCGGGTTATTGCACGTTTTTCACCGGACCCTATGTATTTTGCAGTAGCCAAGGGGAAAACAAAGATTGTCCATGATTTAAATAAAGGAATGGAAGAGCTAAATGAAATAAACCCAACGTTAAAGCAAACACTCTATACGAAATATTTTGAAGAAAAACTGGATCATGTTATTCTGACGCAGCAGGAAAAGGATTACATTAGAAAGGCAAAAACGTTTCATGTGATGATTATGAGCAATCAAGCTCCTGTTCAATATGTTAAAGGTAATAAGGCAACGGGAACGGCGATTGATATACTAGAAGACATCAAGGAAGAAACCGGGTTGCAGTTCTCATATGAGTTTGTAGACAACTATCATGAATATGAAGAACGTATGTTGCATCATGAAATTGATATCTTGGCCTCAATCAATTATGATTATTCCTTAAACTATATAAACACGATGAGCGTGACGAACGCGTATTTAAAGGCACCATTGCAGATTGTTTTACAAAAGAATACAGATTTAAATGCTTTAGACAATAAAAAATTGGCGATACGCAAAGAATTATCTTCAATCTTAAAAAGCCGCATTGATCCACACAATGTTATCTATGCGAACTCTACACAAGACTGTTTAAAAGCTGTTCATGATGGGGAAGCAGATTATATGATTGATTCTTCTTATGCCATCAGCTACTATATGAATCAGCTGGGATATCGATCTATGATCAGTGTTGCCGATGTAAAAGGAGATATGTTAAATTATAGCTTTGGTGTAGTGGATGGAAATGATCATATGCTAGTCGGTATTTTGAATAAATGCATACGCAATTTGAAAGAAGAAGATATTAATACCTATATATATCAGCATTCACTAGATAAAGCGACCTTTACTTTGCGGGATTATATTCAGCAGCATATTATTGAAAGCATGGTGATAACGCTGTTGATCATCATTTGTATTGTTGCTGTTTTCAGTTATTTTTATCATCGCCAATTGAAAATGAAACGCCAGATTGAAGTAGAAAACAATCGCTATCGGATGCTAAGCAAGATCACACAAGAGATAATTTTTGAATATGACTATGAAAAAGATATTTTAAAGCTAGGGGATAAGCATAATTTCTTAGCTGAAACAAATGAAATTGAGAATTACGCAAAAGATATTTCATCAGACAAGAAAAAGGATGAATCTTCTTTATTCCAATGCATTATGGAAATGAAAGACACGGATCGTGAAGTTTTGATACAGTTAGCTAACAAGGAAGTGCGTTGGTTTCATGTCGTAATGAAGGTGGTTTATGACATGGATAGACCGGTGTATGCCATCGGTCGTGCTGTTGATATTCAAGAAGAAAAAACAGAACGTGAAAATCTGGAAAAAAAGAGTATGATGGATGCGCTGACTTCTGTTTATAATACAGCAGCTTTTAAAAAGAAAATACAATTGGAATTAGTGCGTGATAAAGGCATGTATGCGTTTGGTGTTTTAGATATTGATTATTTTAAAGAGGTCAATGATGAATTTGGTCATTTCATAGGAGATCAAGTGTTGATCCATTGCGCAGATGTCATGCAGAAAGCATTTGGGGAAAAGGCATTGATAGGAAGATTAGGTGGCGATGAATTTGCTGTTTTCCTGATGGCACCACAAGATGAAAATGCGGTAGCGAGTGGTTGTGCAAGATTACAAAAAGCTCTGCAGACGACAATCGAAGGACTGCCCAATATCACCTTGAGTATGGGCTTTGTTATGACGAAGGATGTTTGTGATTATAACATTCTGTATCAAAAAGCAGATAAGGTTTTATATGAGGTGAAAGCAGCCGGAAGAAATGCATATTTCATAAAATCATAAATTAGATTGCTGAGTTTATGCTATGGAAGAAGATTAAAAAGAAAAGATTTCATTGATGGTGAAATCTTTTTTATCATGTGACACATGGGATAGAATTAGGTGGTGAAAAGACCACTGTAGGGACGTTAATAAAACCTTGAAGAAAAGAGATCGAGTATCGTTACTAGACCAGTAGCAATGAAAGCATAGTTTTGTATGAATTCAACCGTCGTATACGTTTTTACGTACGATGATGTAAGAGGTCGAAAACTTGATCGTTTTCGATTGTTGTTCTTATCTATGAGAATAGGATGCGTAAGGGGGTTTTCATAAAGTATTTTTGCCAATTTGTATGATAGGTGACATAGTATAATAAACTGCTTAAGGCGAAGCCTAAGATAACATCAATAAAACTATGTTGTTTTAATACCATGGTAGAAATACAAATGAATACGCTTATTATAAGGCAAGCACTTTTCACAAGAAAAGGATGCTGAAACAGATGGCTGCGACAGACGACAAAACAGATTGCTATCGTGCTTGCGACATGGATGGAAGGACAAACATTGGTCGGTGTATCTATTTGTTGTAGTAATCGTGCGATGTCTGCTAACCAATTTGTATGTGTGATATTTACACGTAAATCTAATCCATTGGGTAAAATCATATAAATAAACAGACAAATGCTCATACCGGTAAACATCATAAAACAAAGCTCAAGAAATTCTTTTCGTGAATGAAAAAGAAAATAACCAAGCGATATTGCTAATAAAGGAAACCAGGTAAAATAAGGAATGACGAAGCTTTCATGAAAAGGAATCATATCATCGATAAAACAGTGAATATAATATTTCGGAACGACAAAAGTTTCTAAGAGTTCAAAGATTATCAGATATGGAATAAAATAAAAAAGGGCATAGGAATAAGGATGATCATGTAGCCAACTTTTGATGGATCGCATCATGAAATACCTCCTTCGTAATGTGTTTATTATATAAAAATTTATCTAAGATTACAATACACTAAAATAGATCATAGGTCATTTGTTTTTACGATTTTGTTTTTCAATTTGTCAATTCATGTTAAAATATTTCATAGAGAATATAAGAAAGGAATGTATGAAATGCTTTGGTTGTGGATCGGATGTGGCATAATGATGATATTGTTGGTAGCTGCCTATTGTTTAGGTAGATATTTTTTCCAACGGGCATTTGATGCAAAGAGTGATAAATCTGATATTATCCAAAATGCTTCACATAGGAAAAAGAAACCAGAAGATCTATGGTTTGAGCAAGAAGTTTCACATATTGATGTACAAATCAAAAGTCATGATGATTTAACGTTACAAGGAACAATCATCAGAAATCACAAAACAAAATGGGTCGTTTTGGTGCATGGATATATGGGGTGCAAAAAAGATCTTATACCGGCAGCGAAACGCTTTTATGATATGGGATGTTCCGTGTTATTGATTGATTTGCGTGGGCATGGGAAAAGTGAAGGAACTGTCATTGGTTTTGGAGCATTGGATCATTTAGATATTCACGCATGGTGCAAATACTTAACACAGCAATATCACGCTACCGATATTGCTTTATATGGTGTAAGTATGGGAGCTGCCAGTGTCATGATGTGTGCTGATGAAACCAATGGATGTGTTAAAGTCATCATCGAAGATTGTGGTTTTACTTCTTTACGCGAACAGTTAACCCATCAATTAAGAAAAATGTTGCCTCACGTACCGCCTTGTATACCGCTTTTTTGTTTATCTTTATGTTTAAGAGCAAAAGCCGGTTATACATTAAAACAGGCATGTCCTATGGATCATGTGGCACAGGCAAAGGTTCCTATGCTGTTTCTGCATGGCGAACGTGATAATTTTATTCCCATTACGATGATGGAACAATTAGCAAAAAGTTGTCCTACTTTGCATCATGTTGTACGTTTACCAAAGGGAAGACATGCCAATAGTTCTTTATTAGAACCACATCTTTATTGGGAAGAGGTAGTATCATTTTTAAATAAGATTCAATTTCTTCCATAGCATAAAAGCTTTTTATGAGGGCTTACTTGTCTTTAACTTGCATCATCCAAGTAACTCATAAAAAGCTTTTAATTTTTAATTACTTCTTCTATTGTTTGAATCATTGCCTGCATCTGTGATGTTAGCCACTTATTACGATGATAAAACACCTGTTGCCATACCTGAAGATGATAATCGTGTGGCGTCAGTATTTTTAAAACACCTTTCTGTAATTCCTCTTCTACACTAAAGCGGGGAAGAAAGGAGATTGCGAGGCCTTGTTTTACCATATCTACAAGAAAGGCAGTATTGCCGATTTCTAAAAATGGTTTTACGGTTAGTCCCATTCGGGCAGCCTGTTGCTGCAAAGCATAGCGATAACTGGCATCTTGTTCCGTAAGCATTAATTTTTCTGATAAGATATCAGCTAAGGTTATTGTTTTCTTTTGACATAAGGGATGATCGTAACGGGCAACAAATAAAACATCAGATGGATATTCTAAAACTTTGATCCATGCCCCATCTTGCAGCTGTTGATCCATTAAATATACCAAATCAACCTGATTATGATTCATATAATCCAGTAATTGATCGATCGAAGCTGTTTCAATACGTAAGGAAACACCGGGATAGTGTTCATGAAACAATTTACAGATGACAGGAAATATAGAAGAGCAAATACTCTCTATCATTCCTATACGTAATGTTCCGGTGAGCTGTGTTTGCGTTTTCATGGCGTTGCAGGCAGCATCTTTTGCTTGCAAGATTTCATTGGCATGGAGCAGAAATAATTCTCCTTGGGCTGTTAAAGATACGTGACGAGGAAAACGTTCAAATAAATGGGTTTGCAATTCTTCTTCCAGTTGTTGTATCTGAATTGTTATCGCTGCTTGTGTGTAGCCTAGAGCTTGCGCTGCTTTTGAAAAGCTTTCTAATTGTGCGGCTGTTACAAAGGTCTTAAGATGCTTGAATTCCATATGTCCTCCATAAAAAATATTTAATTGAAGTATAAAATATATAAATTATTACTATATGTAAAGACATGATATACTAAGTATATAGGAAAGTCAACAAGGAGTAGGGATATGCGAAAAGAAGACAGTATGTATCAAAAATATATTAATATTCTAAAAACAGAATTGGTACCGGCCATGGGATGTACAGAGCCAATAGCAATCGCTTATGCGGCAGCACTTGCCCAAAAAACTTTACAGGAAGATGTGAAACATGTTGAAATATATGCAAGTGGCAATATCATCAAAAATGTTAAAAGTGTAACAGTACCAAATACCAATGGACGAAAGGGCATCTTAGCGGCAGCAGCCATCGGTATTTGCGCCGGAGATCCAGATAAAAAATTACAGGTAATTTCTAAGGTCAAAACAGAGGATATTCAAAAAATGGAAAAATTTCTGGATACTGTAGATATGCAGCTTCATCGTATCCAGAGTGGCTGTGCTTTGGAACTTATTGTAAAGGTATTTAGCGAGGAACATCATGCACTTGTACATATACGTAATACACATGCGAATGTTGTTCTCATCAAACATGATGAAGCAATTATTTATCAAAAAGAAGATGAACTGCAACAAGAAACCGGTTATTCTTTACAGATGAAACAAATCTATGATTTCGCAATGTCAGTTGATGTTAAAGATGTAGAAGAAATCTTAGAACGTCAAATTGCGTATAATGAGGCTATTGCCAATGAAGGTTTGCGGGGGAATTATGGGGCAGGTATTGGAAATGTATTATTACATACATATGGAACTGCGGTAGAGGTTAAAGCTAGAGCAATGGCGGCAGCTGGCAGTGATGCGCGTATGAGTGGCTGTGAACTTCCGGTCATCATCAATTCAGGGAGTGGAAATCAGGGAATGACTGCTTCTTTACCTGTTTTGGTTTATGCTAAGGAATTGCATAGCTCACATGAACAATTGATGCGTGCCTTGATCATAAGTAATCTGACAACGCTTTATCAAAAACAATTTATTGGGCGTTTATCGGCTTATTGCGGTGCTGTCAGTGCCGGAGCTGGTGCTGGAGCTGGTATTACATATTTACGTGGTGGTGATTATGAGCATATTTGTCATACGATCGTAAATGCTTTGGCAATTACGAGTGGAATGCTTTGTGATGGAGCTAAACCAAGCTGTGCTGCGAAGATAGCTTCAGCAGTAGATGCCGGAATCCTAGGGTATGCAATGTATAAAGAAGGAAAACAATTTTATCGCGGAGAGGGCATTGTGGGTGACTCTATCGAAAAGACCATGGAAGGCATCGGTCAACTAGCACGCGATGGCATGAAAGAATGCGATGATGAAATTATCCGTTTGATGATTCAATCCATATCATAGGGCATATTACATACTACATTAGACGATCATAAGCACGATGGTATATGGGATACATATATTATTTTCTATGTGCTAAAGATTTCATAAAGGAAAAGTCTTTTAAAAATAAGGAACACGGATTAAAGCCAGCAGGGTACTTATATTATAGAGACTTTTCTTTTCTATAACTTATCTTTTATCTGATTCTTTTGTTATGGCTTTTTGCGCTTTTAGTTCCTGAATATTAATATCGGGAGTGACTATCGTATAAATACCACACAGAATGGTGTTGGTATAAAAGGTGATAACTCGCCATAACAACATCATAGCAGCTGCATTGACTTTACCAACGATAGGAGTAAAGATGAGTGCAAATGTTGTTTCTGCTACACCGTGTTTGCCGTAGATTGGCAAGGAAGATAAAATGAGATCGACAAAGAAAGAGGCACTGAAAAACAAGGGGATATCATATAGACTGACTTCTATATGCAAGGCAATTGCGATTAAGATAGGCAGCGAATGGCGTAGTATTAAACGTAATGTATTTACTAGATGGATGCGCAATAGCAGTTTTCGATCTTGTACATATAAAATATTCACTGCTTGTAAAGATTTGCAAAATCGTTCCAGTTTTATTTCGATTGAAGCAGTCGTAACATGAAGGTTTAGCTTTTTCATAAACCAGAGCAATATCTGTATGAGAAGATGCTGCAAAAAGGGCCAAAAGAAAAGCAGCGATACAGCTATGAGCGGTATAAAACCAATCAGAAAACCGATAAAGGCAAAGGGGATTTCTTTCATAAACTGATTCACCAAAAAATCATAATTGATAGCGATGGCGAATGCAGCAAGTAATAAATAAGATATCTGATAAAGCAGCTGATCCATGACCAAGATAGAGCAAGCAACATCTGCTTTAAGTTTTTTCATCTTGAACATGACCATTTGTGCTGCTTTAGCAAACGCAGAGGCACTGACATTCATCAGAAACAAAGAAACAAGACCATTAGAAATGCCATTGTATAAACGATAATCATCTTGTGCTTTATGTCCTAACATACCAATGATGACACCGCCTAATATGCAAGTAATAAAACTTACCGTGATCAGTAAGAGTGAATGGTAGAAATCGAGGTTTTGCAGTAATTGTAAAATATCTTGCAAATCATCTTTTAAAGTAAGATACAACATGCTGATGACAAATAGAGTCAAGATCAGAATTTTTATAACTTGCTGATGTTTCTTCATAGTACTTCCTCTTTTTTCATTAGGATACACCTTTTTCATAATAAGAGCTAGTAATATAACGATTCTTTAGACAATAACAGGCAATTGTTCAGTATTGTAATTTGATAGAATTCATCCATTGTTCAAGAATATGCTGTTGTTTTTTCGACAATGTTGATAGGACCATATGTAAAGCTTCTTCCCAATCTGCACTTACTGGCAACAGCAAAAGTTCATCAAGTGTTACCGAAGCGGTAAAGACAAATTGCTCAGCATAATGATGGCGCAAGAAGATGGCGAAATCCATAGGAGTATACGATTGAAATAATACCGTTAATTCTTCCAAAGAAAAGATATAACTATCCCAAATCTCGATCATATCTTGGAAATTATGCAAATGCGTTCGAAAATAATGTATTTTTTCAGTAGTCGAAGTCATAGCAGATAAGACTTCTTGATGGTGTGTGAATTCACTATTTAAACAAGCGGTCATTACTTGTAAGGTATATTGTTTTGGCGTGTTATCCTCAAAAATAAAAAGTTCTGCATGGTTTTCCATATCGTTTTGCAGTCGTTGTTTTAGAATAGGAAAATAGGCATACACATACGCATATACATCCTCGTCAAGATATGGCTGTAAGCTTAGATACATTTGTTGCAAAAGCTCCTGTGGTCGCATTATGGATAACCTTTTATTAAAAGCATCAAGAGCAGCAGCATCCAGCTGAACTCCATAAGATTGTTTCAGGTATACATGTAACAATACTTGAGGCAATAAGACTTCCACCAGATTCTGATTTAGTTCAAACAAAGAAACGTGTCGCTGCATTTGATAAAGCTTATAAATCATCGGAAGTTCTTGATAAAAAGGTTTCAGAAAGGCTACTTCATAAGATAGTTGTTCCAGATAATGAGAAATTAAATCAATTCCCTGTAAATGATACATTGCATGCTCCAAAGGCAAACCATCTAGCAATGGATAATCGATATCTTCTTTTTCAAAAGCATACAACAAAGGAGCATAAGGCGATGATAAACGTTTGAGATAGGTTGGAAAAAAATCGGTAAGGAGATAACGCAGACGTTCATTTGGGTACCATTCGGCATAGAGCTGGACTTTTGCTAAGCGGTGTTTGCAAGCATGGCATAAAAGCTCTAACTGTTGTAAACCATGAACATAACGTTTTTTTAAAGATGCATCACCTGTGGCATGATGAGCTATATAAGTAATGCTGATAAGCATATCGTTTGCTACGTGACGAGGAACACAGCTACTGTTATGGTGTGTATAAAGCTGAATCAAATGTTTAAGTAACTCCAGACGCTCTTGTTGCTGGTCGCTGCTCTTTTTTTGTGTTTGTATGTTAGAGCTCATTTTCGTATTTTTAGCTGTTTGCAGCACCGTTTTATAAGGACTTTATCAAATGTTCCATATTGCATATGAAAGGTAAGCAGGGTATGCAGTATGGTGGCATCATTCACTTGCCAGGAAAACAAAGAGCGTAATTGATAATAGGAAAATATGGCATCATGAAGCATGGGTAAATATCGTGTTGCATCTGCATAAGGGGAGGCAGCCAGCGCTTTTATCAGCTCATATAAGATGTGATAGTCACTCTCTACCAAGTCAAAAGCGCTACAAGCATGCTGCACACTTTGTTTTAAGGCTGTCATATCTTCTGCACGCAGATGGTATCCATAAGATTGAAGTTGTTGATTGAGCGTTTGATTGACGGATAAAGCTTGAGATGTCGTATGCATCGATGATCACTTCCTTTCATGTAAAGAGTTTTATCACAAATAGGAAGCGAGGTATAGTCTTGAAAAAATGATGAATTTATGGTATTATATGAATACAAATAAGAGAAAAAAATCTTTAAACTATATGTCGATGGTGTTGAAACATCATTTTTTTATTTTATCGGGATGAAAAGAGCAGATACAGGGATTGAAGAAAGGGCATAAACAAGTCTCAATACAGTATTTAATCATACGAACGTATGATAGAAGTACATACAAAAAAAACATCGGTAAATACACCGATGTTTTGCGTTATTTCTTAAGGACGTTTTACGATAACAGCAGTACCCTGTCCGCCACCGATACACAGAGATGCTAAACCAACTTTTGCATCACGTTTGATCATTTCGTGGATCAATGTTACTAAGATACGGTTACCAGATGCACCTACTGGATGACCCAGTGCAATGGCACCACCATTTACGTTTGTCTTGTTCATGAATTCTTCGCGATCGATACCGTGTTCTTCCACTAATTCATGGATAACACCTAAACTCTGTGCTGCGAATGCTTCATTCAGTTCGACTAATTCAATATCCTGCAGTTTCAGACCTGCATAGTTCAATGCATGACGAATTGCTGGAGTAGGACCTAAGCCCATAGTCAATGGATCTACACCACCTTGGCCGATACCGATAACTTCACAAATTGGTGTTAAGTTATATTTTGCTACAGCATCTTCACTAGCTAATAATACAAAGCTTGCACCATCATTGATACCAGATGCATTAGCAGCTGTTACAGTACCATCTTTAATGAAAGCTGGGCGAAGTTTTGCCATTTTTTCAGGAGTAGATTTACGGTTAGGATGTTCGTCAGTATCAAAGATCACAGTTTCTTTTCTCAGTTTTACTTCTACTGGAACGATTTCATCTTTGAAACGTCCGCTATCAACAGCAGCTATTGCTTTCTGTTGAGATGCATAACCGAATTCATCTTGCATTTCACGAGTGATGTTATATTTTTTCGCAATATTTTCTGCGGTAACACCCATGTGAATACCATTCATAGCATCAGTTAATGCGTCGTAGATCATATGGTCCGTACATTTGAAATCTCCCATTTTGTTTCCTGTACGAGTGTTTGCAGGAATTAGGTAAGGAGCACCTGACATGCTTTCTACACCACCAGCAACAACGATATCATTGAAGCCAGTCTGGATAGACATAACACCTTCCATTACGGTACGTAAACCGGAACCACATACCATGTTAACGGAATGTGAACAAACAGATTCAGGAATACCAGCAGCCAATGCAACCTGACGGCCGATGTTCTGCCCCAATCCTGCACTTAATACGTTACCACACAGCAGTTCATCAACATTTTCAGGGGCAACGTGTGCGTCTTCCAGTAATGCTTTGACAACAGTAGCACCTAAATCAACTGGTTTAACTGTTGTTAAAGAACCCAGAAAACTACCGATTGCACTACGTTTAGCGCTAACAACATAAGTTTTTTTCATTTTCTCTACCTGTCTTTCTTTTTCGAAACCTTTCTTGATATGAATACTAACTTCATACATGAATATGATACCGAAAAAGGATACAGATGTCAACAGCTTGTGAAAAAATTAATAAGTTCTGTATGCATACTTTTGGGTGTTGTAAGTTTAGGATGTTGTCCCTTTATAAGTAGGAGGAAACGTTATCATTTTGATGCATCTTGACTACAATACTAAGAATTCCCAAAAAAGATTAGATTCAAAGCATAAGCATTTAACTAAAGTGTACATCAAGAGCCAAGGATATGACCTACTTATACAAGATTTTTTCTTTTCATGAATAGAAAGGGATGGTAAGCAGGAAAGGTAAGGATAATACAGGAAGAAAGGGTGCTAATGAAACGGGTTTTTTGTTTCTGTTAAAACTTGTTAAAATTTTAACAATTGTGTTGACGAAAGGAAAAAAGAGGGATAAAATTATATATGGATTATGGCTCCCGAAACGCCGGGATACCGCCTGTTATATACATTATTTATATATAGGCGCATGTAAGAATCCTATTAGTTCAAGAACATTCAAGGAGAGGAGAACACTTATGGACTTCATGTTAACAGAACAACACAAAATGATGAAGAAACTATTCGCTGAGTTTGCTGAAAAAGATGTCAAACCTCTTGCAGCAGAAGTCGACGAAGACGAACGTTTCCCACGTGAAAACGTTGAAAAAATGAGAGAGTGCAAAATGCTCGGTATTCCATTCCCAAGAGAATACGGCGGAGCAGGTGCAGATTACCTGAGCTACATTCTGGCAGTTGAAGAACTGAGCAAGAAATGTGGTACTACAGGTGTTGTATTATCTGCCCATACTTCTCTGGGAACTTGGCCAATTTTTGCATTTGGTACAGAAGAACAGAAAAACCGTTATCTGCCTGATTTATGTACAGGTAAGAAACTGGCTGCTTTCGGTTTAACAGAACCAAATGCCGGTACGGATGCTGCTGGTCAGCAGACAACTGCTGTAAAAGATGGCGATGATTATATCTTAAATGGTACAAAGATCTTTATTACAAACGCTGGTGAAGCTGATGTATATGTAATCTTTGCGATGACTGACAAGTCTAAGGGAACACATGGTATTTCTGCCTTTATCGTAGAAAAAGGTATGCCAGGATTTACAGTAGGACAGCACGAAAAGAAATTAGGTATTCGTGGTAGTGCTACTAGTGAATTGATCTTTAACAATGTGCGTTTAAGCAAAGATCAGCTGTTAGGTCAAGAAGGTAAAGGCTTCAAGATTGCCATGATGACACTGGATGGCGGACGTATCGGTATCGCTGCACAGGCATTAGGTATTGCTCAGGGTGCAATTGATGAAGTTGTTCCTTATGTGAAATCACGTAAACAGTTCGGTCGCCCTATTTCTAAATTCCAGAACACACAGTTCCAGTTGGCTGATATGCAGGTAAAAACAGATGCAGCTCGTCTGTTAGTTTATCAGGCTGCGATGGCTAAAGAAAACGGACAGCCTTACACATACTTAGCTGCTGAAGCAAAATTATTTGCTGCTGAAGTTGCCATGGAAGTTACGACAAAAGCAATCCAGCTGATGGGTGGATATGGTTATACACGTGATTATCCAGTAGAAAGAATGTTCCGTGATGCAAAAATTACGGAAATCTACGAAGGTACTTCTGAAGTACAGCGTATGGTTATTTCTGGACAGATGTTGAAATAATAAAAGGAAAGGAAGAAGATCATGAAAATTATCGTTCTTGTAAAACAGGTACCGGATTCAACTGAAATCCGTGTCGATAAGGTAACAGGTACTCTGATTCGTGCTGGTGTACCAAGTATCATCAACCCAGATGATTTAGCTGGTGTTGAAGAAGCATTGAAAATTAAAGAGGCAACAGGTGCTCATGTAACGGTTATCTCTATGGGACCTCCTCAGGCAAGCGGCATGCTGAAAGAACTGTATGGCCGTGGTGTTGATGAATGTATTTTGATTACTGACCGTGCTTTTGCCGGTGCGGATACATGTGCTACTTCTAGTACATTGGCTGCTGCCATTGAAAAAGTTGGTTATGACTTGATCATCGGCGGACGTCAGGCAATTGATGGTGATACTGCACAGGTTGGTCCTCAGACAGCAGAACGTCTGGATATTCCTCAGGTTACTTACGTGGATAAGATCATGGAAGTAAATGATAAGAGTGTTACAGTTCGTAAGTCATTAGAAGATACTGAAGAAATTATTGAAGCTAAGCTTCCATGTCTGTTAACAACATTAAGTGGAATGAACACTCCTCGTTACATGAACTGTAATGATATCGTTGATTCCTTCAGCAAAGAAGTGAAGATCATGACCTTTGCTGATTTGGATATCCCTGCTGAAAAAGTAGGTTTGGCAGGTTCTCCTACTAAGGTTCACCATACATTTACAAAAGATGTTACGGCTGAAACGGAAACTTACGATATGCCAGCAGCTGATGCAGCAAAACTGATTGCTAAAACACTGAAAGAAAAGCAGATCATTACGAAATAGGAGGAGAAAACAATGGCTAAATTTGAAGGATACAAAGATATTTACGTATTCGTTGAACAGAGAAATGGTGAAATTGCCAACGTCGGATACGAATTAATTTCTGAAGCTAGAAAATTGGTAGCATCAATTCCTCAGATGGGATTCCAGGTTGTTGGTGTTCTGTTAGGACACAACGTAACGGATAAAGCAAACGATGTTATCGCACATGGTGCTGATAAAGTAATCGTTGCAGATCATGAATTACTGGAAGGCTACTCTACACAATTCTATGCTGATACATTAACACAGATTATCGAAACATATAAACCAGACAGTTTCTTAACTGGTGCTACGGTATTAGGCCGTGACTTAGCTCCAAGAGTTGCTGCTCGTTTGAATGCAGGTTTGACTGCTGATGCTACAAAGATTGAAATCGATCAAGAAAAAGTTGCGGATGGTGAAGCATTGCTGTTAGTTACACGTCCTACTTTCGGTGGTAACCTGTTTGGTACAATCGTTTGCCCAGACACTCGTCCACAGATGGCAACGATTCGTCCAAACGTATTCAGCATGGATCCAGTAGATACTACAAGAACTGGTGAAGTTGTTGCCTTTACACCTGACTTCAAAGACACTGACGCAAAAGTTGTTGTTAAAGAAGTGATTGCTAAGGTTGTGGAAGGTATCGATATTACAAAATGCGATATCTTAGTAGGTGCCGGTCGTGGTGCTGAAGATTGCTTAGACATGGTAGAAGCAGTTGCAGAAGAATTAGGCGGTGCAATGTGTGCTAGCCGTGCCGTTGTTGATGATGGTTTTGCATCAAAAGACATTCAGGTAGGCCAGACGGGTAAGACCGTACGTCCTTCTCTGTACATCGCATGTGGTATTTCTGGTGCTTGTCAGCATGTTGCCGGTATGGAAAAATCAGATATGATCATCGCTATCAACCGTGATCCACAGGCTGAAATCTTCTCTATCGCAAACATGGGCTTCATCGGTGATGTAAAAGAAATCTTACCTCTTCTGAAAGAAGAAATCATCGCTGCGAAAAAAGCATAATTAAAATCATACGCAGAAGGTGGATAGGAAAATATTTCTATCCCCTCTGTTATATGAGATAAAAAAGGTAAAAAGGAGATAATGAACATGAAAAAAGTTGGTGTAATCGGCGCTGGAACAATGGGCCAGGGCATTGCAAACGCATTTGCTACAAATGGTTATGATGTAACTGTATGTGACATTAAGCTTGAATGGGCACAGGGCGGAATCGACAAGATCGGTAAAAAGTTAGACAAATTGGTAACCAGAGAAAAAATGACAGCTGATAAAGCTGCTGAAATCAAAGGTAACCTGAAGGCTGGCGAATACAAAGATTTAGCTGATTGCGACTTAGTAGTAGAAGCTGTTCTGGAAATCATGGAAACAAAGAAAGAACTGTTCTCTACATTGGATGAAATCTGTAAAGAATCTTGTATCTTTGGTACAAACACATCTTCTTTATCAGTAACAGAAATTGCAAAAGGTATCAAACACCCAGTAATCGGTATGCATTTCTTCAACCCAGCAGATCGTATGAAACTGGTTGAAGTTATCTCTGGTATCAATACTCCAGTAGAAACAAAAGAGGCTATCATCGAAATTTCTAAATCTTTAGGAAAGACTCCTGTTGAAGTTGCAGAAGGTCCTGGATTCGTTGTTAACCGTATCTTGATTCCTATGATCAATGAAGCAGCTACGATCCTGCAGGAAGGCATTGCTTCTGTAGAAGATATCGATACTGCTATGAAACTGGGAGCTAATCATCCTATGGGACCTTTAGCTTTAGGTGACTTGATCGGTTTGGATATCGTAGTAGCTATCATGGACGTATTGTTCAATGAAACTCACGATTCTAAATATCGTTGCTGTACACTGTTGAGAAAAATGGTACGTGGAGGCAAATTGGGTCAGAAGACTGGTGTAGGATTCTACGACTATACAAAATAAGTTCGAAACGTATGATAAAGCGAGTGAATCTATAATTTCTATATCCATTGAAATTGTGGATTCACTTTTTTAAGAAAGCGAGGATATAAACATGGAAACTATTTTAGTAAACTATGAAGGACATGTGGCTACCATTACCATTAATCGTCCAAAAGCATTGAATGCATTAAGTACACAGGTATTAACTGAATTGAATGAAGCTTTAAATGAAGTTGAAGCTAACAAAGATGTTTATGCGTTAATCATCACAGGTGCTGGTGAAAAATCTTTCGTTGCAGGTGCTGATATCGCGGAAATGAAAGAAAAGAACGTTGAAGAAGCTGCTGCTTACGGTAAATTCGGTAATGAAGTATTCCGTCGCATCGAAGCTTTCCGTTGTCCAGTTATTGCGGCAGTGAATGGCTTTGCTCTTGGTGGTGGCTGTGAATTGGCTATGAGCTGTGACATTCGTTTAGCAAGCGAAAATGCTGTTTTCGGTCAGCCAGAAGTTGGTTTGGGTATTACTCCAGGCTTTGGTGGTACACAGCGTTTAGCACGTATCGTTGGCGTTGGCATTGCCAAAGAAATGATTTATACAGCAAGAAATATCAAAGCTCCTCGTGCTGCTGAAATCGGTTTGGTAAACAAAATTGTTCCTGCTGAAGAATTGATGGCTACAGCAATGAAGATGGCGAAAGGTATTGCCGCAAATGCACCAATCGCTGTTGCAAATTCTAAGAAAGCTATCAATAATGGTTTACAGACGGATATCGATGGTGGTATCGCTATTGAAGTGGAAGAATTCTCTAACTGCTTCGCTACTGAAGATCAGACATATGGTATGACTTGTTTCTTGGAAAAAGTAAAAGAAAAAACATTCTCTAACAAATAATAATGCATCTTCAAAAAGCGTATCTCTTGGTATACGCTTTTCCTTGTGGTAAAGTAAAACCATGAGAGATACAAAGGAGGTTATGAAGTTGAGTAAAGTTATTAGTCTTGAACAGGCAGTTTCCATGATTCCAGATGGTGCCAATATCGGTATCGGTGGTTTTATCGGCTGCGGTCATCCTCAGGAATTTTCTGTAGGAATTGAAGAAGCTTTTCTAAAAAGTGGTCATCCACGTGATCTTACCATCATGTTCTCCGCCGGTATCGGTGATGGAACAGATAAGCTTGGCTTGAATAAGTTGGGACATGAAGGTTTGTTAAAACGTATCATTGGTGGTCATTGGGGATTGATTCCTAAGCTACAGAAGTTGGTATTTGAAAATAAGGTAGAAGGGTATAACTTACCTTTAGGTACGATTTCTTTGATGTTCCGTGATATTGCTGGACATCGTCCTGGTACCTTCACAAAGATTGGTTTAAAGACATTCGTTGACCCTCGTATCGAAGGGGCTAAGATGAATGAACGCTCAAAAGATGACTTAGTAGAATTGGTAAATCTGCATGGAGAAGAATGGCTGCTTTATAAGTCTTTCCCATTGAATGTTGCCTTGATTCGTGCGACATATTGTGATGAAGATGGAAATGCAACGATGGAGAAAGAAGCGGCAACCTTGGATTCCCTTTCAATTGCACAGGCTGCGAAAAATTCCGGTGGTATTGTTTTACTACAGGTAGAAAAAGTTGTGCAAAATGGAACCTTAGATCCACGTAAGGTAAAGATTCCTGGTATTTATGTTGATGGCATCGTAGTTTCTCGTCCTGAGAATCATATGCAGACGTATGCAGAACAATATAATCCTGCATTAAGCGGTGAAATTAAAGTGCCGGTGGATTCTATTCCTCCTATGGCTTTAAATGAACGTAAAGTCATCTGCCGTCGTGCAGCAATGGAGTTAGATCCTGAATGTGTTATTAATTTAGGTATTGGTATGCCGGAAGGAATCGCCAATGTCGCAAATGAAGAAGGATTACCAGGATTGAAACTAACAGTAGAAGCCGGTGGTATTGGCGGTGTACCAAATGCTGGTACGGCGTTTGGTACTTGTACGAATCCAGATGCAATCATCGATCAGCCATATCAGTTTGACTTCTATGATGGCGGTGGCTTAGGACAGGCATTCTTAGGTCTTGCGGAATGTGATAAAGATGGCAATATCAACGTATCTCGCTTTGGACCAAAGATTGCCGGATGCGGTGGTTTCATCAATATTACGCAGACATCTCCGGTAGTTGTATACTGTGGTACTTTTACAGCCGGTGGATTAAAGGTAGCTGTGGAAAATGGTGAATTAAAGATTCTGCAGGAAGGACGCATTAAGAAATTTAAAGAAAATGTGGAACAGATTACTTTCTCTGCAGAGTATGCAAAAGATACTGGACAAAAGGTTGTGTACATTACAGAACGTGCTGTCTTTGAATTGCTAGACGGTGTTTTAACCTTAACGGAAATCGCTCCTGGAGTTGATTTGGAAAAAGATGTATTGGCGCATATGGAATTCAAACCTACGATTGCTAAAGATCTGAAACTTATGGATGCACGTCTATTCAAAGATGAAATCATGGGTCTGAAAAAAGATTAAAGAAATTCAGAAAGGTGCTCTTGTTGCACCTTTTTCCATTTTTCTACCGATTTTTCCATATTACTATTCATAATTTATTATTTTGTTATACTGAATATGCAATATAAAGCATATCACATGAAAGAATCATGTTGATATAGAGAATCTTATCATACGGTGAGTGTAGACCATTGGTCATAGAGATTGATCGTAAGATGAGATTCAGGCTGATTACAGGGCTATCAAATGCATTCATGTTGGTGGTTATCGTTGGTAAGTAGCAGGTGAAGTTGTATGGTAGTAGTATATAATGCGCGAAATACCTGTAAATCAGCACAAGAGAAATGCAGTGATGAAAAGAAAACATCAGCTGCATTTCTTTTTTATGTAATTTGTATTATAATGATTCCATGATGAGGAGTGAAATATATGTATAGTTTTTGTAATGATTATAGCGAAGGCGCAATCCCTATGATTATGGAGCGTCTGCAGGAATTTAATAAGAAACAAAATCCAGGTTATGGAATGGATGAAATTTGTGATAAAGCAAGAGAAAAAATTCAAGAAGTACTGCAATGTCCTACGTGTGACATCCATTTTTTAGTTGGAGGAACACAAGCAAATTTAACTGTTATTGCCAGTGCATTACGTCCTTATGAAGCAGTTATGGCAGCCGATAGTGGTCATATCAATGTGCATGAAACAGGGGCTATTGAAGCAAGCGGACATAAGGTAGTCATTGTTGACAGTGCGGATGGCAAAGTCAGTGTGGAAGGAATTTATGAGGAAGTCAGACGCCATTGTGATGAGCATATGGTCAAGCCCAAAATGGTTTATATTTCAGATGCAACGGAGCTAGGCAGTGTGTATCGAAAAGCAGAACTACAGGCTTTGCGCAAGACATGTGATGCGTTGGGATTATATCTGTTTATGGATGGTGCTCGTTTAGGGTGTGCTCTGACAGCAAGTGATAACGATGTAAGCTTTGCTGATTTATGCAAATATATTGATGTCTTTTCCATTGGTGGTACTAAAAATGGTGCGTTATTCGGAGAAGCTGTCGTTATTGTGAATGAACAGTTGAAAAAAGATTTTCGCTATATGATAAAACAACGTGGCGGTATGCTTGCGAAAGGTTGGTTATTGGGGCTACAGTTTTTATCCTTATTTGAAGACGATCAGTATAGAAAGATTGCGGCTCATGCGAATGCGATGGCACAAAAATTACAAACAGCATTTGTTGATTGTGGGTATTCATTATTTGCCAAATCATCCACGAATCAGATATTTGTCATTTTACCGAACGAGGTTATCAAAAAATTAGAAAAAGAATATGCGTTTCAGTTTTGGGAAAAGGTAGATGCTACACATACAGCAATGCGTTTTGTCACGAGTTGGGCGACACCTGAAGCAGTAATCGATGAATTTATCACATATCTAAAGCAAATTTAAGAAACAAAATCTGAGATGTTAGGGCGCCTTAGCAAGCAATATAATATGAGGTGCTCTTTTTATTGCTGACAGTACCTAACAAATGACAGAACTATGTCATTTCGTATGTGCATACTGTTTGCTGAGGTATATCAAGGACATCTTGCTCTTGGCTTTTTGATTCGCTTTAACAGTGCAATATTCACGTGATTAGGGCTTAAGGAAGATGCCGTTATTGTTTTAGAATACTTCTTGGAATCCAGCCCATTATTCCATGACTTTTAACTAACGCATAATGCTCATACAAAGAAATAATTTTAACTGTTTCACCTTGGCGTACGGGCAGTAAATAATTGGTATAATTTTCAGCACTAAAGTTGCCGTTTTCTTCATATAAAAAGGCTTTTGGTATCCACAATCGACGTCCTGTGGCTATTTGTTGACAATATGCTTGGTTTTTCTCTTCTTTCAAAACATGTACGGCACGTTCATGCCAGGTAATATAAATACTGTCTTTTTGCTTCGGTGTATAATTGGACAAAATTATTCCTTCTGGTAAATCATCACAATGGGCAAAGCTAAATTGTCCATGATGCAGAATGAGCGCATTTAATTGCCCTGCGCGTTTTACTGCATTGCCTCCATCTATAGCAATGATATGTTTTCTTTGATCAATTTGAGGATTAAAATCACAAATGGTAGAGCAATATTCACTTACCGGTATATGTCCGACGATGACGTATTTATGAAATGCTATGTTTTTTAAGAAAAAACGATCATGCCTCATTATGTCACGCATCTCATTTCCATAGGTTTGCTCATTTAGAATAGCTGCATGGGCAAAGATATAGTCTTGTGTTTCAATAACATGAGGTAAATCGGCGATGAAGGTTAATTCTTTACGAAAAGTGGACTTTAGTTTTCGTGCCAATCGTACCATATCTGTATCTTTTGTGATTTTTTCGTGCATACAAGCAGCCATTTCATGTATAAGACTGTTTTGGCGTTGGCATAAAACTTCATGTAAAAAATCCAATCGATATTCATATAAGATATTTTTACAAACAAAATCACAATTGCCAAGCATTAAGTGAACATGTGAATCTTGTGATAATTTCATTAAATAGGATAAAGTTTCCATGTTCTGTTGCCCTTTTTCTAATAAATCACCAACTAAAAATAATTCATCAAGAGTACTATCAAATTGTATTTGCTTAAGCAATTTTTGAAAGATATGTAAATTAGCATGTATATCACTGATTGCAATAATACGTCTGTTTGATGGGATGGATATGGATTTGGCACAGATGGAACGATCAATCATAAACAGTCTCCTTTTTGTTACTCATTATAGAAAAGATCTTTACCTTTTGCAAGCAAGCGCTTGCCAAGCAGCATGAAAAGTTGTACTCTTAAATTCAGAAGGAGTTTGGGAACCTGTTAGCAGTATTATGCACCATTCTGTGTTTCTTATAAGAATTCTGTAAAACGTTTGACATATTATGAACATTTTCTAGTGACTATGATTAGTTTTACATGGATTGGTGATTTAGAAACAGATACAACATTTGATTATCGTAAACTTCTAAATATCGAATGAATTTTCTTTGCAAGCAATGATGTGAAGATGTTACAACAAGCACCTTATGGTTGCGAAGGGTAAATGTCTTACTAAGATAAAGATTTGACAGATTTAATAACAAAAAGCAATGATGAAGATGGTATTGCAATTGCTTTACGCCATTTTGGCTAGATAGGATGAAATTATGGAAAAGATAAGCGGAGCTTTGTTGCGATATTATCGCATGCAGCAAAATCTATCACAGGAAGGCTTGTGCAAAGGCATCTGTGTAGTGAGCTATTTATCAAAGATTGAACAAGGGAAAGTAGATGCCAGTGAAGATATTTTGCAGGCGCTTTTTGCACGTTTACAAATCCACTATCATGGTGATGCGCGATTTCTATCAGAAATGAAACAGTTGTTTGCCTCCTTTTGGGAAGCTTTGGATTTTAATGAACCCCTTGAAGAGCATGCGCTAAAAATAAGGGCTCATGAAAAGGAACTTCTTTATAGCCCACTTGTCATAGAATATCGTTTGTTTCAAATTTATGATAAGATCATGAGGATAGAAGAAACAGAAAGTAGCGAGGTTTTACTGCATTCTTTACAAGAAATAAAAGTATATGAAAATTATATGGATGAGCTGCAGTTATATCGCTATCACCTATTATATGATCATTATCCAGATGCGCAGATACGGTTGCATCATGTTCGTCTTGCAGGGTACTATCGAAAAACGGCCGAACAGGAAATAGCATTGGGGATGGCATATATAAATATGGGAGATTACATTGAAGCATGTGAGTATTTGCAAAAAGCCTATGCGATGGCGAGTGAAGATGGAGATGCCAAACGGATGATCACCGCAGCCATCTTAATCGGTAATTGTTATTCCTGTCAGAATGTGGAAGGTCTGATGTTAAAATATTATCAAAAGGCAGAACATCTGGCTCGCCAGTTGAAAGATACGAATACGTTAAAAGAACTTGCTTATAATATTGGTTCCACATATCTGGAATGGAAACAGTACGATTTGGCAAAAGAAAAATTATTGTTTTCAAAAGATTTAGAAGAAGATCGCTTAGGAAAGGTATTGATTGCTCATAAATTGGCATTGTTATATATTGAGATAGATGAGGCACAAGAAGGGAAACACTATATAGAAATGATGGAAGAAGCACTTGATGAAAAGATGCCGCTTATCTACCATAAGATGTTAACTTTTATTAAACTACGTTATCGAGAAAATTATTTAGATGATCCTAACTACTATCAGGTGCTCATGGATATTTATGAACAAGACACACATACCTATTTTGGGTATCGTTTATTTCATTCTCGATACTTGCTTGAAGTATATACGCATCAGCGACGCTATAAAGAGGCGTATCTTCTTCTACAGGAAATACAAAATCACAATTTTCCTAAAAAATATGGAATTTGACGCTTAAAGTCTTTGATATAATGCAAATTTTCACAAAACAAGGGGATAGAAAATCTTCTTGTTTTTTAATATACTTAATGCAAGGGAGGTGTAACATGAAAAAAACATTATGGAGCCGTGATTTTACAATTATAACCATAGGAACCTTAATCAGTGCCATTGGTGGTACTGCTATGAGTTTTGCTTTTTCACTGGTTGTATTTGATAATACGGATAGTACGATGCTGACAGGTATATTTACCGGTTTATCTATGATACCGGCAATCTTAATACCTATCATTGCAGCACCTTTTGTTGATACATGTGAACGGAAAAAGGTAATTGTTCGATTAGATGCTTTCAATGGCATTTGCTATCTGTTATTTGCCTGGTATCTGTCAAATTATGACTTTTCTTACACGATCTATTTGTTATATGCATTATTGATAACATCTACTGGAAGTATTTATCAGTTGGCATATGCATCGCTATATCCTGATTTGATACCAAAGGGATTTATGCAGAAAGGTTACTCTATTTCCAGTATGATATATCCTAGTGTCACCGCATTGATCACACCGATTGCCAGTATGATTTATGTGCATTATGGGGTAGCGATGATCTGCTTAGGAGAGGGTATCTTGTTGTTAATGGCAAGTTATGCAGAGCATCATATTGCTTTTCAAGAGAAAGAATTGAAGAAAATGAGCTTTTCTTTTTCAGGATATCGAGAAGAGATGATGGAAGGATTTCATTATTTAAAGAAAGAAAAGGGGATACGCAGTATCTATGCGTATATGTCTGTTACAAATGCGAATGCCGAGGCAGTGAACATGATGTCTATGGCATTGTTCCAATCTTCTTCTGTGCTGACAACAACAATGTATGCATTCTTAACTACAGCAGAAACGGCCGGTCGTATGTTGGGAAGTATCTTTCATTATTTTGTTCGTATTCCTGATCATGTGCGTTATAAAATAGCCGTCAGCGTTTATGCAAGCTATGAGGCCATGGATATGATCTTATTGTTTATTGCATATCCCTTAATGATCCTTAATCGCTTTATCTGTGGCTTTCTGGGTGTGAATAGTATGAATATTCGAGAAGCTAGCACCCAAAATTATATCCCATCGCATATGCGTGCAAGAGTAAATGGCTTATTTAATGTATTGGTTTCCCTCCTTTGCATGTGTTCACGTTTTCTTGCCGGTGCGATGGGGGAATTCATTGAGTACCCATATGTAGCTGCTTGCTTTTCCATGATTGGCTTATTAGCTGTTGAGCTGGTAATCGTACGTAATAAGAAACATGTACAGCCAATTTATAATCAACATTTATAATTAATAGAAAGAAGGTATGTTGGATGTTAGATGAGAAAGGTTTTGACACATGGTCTAAGAGCTATGATGCCTCCGTAAAGCAAAGCGATGAAAATCACCAGTATCCCTTTGCCGGTTATGAAAAGGTGCTGGATGCAATCAAGCAAGAAGTGTTAAGAAAACCAAAACCGACTATTTTGGATATTGGATTTGGTACGGCAGTTTTGACAAAACAATTGTACGATCATGGCTGCCTTGTGTATGGCGTGGATTTTTCAAAGCGCATGCTTGCGTTTGCACAGGAAAAAATGCCTGAGGCAAAATTGTTACAAGCGGATTTTACAGAAGGCTTGCCCGCTATGCTCAAAGAGCAAAAATATGACATTATTTTATCGACCTATGCGATACATCATTTAGAGGATGCTAAGAAAGTGAGTTTCCTAAACGATTTATTGCAATTATTAAAGCCTGAAGGTAAGATCTTACTTGGTGATGTGATGTTTGCACATGAAGATCAGTTATTAGATTGTAAACGGCATGCGAAAGATGCTTGGGATGAGGATGAATGCTATCTTGTTGTAGATAAGCTGCCTGCGTTTCCTAAAACAAATATGAATTTTTATCCTATTTCATTTTGTGCAGGTATATTAGAAATATCGAAAACCAAATAAAAAAGTAATTGTTCCTATAAGAAGGGGAGCAATTACTTTTACTTTAAGGGAATAAAAAATTGATAAAAACCGGTAATTCTTTTTCCCAGCTAGCTTCATTATGTTTGCCTTTGACGACTAAATTGGGAAAAACTTCTACATTTTGTGCAAGCAGTTGCCGAATGATTTCTAAATTGGCAGCTGACAGTTTCGCTAGTTGCATTTTAGAGCGAACTTCTTCACTGCCCCAGGAAAGATATACATGGGTATCAGCATGCAAATGATCTTTCAGCTCTTGTCGAATGTCTGCCATGACACCATATAAAAAGCAAGATAAGCAAGCTGCTTTTGAAAAAATATCATTGTGATGCAGGATAGTATATAGAGCCATCAAGCCTCCCATGGAACTTCCGCCGATTGCCGTATAACGACGACCTGTTTTAGTTCGATATCTTAGATCAATCCAAGGCTTTAAATCCGACACGACCCATTCCATAAGTGCTTTGCCACGGCCATGGATATGACCGACATAGCGATCATCAAAATCATAAGGAGAAAATTCCTCTAAACGCTGATTACCTTCATGATTGCATTCAATTCCTACAACGATCACCGGTATTTCATGCGTATCAAAATAGGTTTCCATGCCCCAGCTTTTGCCAAATGTGGCATCTTCATCATGAAACAAGTTATGACCATCATACATATAGAAAACGGGATATTTTTGTTTGTTGTTCTCATATCCTACAGGCAGATAAACATGAAGGGTGCGCATTGTCTGAAAGCAGGGAATATAAATATCTTCCTTTCTAACCATCCCAAATCACCTCACGAGTGTTATTATATCATATCCGTCAAGTAAATAAGTTAATCTTCTGTTATAATTAAAGAAAGGAGATGGTGTTTATGTTTCTCTTTCTTTATGTAAGTGTTATTATGTTCATCCTATATTATATTTATATGCCGCATATGAACAGTTTTACAACACTTGGTTGGAAAAGTGTCTCATCCCTTGGTTTTGTTATTTTAGGAGCTTATCTTTTTTCTTTAGCTCCAGCAGTTTCATATCGCCAATATCTTTTGCTTGGCTTACTATTAGGTGCTATCGGTGATGTATTTCTTGCGCTTCCTTATTGCTATCCAAAATTCGAAAAGCAATATTTTCTAGGTGGCTTAACAGCATTTTTATTCGGTCATCTCGCATATATTGCTGCTTTGTATCATACTACCTTGCCTATTACTATCCTTTTGGCCGTAATAGCAATTACGGTTGACTGCATAATGATTGGGTGGTTGCAACAACGTGTTGATTTTCAAGGTATGACTGGTGCCGTTATGCTATATGCATCCATTATTATGTTTATGGAATTACAGGCATTGACATGGCTTTTTTCTGGCTCCTTTGGCTTGGTGTTAAATTTAGGTTCTCTTTGTTTTGTCCTTTCTGATTTGATTCTGGTTTTCATTATATTTGGTAATGCCGATCGTCCGGCCGTGGTAAAAGCTAATTTATCTTTTTATTATTTCGCACAAATGGCTATTTTGACAACGATGATGTTGAGCAAATGAATAGCAAGGTGAAAAGTTGTTATGCTATAGTACTAATAGAAAAGGAGCAATCTATATGAAACATGTAAAGATGATGTATTTGAAAAGCTGTCCTTATTGTAAGCAAGCGTTTGCTATGGTGGATGAGCTAAAACAATTGCATAAAGAATATCAAGATATTGAAATAGAAACCATTGAAGAAAATGATGAACCTGAAAAAACGAAAGGATTGGATTATTGGTATGTTCCTACCTATTTTGTCGAAGGTGAAAAATTACTTGAAGGAATACCAACCAAAGCAAAGATTGAGGCGGTTTTAAAAGCTGCCTTAGCATAAAACTTAAGAAGGTCACGGAATGTGTCCTTTTTTGTTGCTGAGGCAATAACACTATGATATCATATAAAAAATGAGGTAGCTTATGGAAGATGATGTAACAACAAAACGTATCATACACGGTGTATTCGGTGGTATTATTGTGCTTTGTATAAGTGTGATAGCCTTACTTTTGATATATGGGAAGCAGGCAAACTATCAGATTTATTTGCAAGCCAAAGCAATCAGCCTGCATGGCAGTATTGGTGATACAATTCCATATCAGGATATCATCAATGTTGTGTATTATGATAAAACACCCACACAGGTGCATAAACAAGGTGCTGGTATGGAAACGCAAAAGCTTGTTTGTGCAGATGCGAAACTGGAGAATCGAAAAGTAAGAGCCTATGTATATAAAGAAACACAAGGCTATATTGTTATAAAAACTAAGAATAGGCAATATATTGTGAATGATGAAACGAATGCTTTAACTAAGCAGTTGTATCAGAATTTACAAACTCGTATCCCAAAATAGAAAGAAGGGAATATGATGGCATTTATGATTTGGATGTTCATCGCAGTTTGTTTTCTTTTGCTTGGCGTTTATTGCTTTCATGCGAAGAAGGCTGTGCGATTTTGGGCCAATGATGAGGAAGCAATCGTTGTAAAGAATATACGAGCGTATAATAAGGCGATGGGCAAGTTATGGACATGGGCAGGTATTTTCTTTGGTTTGTTGGAATTGCCTTTCGTATTGAAACAAAATTCGCCCTTAAGCATTGTATCAATACTTGGCTGTTTACCATGGGTGATCGTCGTTATGTTGTGGGGAATGCGAATTGAAGATAAATATCGCCAATAGGTACTAAGAGCGGCAAAAAAGGCATATCCTATGATGGACATGCCCTTTTTTAGATATTGATTTCAGAGCAGTAGGCAAAGAATTGACGTATTTCTTCTTCTGATGGAAAGCGAGCAACGATAACTTCATCGCCCATACCTTCTGCAAGAGCTTTTGGCAACCGCTTGATCATAAGGATATTATCGCCATATTTATGCTGAATTTCCTGTGTTGAATGGGCATATTCCAAATTATCTCTACGGCCGATGAACCCACTGGAATATTTACGATGTTGCACATGCTCAATCTTATCATGCACAATCATATCTGCCCATAATTGATAGACGTTACTGTCATTCGCATAATTGATCATATCTGGTAAAAAGCCCCCAGGAGGTCGCATATTTACTTCTAATCCTAAGATATCACCTTTTTTACCGACACCTTCTTTATCTTCATTTAAACGGAAGAATTCAAAATGAAAGAAACGGCTACGTGTATTAAAGGCTTTCACAGTTCGTAAGCCGGCATCTAAGATATCTTCAGGGATATTCATATAAGAATAGCAGCCTATGGTTTTTTGTTCATTCACAGAATCCATGATGCTGTCAGTATATTGATGACTGGTCATAAACAAGACCTTTTTATGACTATCGGTGATCCCATCAAATGAGAAACTTTCACCATTGATGTATTCCTCCATGATCATCTTAACCATTCGCGGATGTTTGAAATAAGTTTCTAGTTCTTCTTGATTGCGGATCTTGCGAGTATCACTGCTGCCTACTCCTATATCCGGCTTGATGACGATTGGATAGCCCACTTCTTGAATGAATTCTAAGGCGTTTTCCAAAGTCGATACGATGCAATAGCGTGCGGTAGGTAACTGGGCTTTTTGATAGAACGTTTTCATGCGCGATTTGCTTTGGAAATCATCCATATGTGAAAAAGTTAGGCCATTGGCGATATTAAAGTCCATACGCAGACGGGCATCTTGGCGTAACCAGTATTCATTGTTCGATTCGATCCAGTCGATTTTTCCATATTTAAACGTATAAAAGGCAACGGCACGCAACATTTCGTCATAGTTTTCCATCGAATCCACTTTATAATATTCATTAATGGAATTCTTTAGATTGGTGGATAAAGATTCATAAGGAGCATCTGCAATTGCCAGTACATTAACACCATTGTTTTTCAGTCCCTGACAGAACAGCCAATAACTTTCAGGGAAGTGGGGAGATATAAAGATAAAATTCATAATAACGCCTCCAATCAAGAATGGTTTCTTCTTTTTCATTTTACTTTATTTAGGGGGAAAAGTCAAAATGGCCATTGCCATGAAAAAAAGTAAATAATGCGTCATAATAATGAAATAAATTTACAATTAAATGTAAAAAGATTCAAAAAATGATTGACAAGATGTTTTCACAAGCGTAAAATAAAGCCATAAATCGTTGAACAGGAGAAGTAATGATAAGGGAACTGCAAAGCGAGCAGGGATGGTGGAAGCCTGTTAGGGAACTTATGATGAACACGCACCTGGAAGAGTCTGTGGGAAATGGTAGTATCACAGAACGCATATTTCGGCGTTACGAAAGAGGAATCATTGGGGATGTACCGATGATTACCGGAGTGGTACCGTGTGTAAGCGCCTCTGGAGCAATCCAGAGATTTTTTTGTATAGGAAGACTATAAGAGGTGAAAAGATTATGGAAAGAGTGAAACGACGATGCCGGCAGTATAGAGAATAAGGATAAAGAATAAGAAAGAAAAAGAAAGAGAAAAGTGAGGATAAGATTATGAAAAAAGAAGATATTAAGAAAGTCGTATTAGCATATTCCGGAGGTTTAGATACCTCTATCATTATTCCTTGGTTAAAGGAAAACTATAACAACTGTGAGGTTATCGCGGTATCTGCTGATGTAGGACAAGGTACAGAACTTGACGGTCTGGAAGAAAAAGCCATCAAAACAGGTGCCAGCAAGCTGTATATCTTGGATTTAAAGGATGAATTTGTTGAGGATTACATCTATCCATGTTTAAAAGCAAATGCTGTTTATGAAGATGTGTATTTGTTAGGGACAGCCTTTGCCAGACC
Source organism: Longicatena caecimuris (assembly GCF_004341945.1). GTDB lineage: Bacteria > Bacillota_I > Bacilli_A > Erysipelotrichales > Erysipelotrichaceae > Longicatena > Longicatena caecimuris. The sequence goes on from NZ_SMBP01000016.1 coordinate 57,491, forward strand.
GTTGATTGGTAAAAAACTGGTAGAAATTGCTCAGCAAGAAGGAGCCGATGCCATCTGTCATGGTTGTACGGGAAAAGGTAATGATCAGGTTCGTTTTGAATTGGCAATTAAAGCTTTTGCCCCAGAGATGCCAATCATTGCCCCATGGAGAACATGGGAGCTGAAATCAAGAGATGATGAAATCGACTATGCACAAGCCCATCAAATACCATTAAAAATAAACAGAGAAACCAATTATTCAAAAGATAAAAACCTCTGGCATTTATCACATGAAGGCTTAGATCTGGAAGATCCGCAGAATGAGCCAAAATATGATGAAATCTTAGAAATGGGAGTAACTCCTGAACAGGCACCGGATACCCCAACCTATATCACCCTAACTTTTGAATCAGGTATTCCAACGGCATTGAATGGTGAAAAACTAGGCGGTCAAGCAATGGTAACAAAGTTAAATGAAATTGGCGGTGCAAATGGTATCGGTTTGATCGATATGGTAGAAAATCGATTGGTGGGTATGAAATCACGTGGTGTATATGAAACCCCGGGTGGAACGATTTTGTATAAAGCACATCAATTATTAGAAAGCATTACATTAGATAAAGAAACAATGCATTATAAACAAGGGGTAGCGATTAAGTTTGGGGAAATCTTATACAATGGTCAATGGTTTACGCCATTACGCGAAGCATTGAGCGCATTCGTGGATAAAGTAAGTGAAAATGTCAGTGGAGAAGTGAAGCTGAAATTATATAAAGGCAACATCACACCGGCAAGTATTACCAGTCCATATACCTTATATTCCGAACAGATTGCCAGCTTTGGAGAAGATGATTCTTATGATCAAAATGATTCTGCCGGCTTCATCAATTTGTTTGGTTTGCCAATTAAGGTAGCAGCAATGCAAAAGAAAACTTGGAATAAAAAATAGATAGGAGAAAAAGCATATGAATGTATGGGATGCAAGATTTAAAAAGGCGGCAGATGCACGATTAAACGATTTCAATTCCAGTATCTCTGTGGATCATCGCATGTACGCCCAAGATATCAAAGGCAGTTGTGCACACGCTATGATGTTAGCACATGAAGGAATTATTTCTTTAGAAGATAGCTTAAGTATCATAACGGGATTGACGCAAATACAAAAGGATATTGAAAGTGGAGTGCTTGCCATTGATGAAACAGCAGAAGATATTCATATGTTTATGGAAAGTGAACTAACCAAACGTATTCAGGATGCAGGAAAACGTCTGCATACCGCACGTTCACGTAATGATCAGGTTGCTCTTGATACCCGTATGTATGCGTTGGATGAAACCGATAAGATCCTTACGGAAATCAAACAGTTTATCAACGTTCTCTTGGATAAAGCACAAGAAAATCTTGATACGATCATGCCTGGCTATACCCATTTGCAAAGAGCGCAGCCCATTACGTTTGCGCATCATCTGATGGCCTATGTTGAAATGCTGAAACGTGATTTACAGCGTTTGCAGGAAAGTAAGAAACGTACGGCGATCCTTCCTTTAGGCAGCGGCGCTTTGGCAACTACAACGTATCCTATCAATCGAGAAATGGTAAAAGAACAATTGGATTTCGACAGTGTTTCTTTGAATAGCTTGGATGGTGTCAGTGATCGTGATTTCTGCATTGAAATAACAAGTGCTTTGGCAATGCTCATGATGCATTTATCACGATTGAGTGAAGAAATCATCCTTTGGTGTTCTTGGGAATTCAAATTCATTGAATTAGATGATGCTTTTGCGACCGGTTCCAGCATCATGCCGCAAAAGAAAAATCCTGATGTCAGCGAACTGGTGAGAGGAAAATGTGGACGTGTCTATGGCGATTTACAAACACTCTTAGTCATGATGAAAGGCTTGCCGCTTGCTTATAATAAGGACATGCAAGAGGATAAGGAAGCCTTGTTTGATGCAATTGATACCGCACACCTTTGTTTAACAACGATGATACCGATGTTGGAAAGTGCAAAAGTTTTAAAAGATAATATGCGAAAAGCAGCAGCAAAGGGATTTATCAATGCAACCGATTGTGCCGATTATTTAACCAAAAAAGGTATGCCATTTCGTGATGCCTATCGAATCATCGGTGCATTGGTGAGCTATGCCCAAGATCATGACAAGACTTTAGAAACCATATCTTTAAACGAGTATCAACAATTTTCTGAACTATTTGAAGAAGATATTTATGAGGCAATTGCTTTAGAAACCTGTGTGCAGATGCGTAAGGTGATAGGAGGTCCGGCTCCGGAAATCGTAGAGGCGCATATCCAAAAGGTAAAAGAAGAGTTAGGAGCGATAGCATGAAAAAAATAAGGGCAGGAGTTATTGGAGCCAGCGGTTATGCCGGTGCTGAGCTGGTAAGATTGTTATGGATGCATCCAGAGGTTGAATTAGCAGGAATTAATTCAAAGAGCTATTTGGGGCAAAAGATTGCAGATCTATATCCAAGTTTTTATCAGATCATCGACTTACCATTTGAAGAGGAAGATAGTGTCATTGCAAAAAGCGATGTTGTATTCGCTTCACTGCCACATGGGTTAAGTGAGCCATTGGCAAAGAAATGTGATGCGCTAGGGAAAGTCTTTATTGATTTAGGTGCTGATTTCCGTCTAGATAATGAAGCTGACTATCAAGAATGGTATCATTTGCAGTATCAAGAACCACAGCTTCATAAAAAGGCGGTATATGGCTTACCGGAGCTTTTTAGAGAGGATATCAAAACAGCTTCCATCATAGGAAATCCAGGCTGCTATCCTACCAGCATCGCATTAGCGTTAGCACCGCTAATGAAATTGGATATCATCCATGAACAGCATTTGATCATAGACAGCAAGTCAGGTACGACAGGTTCAGGAAAGGGATTGAGTGACAGCACCCATTTTCCTCGCCTGAATGAATCCTTTGCACCGTATAAGATTGGTGCCCATCGTCATACTCCGGAAATTGAACAAACGCTGGGCAAACTTTGTGGGAAAGATGTTTCCATTAGCTTTACACCGCATTTGTTGCCAATCAATCGTGGTATCGTATCAACAATCTATGCAGATGCTACAGATGAAATACATGTAGAAGAGCTGTATGCGCAGTATGTAAAGTTTTATGCAAATGAGCCATTTGTACGCGTATTGCCATTAGGAAAAACAGCGGATTTAAAATATATGAAATATACGAATTATTGTGATGTGTCTTTGCATATGGATGAACGTAACCAGCGTATCATTCTCGTATCTGCAATCGACAATATGGTAAAAGGAGCTGGAGGACAAGCAATCCAAAACATGAACATCCGTTTTGGTTATCCAGAAACCATGGGATTAAGCATGGTACCGGCATCTTTTTAAACAAAGAAGGGAAGAAGGAAACGATATGGCAAAGTTATGTGAGAATGGGATTTGTACGCCGAAAGGATTTCAGGCTAGCGGTATCCATTGTGGCATCCGTAAGAATCGAACCAAAAAGGATCTGGCACTGATTTACAGTGAAGTGCCATGCAATGCAGCGGCAACTTATACATTAAATAAGGTAAAAGGAGCACCGATTGCTGTTACCAAACAACATTTACAAGATGGAAAGGCACAGGCCATCATTTGTAATTCCGGTAATGCCAATACCTGTAATGCCAATGGGGTAGAAATAGCGACACAGATGTGTGCTTTATGTGCAGATGCACTTCAGTTAGCTAGTGAGGATATCATTGTGGCAAGTACCGGTGTCATTGGAGAACCATTAAGCATAGATCCTTTTGCGACACATATGGAAGAGCTGGTGACAAAACTTTCGTATGAAGGAGGCAGTGATGCTTGTGAAGGCATCATGACGACGGATACATTTAAAAAAGAATTTGCTGTGAGTTTTCTGCTTGATGGCAAAGAATGTCATATCGGCGGCATGGCAAAGGGAAGTGGCATGATTCATCCCAATATGGCAACGATGTTAGCGTTTTTGACAAGTGATGTGGCCATTTCTTCAGAAATGTTAGATGAAGTTGTGCATGAAGTCGTAAACGATACCTTTAATATGGTCAGCGTGGATGGAGATACTTCGACAAACGATATGCTGTGCATGCTGGCAAATGGATTGGCTGGAAATGAAGTTATTCAGGAAAAAGACGCTGCTTATGCTGTATTTAAAGATGCCCTTATGGATATTTGTACGGAAATTTCTCGTCATATTGCAAAGGATGGAGAAGGTGCAAGCAAATTGTTAACCTGTCAGGTTGTTCATGGAAATGATACGATGACAGCAAAAAAAGTTGCAAAATCCGTTATTACAAGTTCGTTATTCAAAGCTGCCATGTTTGGTAAAGATGCCAACTGGGGCAGAATCTTATGTGCGATTGGCTATTGCGATGCGCAATTTGATATTAACTGCATTGATGTCACCTTACAAAGTGCTTATGGCAGTATGCCGGTCTGTGTGAATGGTGCCGGCTGTGGTTTTGATGAAGAAAGGGCAGTGAAACTATTAAGTGAAGATGAAATCATTATTTTTATCGATATGAAACAAGGGGATGCAAAAGCAACTGCCTGGGGTTGTGATCTGACTTATGACTATGTCAAGATCAATGGCGATTATCGTACGTAAGAGGAGTGAATGCGATGGAAATCAAAGCAGTACAAAAGGCGACGATCTTATCACAAGCCTTGCCATATATTCAAAAATATAATGGAAAAATTGTCGTTATTAAATATGGCGGCAATGCGATGAAAAATGAAACGCTTAAGCAAAATGTGATGAGTGATGTGGTGTTGCTGTCAGAAATCGGTATTAAGGTCGTTTTGGTACATGGTGGTGGACCTGAAATCAATTATATGCTGGATAAAACCGGGAAAGAAAGCCATTTTGTAAATGGTTTACGCTATACCGATGAGGAAACCATGGAAGTAGTACAGATGGTGTTAGCAGGAAAAACCAACAAAGATCTAGTATCCTTAATCAACCAAAAAGGTGCACGAGCAGTTGGTATTAGCGGGATGGATGCGCATATCATTGAAGCTGTACCTTATCAGGCAAAAGGTGCAGATTTAGGATATGTGGGAGCAATTTCTAAAGTGGATGGCTCTTTGATCTTGGATGTTTTAGATAAGGGCTATATTCCTGTTGTTGCCAGTGTTGGCTGTGATAAAGAGGGACATTCTTATAATATTAATGCAGATACAGCAGCAGCAAGCATTGCGGCTGCCTTACATGCAGAAAATATGATTCTTGTCAGTGATATTCCCGGGGTGTTAAAAGATCCAAATGATGAAGCATCGTTGATCTCTTGTATCTATTTGGATGATATTCCTTATTTACAGCAAAGTGGTGTCATCAGCGGAGGAATGATCCCGAAAGTGGAATGCTGTGCAAATGCGCTCCATGGATCGGTAGCAAAAGCAGTTATTATTGATGGCAGAGTACCTCATTCCATCTTGATTGAAATGTTTTCAAAAGATGGTGCTGGTACGATGTTTCAACGGAAGGAGGTTTGATGCAGATGGATATCAAAGAGCAGGATCAAATGTACATTGCGCATACGTATCATCGTTTTGATGCGGTACTGACAAAAGGCAGTCACTGCATTGCGATGGATGCAGATGGAAAATCCTATTTAGATATGACGGCTGGCATAGGTGTTAATGCGTTAGGCTATGCAGATAAAGAATGGGCGAAAGCTGTGAGTGAACAAGCAAATACATTGCCACACGTTTCCAATTTATATTATTCACAACCAGATGGTGATGTTGCCAAGATGTTATGTGAGCGAACCGGCTTTAAAAAAGTAATGTTTGCCAATTCCGGTGCAGAGGCTAATGAAGGTGCCATTAAGCTAGCTCGAAAATATTCCTATGATCATTATGGAAAAGAACGTTATGAAATCATTACCTTAGTAAACTCTTTTCATGGTCGTACGATCACTACGTTAGCGGCAACCGGACAAGCTGCCTTTCATCAATATTTTGATCCATTTACACCAGGTTTCCTTCATGTCCCAGTCAATGATGAAGCTGCTTTAAAACAAGCGCTGAGTAAGCATACTTGTGCGATCATGATTGAACTAATCCAAGGAGAAGGCGGTGTCTTGCCTTTAGCGAAAGCATATGTGCAGACAATTGCTAAGCTATGTAAACAACAGGATATTTTGTTGATCGTAGATGAAGTACAAACCGGTGTGGGACGCTGTGGTACTTTATATGCATATGAACAATATGACATACAGCCTGATATTGTCACAACGGCAAAAGGATTAGGCAATGGTCTTCCGATTGGTGGGGTTTTAATGAATGAAAAACTGCAAGATACCTTTCATCCGGGAGATCATGGTACAACTTTTGGGGGTAATCCTATTGCTTGTGCTGGGGCAAGAGTTGTCTTACAGCGTCTAGATGCTGACTTTTTGCAAGAGGTTATGGATAAGGGCGAGTATTTAAAACAGCAATTAGTAAGTCTTCCCCATATCAAGGCAGTCAATGGTCTGGGGTTGATGCGCGGTGCGGTGTTAGATGAACATGTACAAGCTGTTGATGTAGTAAAAGCCTGTTTACAAAAAGGCCTGCTCATATTAACCGCAAAAGATAAGCTGCGCATGTTGCCTCCTTTAGTGATTACCAAAGGAGAAATTGATCAAGCCATGACGATTCTAAGAGAAGTTTTATCCACAATGGGATAAGAAAGAGAGGAAGCAGAATGAAACATCTATTAACTTTGGCAGATTTATCAAAAGATGAATTATATGAACTTTTGGATTTAGCTGATGCTTTGAAAAAAGAAGTAAAAAAGGGAATTTATACGAAATATCTACGCAATAAAGCCTTGGGTATGATCTTTACCAAGTCCAGCACCCGTACCCGTGTATCCTTTGAAGTGGGAATGCAACAATTAGGTGGAAAGGCCTTATATCTAAATGCGAATGATATGCAGTTAGGACGTGGAGAGCCTATCAAAGATACCGCCCGTGTCTTAAGCCGTTATGTAGATGGCATCATGATTCGTACGTATAAGCAAAGTGATCTCGAAGAACTTGCTGAATATGGCAGTATCCCAATTATCAATGGTTTAACCGATTATGTACATCCTTGTCAGGTGTTAGCAGATTTACAAACAATACGTGAATATAAAGGAAGTTTAGAAGGTTTAAAATTATGTTATATCGGTGCTGGCAACAATATGGCAAACTCCTATATCAATGGGGGTATATTAGCAGGCATGCAGGTGGCTCTGGCTTGTCCTAAGGAATACTTACCCGATACGCAGATATGCGCAAAAGCAGCGACAACCGGACGCTTTACGCTGACACAAGACCCACTAGCAGCCGCAAAAGATGCGGATGTCGTTGTGACAGATGTTTGGGCGAGCATGGGAGAAGAAGGCGAGGCAGAAAAACGTCGTCAAATCTTTGAGGGCGTTTATCAAATTAATGATGCTGTCATGGCACAAGCGAAAAAAGATGCTATGGTATTGCATTGTCTGCCAGCGCATCGTGAAGAAGAAATTACAGCGAAGGTTTTTGAAGAACATGCAAATGAAATTTTCGATGAAGCAGAAAATCGTTTACATGCACAAAAAGCTGTGTTAGTAAAACTTTTGGGTGATTAACTCACCCTTTTCTAATAGAGGTTGATATGCTATATAGGTCATTACTGGACAAATGCACATAAAATCGGTACAATACGGGTAAATAAAGAAAGCTGGGATAAAATGAAAAAACGACTGCTCTTGCTGTTGGTATGTGCTCTTTTAACGGCTTGTACTAGTACAAAACCGGAAAAAGCAGGCGAACCTTCTGAAAATTATTGCAATGATGAAACAAATGCTGGCACTTGTGGCCTTGGTGGAATGGATATGAATGAGTATGATGGTTTTCAGGATCGCGATAATGTTTTTGTGAAAAGTGATATGGCAGAAGCAATTCAACTCTTTCAAAACAAAAAAGATGCTATTCTCTATTTTGGTTTTCCAGATTGTCCATGGTGCATCGAAGCCTTACCTATTATGGATGAGAGTGCCAAAGCACATAAGAAAACCATTTATTATATCCAAACCAGAGATAAAAATAAAAAATTGTTGTATAGTGAAGCACAGAAAAAAGCATTTTTTCCTTACGTTGATGCATTTTTAAAAACGGATAAGAAAGGCGAGAAGAAATTGTATGTACCTTTTGTCGTAGTCGTAAAAAAGGGAAAGGCAATCAAGGCCAATATCGGGACTGTTGAAGGTCATGATGCACATGAACGCAAGATGAATGAGAAAGAGAAAAGGCAATTGCGGAAGATCTATGATGCAATGTTTGAATAAGAGGGAAGTAATATGAATCAAAGTGTTCGAAAATTAACTATTTCAGCCATGTTTTTAGCAGTTGGTATCATCTTACCTATGGCTTTTCATTCTTTTGGTCCTAATGCCGGTGCTACTTTTCTACCAATGCATTTACCTGTTTTACTTTGTGGCTTCTTGTGTGGACCTGCTTACGGTGCTTTCATTGGTGTATTGACTCCATTGCTGAGCTCTTTCTTGACGGGAATGCCTGTGTTAGTTCCAACCGGTATCGCTATGGTATTTGAATTGTCATGTTATGGCTGTTTAAGTGGTTTGTTATTGAAACACTGTCATCTGTATGTAGCTTTGATCTTAACGATGCTTGCCGGACGTATTGTTAACGGTATCGTGAACTTGATCTTGTTAAGCTTTATGGGAAAAGCTTATACACTGACAATCTTTTTGACAGTTTCCTTTATTACCGCCATTCCGGGCATCTTACTGCAATTGCTATTAGTTCCATTGCTTGTAAAAGCAATTACGCATTTTCAACAGCACGCTAAAGACGATGCATAACCATATAAAAAAGCATTTGGTCAATATGAACAAATGCTTTTTTCATAGGAATTTACTCATTACTCAGCAAATACGATAGTACCATTCTTTAAAGAAGCAATACGTGCTTGCGCATAGACATCATATCCTAAAGCTTGTACTTGCTTACGACCGGATTGAAATGCTTTTTCAATAACAATGCCAATGCCGCAAATGGTAGCTTGAGCTTCTTTTAATACGCGTATGGCGCCTAAGCATGCTTCTCCATTTGCCATAAAATCGTCAATAAAGAGCACGTTATCCTCGCTGCTGATGTATTTTTTGCTAATGACAATTTCATAATCTCGATCCTTTGTAAAGGAATGAATGTTTGTATGATAACAATCATCCGTCATGATCTTACTGGGATTCTTTTTCATATAAACAACAGGAACATGTAATAGATACCCTAAAAAGACACAAGGAGCAATACCACTCGTTTCAATGGTTACAATTTTTGTGATCTTTTGATCTTTAAAATGTTCTTTAAAATCTTCAGCTAGCTGCATCATCAAACGCGTATCGATTTGATGATTTAAAAAGGCATCTACTTTTAAAACATCGTCATTTGGTACTTCACCATACGTGCGTATATATTCTTCTAACAACTTCATAACTTTTTCGACTCTCTTTCTTTTCTTTTGTCTGTACTATTATAACGAAAATGGTAAGAGAAATCATCCCTAATTTTAATTTTTACCTTACACTTGTTTTCATATGCTTAAAAAAGATAAGTGTTATCTGCTTTAGATAAGCAAACGATAGTCGACAAAGGTTACTAAGAAAGTAACTAAGGAAGTAATTTAGTCTTGCATGATAGAAAGCAAGTTGATATGATAATGAGCAGTGAGGTGATGGGATGAAAAAACAATATGCAAATTTGATGCTTGTGTTTGTGACAATTATTTGGGGCGGAGGATTTTTAGCAACAAATGGTGCGCTTGTGGCGATTTCACCATTTTATGTTATGATGATTCGCTTTGTTGGCGCTGCCATTTTTCCGGTATGTTTTTGTTGGAAAAAATTAAGACAATTGAGTAAAGATGAAATACGACATGGGATTATTACAGGTGTTTTCTTATTTTTAGCCTTTGCTTTTCAGACATTTGGGCTTAAATATTCATCACCTAGCAAAAATGCTTTTTTGACAGCCACAAATGTTGTGTTTGTACCATATTTGCTATGGTTGTTATTTCATAGAAGGCCACATAAAAAAGAAATCATCGCTAGCCTATTATGTGTGGGTGGTATTGCATTGTTGACGTTACGTGTTGATGCGTTCATGATTGGTTTTGGAGATCTATTATCCATCATCTGTGCATTATTTTTTGCGTTACATATCATTGCGTTAGAGCGTTATAGTGCACATACGGATGCTTTCTGTATGACAGCCATGCAGATGGTAACAGCCGGTGTGTTGTCTACAATCTGTGCTTTAGCCTTTGAAAAAGCTCCAGCAACTCTTGGACTTGAGGCTTTAGGGAATGTAGGTTATCTTATTTTTATATCCACGTTATTGGCATATTTATTACAAACGTATGCTCAAAAGTATACAACAGCCAATACAGCAAGCTTGATATTATCTATGGAAGCTTTGTTTGCATCCATCTTTTCCTTTCTCATTTTGCATGAAATGATGACGCTGCCAATGTTGGTGGGAGCCTGCATGATTTTTGGCAGTGTGCTTTATATGGAATATAAACCAACAAAAAAGGAATAACATCAGAGATACTATCGTATATAAAAAAGGAAGGTATAAACTATTGATTGTCTTCCATAACGCACGGTTGTATACGGATAAAACGAAAAGCATGAAGATAAAAATATTAAAGTTAAATACTAGATACTAAATGCTTTTGTTTCTAGATGGTAAACAAAAACATTTTTAGATAAAAAGGATGAAAAAATTAAAAATCGTCTTTTGCTCTTTGTTTTCTTATGCTATAATGTGCTTGTTAAAAAAAGCACAAGCAAATTTGCTTGCATAAAGAGGAAGTATGGGAGGATATTATGTCATTATTTGATCATGAAGCTAGACAATTCAAATTCGATGTTTTACGTGAAGTAAGTAAACGCAGTTTTGAAGGAAAATTGAATGAGGATACATGTGATGAAGTTGCGAATCTTTTGATTCCAGGAAAACGGGCAGATTTTCGTTGCTGTATCTATAAAGAAAAGGAGATTATTCGTCAGCGTACGCGCATGGCGATGGGAAAACCTCCGGTACCTGTTGAACATGAAAATAAACGTCAGATCGTACGTGTCATTGATGCAGCATGTGATGGCTGTAGCATCCATAAAATCCAGGTGACAGATAATTGCCGCAAATGTATGGCTAAAGCATGTTTGTCTGCTTGTAAATTTGATGCAATTCATATGGGGAATGATCATGCTTTTATTGATTATGATAAATGTAAAGAATGTGGTGCTTGTAAAAATGCATGTCCATTCAATGCTATCGTAGAAACACAGCGTCCATGTATGAAGAGCTGTCCTGTAGATGCCATCAGTATGGGAGAAAGTGGATTGGCTGAAATTGATGAAGAAAAATGTATTAATTGTGGTGCATGCCAGGCAAAATGTCCATTTGGAGCAATCGAAGATATGTCTTGGATGGTCGATGTTATCGAAGAATTGAAAAAAGGTACAGAGATGTATGCTATTTTTGCTCCAGCAATGCAAGGGCAGTTTGATAATGCTACATTGCCGCAAGTGATGGAAGGAATACGTCAATTAGGATTCCGTGATGTATATGAAGCTGCAATTGGAGCGGATGCAGTTGCATGGTATGAAAAAGAAGATGCGAAGAAACATAAGGCTGAAGGAAAGAAGATTACTACATCTTGTTGTCCAGCATTTGTGAATATGGCAAAACAGCATTTCCCAACTGTCTATGAAAATAACGTATCCCATATGGTTAGCCCTATGGTGGCAACTTCTCGTTATTTGAAAAAACAGTATCCAGGAGCGAAAACGGTCTTTATTGGACCTTGTGTGGCAAAAAAACAAGAAGTGCAGGATAATGATGTAGATTACTGTTTGACATTTGAAGAACTAGGTGCAATGTTTGTATCAAAACACATTTCACCAGAAAATGTAACAGCAAGAGAAGGCGATACAGCTTCTGTTCACGGACGTAATTTCTCTATCGGCGGCGGTGTTTCAAAGGCGGTTGTCGAAGCATTGAAAGAAAATGACGATGAAACCATTACGGCTCAATATGCAGATGGAAGCGCAGAATGTAAAAAGGCTTTATTGATGATGAAGGTGAACCGTTTCCAGGCGGATGTATTGGAAGGTATGGCATGTCAAGGCGGTTGTATTTGTGGACCTGCAACAATTGAAAATGGTATGAAAGTCAAGGCTAAGATGGCTAAAGAAAATTTACCATTAAAAGATAAAACAATTGCCTCTACTTTGGAAGCATTTGATTTTTCAGATATTGACTTACATCACTAAGAAAGCAACGTTAAAATGATAAGCATCTGTCGACATGTTTTGACAGATGCTTTGTTTTTCAATGTGATACAATCATTCTGGTGATGATGATGGAATTTTATGCAGTTAAACAAAATTTTTATGTGATGTTAAAGAAACATCCTAACGTATGTCAGGATATCACAGTATTGTCTAATGAACAATGTGATGCTATTTTACATAAGATAGATGCTGAGATGCTATATACAAGTGCAATTTCTTATTTTGATCAGATGGTACAATGGAATCATGAATTCATGCGATTAAAAGATGAGTTGCAAGATTGTTGTTATGAGATACAACTTCATACATATTCTATATCACTGGATAATGCAGATAATCCCTTTTTAAATTTATTAGTTCGTAAGTATCCATATCACGTATTACTTCCTCAAGAAGTTTAAAGATGGATTTCTTAGCGAAAACTATTGTAAAATCATTATAAAAATAGTAAAATAACCTTAATGTAAGGAGGATTACATATGGATTTCGTTAGTTCGATTTTATTTACACTGGCAGGATTGCTTATCGGTGCTTTTTTAGGATTCTATTTTACAAAGAAGAAGTTTGAGAAAGAACTGAAGGAGAATCCCCCAATCAATGAAAAGATGATTCGTGCAATGTTCTTACAGATGGGCAGAAAACCATCAGAAGCACAGATCAAACAGATAATGAAATCAGTAAATGCGAACAGATAAACACGGGCAACCGTGTTTTCTTTTGGACTAACGAATTTGTAAGATTGCCAGTTTGTGGACAAAGCTATGCTATAATCATGTATGTAAAGTGGTGATAAGATGAAAAGAATAATAAAAAAACTAATCAGTATCTTCCTACTGCTGCTCTTAATCATGAGTATCTTGTTTATCGGTATCGGTTATGTAAATTATGTGAAGGCAATTGATGATGTGAGTATTGCAGATAAGGTGGCTGAAATAAGAAAACGTCCACATTATGTGACGTTTGATAAGATAAACGAAAATTTATTTACAGCTACTGTGGCAATTGAAGATAGACGGTTCTATGAACATCATGGCGTGGAATATCGCTCCATGTTACGGGCGGCGGTTACAAATGTGTTTGCTCATGGTATTGTCGGAGGTGGAAGCACGATAACGCAACAACTTGCTAAAAATCTTTATTTTGACTATCAGCCAAGTTATTTACGTAAGGTAAGTGAGATTTTCGTTGCATATGATCTTGAAAAAAAACTAAGCAAAAAAGAAATATTAGAACTTTATGTCAACGTAATTAATTATGGTGATAATCATATTGGAATCTATGAGGCTGCACATGGCTACTTTCATAAAGAACCAAGCGAGTTGACCATCGATGAGGCAACGTTATTAGCTGGGTTACCACAATCACCGAGTAATTATCAATTAAGCAATCATTATAAGGAAGCAAGGCTGCGGCAAAAACAGGTATTGGAAGCTATGGTAGATACAGATGTTTTGACTTCACATGAGATGCAGCAACTTTTGCAATAAAGTGAGAAGAGGATATAAAATAGAGGAAACTTAACACTTTATAACAATCTATTTTAACCCTCTTTTTTTATGGATTTTTTAACAAAAAAACTGCCCGATTTCCATGGGACAGTTTACTTTTATCTATATGGTGCCCGAGGCCGGACTCGAACCGGCACGGTATCGCTACCGACGGATTTTGAGTCCGTTGCGTCTACCAGTTTCACCACTCGGGCATTGCTCGATTATTATAGCGTACTTTATTGTGAATTGCAATCTTTTTTTGTAATTTTTTTATAGAAATTTCATAACTGTGAAATATAGCTGTTTGTAAGCAAACATTATCTTTTGCAGACATAGTTTTTTTGTGCAGCTATTAATGGAAATGGTTCACTTCTGATACAGTGCAATGCTTCTGACATTTCACTAGATAATGATTTCTAAATCAATTCTGAGTATATTTAGTTATGGCGAATATAAACTAAGCACTTAAGTCGTAGGGCTAAGAGGTTGTCCCATCTATATTTACTATATCAATAGGGCAAAATATCGAAAGCTTTCCACCTGCATAGATTGCTGTTTTGCGTTTGACAAAATATAGATGTGCGCTATAATAAGTAACGTTTATTTTAATAGCTCAAAATGGTAAAAGGAGAGAGAACTATGAAGGCAGCACAAGAAGTGGATTTAGGAAAAGAAGCAGTAAAAAAATTGTTTTTTATGCTGGCGATTCCGGCGATTCTTTCACAATTGGTCAATGCTTTATATAATATGGTAGATCGTATGTATATTGGTCATATTGCTGATGTTGGTGCAACGGCTTTGACAGGTGTCGGCGTATGCTTTCCAATCATTATGATCATATCTGCCTTTGCACAGCTGGTAGGTACCGGAGGAGCACCAAGAGCATCTATTTTTATGGGGCGAGGGGATGATAAAAGCGCTGAAAAGATTTTGGGCAATTGCTTTACATCTTTATTACTATGTTCCATCATTTTAACAATCGTTGTTATAGTGTTTCAAAAACCGTTGTTGTTGGCATTTGGCGCTAGTGAAAATACATTGCCATATGCACAGCAATATATGTTTATTTATGCGCTTGGAACTTTGTTTGTACAGATGACTTTAGGGATGAATGCCTTTATTTCGGCGCAAGGTTTTTCCAAAATCAGTATGTTAACTGTTGTTATTGGTGCAATCATTAATATTGTGCTCGATCCCATATTGATGTTTGTGTTGAAGCTAGGTGTTCAGGGTGCGGCATTAGCAACTGTGTTATCACAAGGAATTTCTTGTGTTTGGGTCTTGTGTTTTCTAAATGGATCGAAAACAAGATTGCATTTACATAAAGCTAATATGCGCATTCAAACTAAAATTTTACTTCCTTGTATTGCTTTGGGTACAGCTCCATTCATTATGCAGGCTACCGAAAGTTTATTGGTGTTGTGTTTTAATTCATCTCTTTTGCGTTATGGAGGTGATCTGGCAGTAGGGGCAATGACGATTCTATCAAGTTTGATGCAGTTTGCGATGTTGCCATTAAGCGGATTCACGCAAGGTGCACAGCCGATTATCAGTTATAATTATGGCGCTAATCAGGCGAAGCGCGTAAAACAGGCTTTTCGAATTTTGATGATCAGTTGTTTGAGTTATGCTGCAATCATGTGGTTGATTTGTATGGCGGTGCCACAACTTCCTACTGCTGTGTTCACAAGTGATGTTGCTTTATCTGATATTACCATTTGGGCAATTCGTATTTATATGGCTGGTAGTATCTTGATGGGTGCTCAAATTGCTTGTCAACAAACCTTTATTGCTTTAGGCAATGCAAAAACTTCAGCGTTTCTTGCCCTGTTTCGTAAAATATTGGTGTTAATTCCTTTGATTTATCTTCTGCCAATGTTTTTCACGGATAAGGTGTTTGCGGTGTTTTTGGCAGAACCGATTGCAGATACATTGGCAGTAATGACGACCGTCATATTATTTGTTCGATATTTTAGAAATTTATTACAAGATATGGAAGCTAAAGAAACACATAGCTATGAAGAGTGTGATGCACTTAATGAATATCATGAGTCAATGGAATAGAAATATGCGATGGTAAGTAACTTTGCGTAATAATGGGTATTGAGCTGCAATATGTGATACTTAAAAGATATCAGTTATGAAAAGAATAATGTTCGGTTATGAAAGAATAATATAAGAATCGAATGATTCATGATCACGTGTGGCAATGCGAGGATGAACATATATCGGATAAGATTACCATTATTTTATATAATTGAATATGTTTTTCTTTATATGATGAATTGACGTTATATCATTTATTTGTTATTTTATCAAAAACCTTAGTTGGATATGTGTCAAGAAGATGTGTATTATGAAAGAGGATTAAAAGGCAACACGAATGAATATATAGGATAGGTTGTTCGCGTGACAAAAATTGTCGTGTGTTGACTGTGCTTAGCATACGCTTTTTTTATATGTCTTGAACGATATAGTAAAGCGAAAATGAAGATGCATGAAGATAAAAGGGATGAAAATGAAAGGTAAGGGATAATGGGCTGAAGTAAAGGTTTTAAAAAAAGTGAAAAAAATAAAAAATAAGCGTTGACATGAAAGATAAATTGATGTATTATAAACAGGCACTCAACGAGAGTGACGTCCACCAAACAGTGGATGCTATCGGTCTTTGAAAACTGAACAGGAAACGTCAATTTCAATGAAAAAGAGAAGTAATTCTCGGATAAACAAATAAAGAAAAACGTTAGTAAACGTTTTGAGCTAAATCAAATGGAGAGTTTGATCCTGGCTCAGGATGAACGCTGGCGGCATGCCTAATACATGCAAGT
>NZ_SMBP01000017.1 GCF_004341945.1 Longicatena caecimuris
ATATGAAACTTGCAAGTCGCTCTTGGGTTCGTCGATAACTACGCCCCGAGGGATTTTCACCCTAGATATGTGGCATGCCCGCCACACATGAAAAATAGGATACTAAGTGATATCCTATTTTTTATATGTAATTTTTGTTGTGGGTAAAATATATATCTTGGTAATACGTTGCTTTTCTTTATAATAGTAATAAAGCAATAACAGCATGCCGCAAACCGTACCAAGAAACATAAGATAAGTTTTCTGTGCAATACCATAAACAACGCTAAATAGTATAAAAAATATAACAAATACATGCTGTTTCAAAGTAACTTCCCATGCCGCACAAGCTCTCCAGTAATGTACTGTATGCGTGTTTCTTCTATGAAAGATAAATTGCATTCCTATATCCAACAAGGATAAATATCGATTTGCTAAGAGTTCACCTTGTGTTACATGATAACCATTCAGCAACTTTTTTAATACCATTTCTCTTTGTAGTTTCCTTAACAGTAACCGCTCTCCCATCAATAACAAGATGCCATAAACAATCACACAGGTACCAATTATACCGTAAGCATATTGCACAAGAAGAGCTGACCATTCACCTAGATTGTATATACAAATAAGAAGAAACAAAGGCATGCAAGTTTTCCATACATTTATGATTGCCACACCACCTGCGATACATAAAAAGCCATTACTGGTAACATAACAGCTGATATGAAAGCCTAAAAAATAAAGGAAGGCAATACTAAACAGAATCAAGAAAAATGTCTTAGACAGGGTACCGGTGAAAAGATAAAAGATTATGAGAGAAGGAAGCAAGCATACGCATTGCAGGAAAAGCAGCATCAGCTCTTTTTGCAAGATACGTTTTCTAACAATCTTTCTGCAAGGCAAGATACTTTCCCATGTACTAATCGTTTCTTCTTGATAAGCAATATCATATAACAAATAAATACAGAGAAATGACGGCAATATGGCAATAGACAAACGCATGGCTGTTTGTGACAATAAAGTAGGCATGATCGGTAGCAGCTGTGCGATTCCCATGGATGTGCCGGTTTCGGTATAAATAAGCTGTTTATAAGCAATGCTTACAATGATGATGAAGATTAAATATTTCCATTTTGATGTACGTAATAATCTTGTTAATTCCAACATCATCATAAGTAATTCTCCAACGTGCGCTGATAATACGCTGTAATTTCTTTTTGATCTTTGGTATCTATTTGTATTTGTCCATCCACTAAGTGAATCAAACGTGTAATAAGGGAACGTGTCGCCTCTAAGGTATGTGATGTTATAACAAAAAGGCGTTCTTTACTTTGTTGCTTGATTAAGTCGATAGCTGCTGCACTACTTTGCGCATCTATAGCAACAAAGGGTTCATCCATAAAAATGATCGGTGCCTTGCTTAATAAGATAATGGCAATTGCTACTTTTTGTTTTTGCCCTGAGCTGCATTTCATTAAACGCTGTTCTAAATAATCAATATGCAAAGCATTTAACACTTCCATTACCGCATCCATCTTGAATGATATATCCTCACCGTTATAACAGCGGTAAAAATAACGCAAATTTTCCTTTACGGTAAGTTGTGGGAAAAGTGGACTTTCGAAAGGTAAATAAGCAATTGGCATGGTTCTTTCCAACGTTCCGCGATATGGAATCAAAAAGCCACAGAGAACATTTAATAATGTACTTTTTCCACTACCATTCGTTCCTGCTAATAAAATACATCCGTTTTTTTCTTCAATTGTAATATTGATATCCTGTAGGGTATCCTCTTCATCGTAAGCAAAATATAAGTGATTTGTTTGTATACTACTTGTCATAAAAAATTCTCCTTGCGAAAAGGATACGTCACTTTGCAAGGAATGTCAACTCATACTGAATAAATCGTAAATCACCCACAAAAAAAGCAGATGTTTTAGCCATAATATCCGCTAATCTCACATCCACCTTTTTGAAATATCTGTTTTTCAATAATTTTATGATGATGATAAATAATCACTTTCGCAATACTATTTAAGCTCTCTTTTACCGTCTTACACATGATTCCACTTACAGGTGCTTTCAAGGAATAAACATCACGATACAGCAAATGAATATCCAATTCATAAGAACCTTGTTTCATATGAAGAAAGGCATGAACACCTTCTTTTTTACGCATCATTTCCATATGGGTAACTTTCGCACCCAAATAGGTCGCAAAACGCTTCTGTTTTCCTTGCAACATCAAGACACAAATGATTCCTTGGAATTCTAACTGTTTTATAGGAATATCTGCAATGGATAGAAAAAAACAACTTTCCTTTTTCCTGCAGGAATTTGATTGATACCAAAGATAACGTTTCGGAAAGGACGTTCCCCTATCCTTTTCTATATAGCCAATACCCTTAGCATCAAACGCTTTCCCCTGAATTAAAAGCTTTCCGTCACAGCGATGATGCAGACTGATGATTGCATGCGTGCATTCCATCTCCATATAAGAAAATGGTCCCATGATGGTTGGCATGTAGATATTGCCATGCAGATGATGCTGTTGGTGGAACTGAACATCCATGTGCAGTTGTTTCTCTTCATCATGAAAGTGAAGATAATGGCGAGTAAATTCATTTTCTTTAAACTTTATTTTATGCTCTTCAATATGAATATCTTCATCAGGAAATACTAGATAATCGGAGATATTGCGATACGTATCTAAAACTTGAATAAAGCCATTTCGTATTCCCTTCTCATAATGAATGCCGACAATGACACCTACGCTGACTTCAGATGTCTGAATTTTATAATACCAGCCTTCGAAATATGGTTTTTTACCATTTGTTTCATGATAGGCAAATTCCTGTTCCAATGTTTCTTTTCGCAAAATGCATACACCTCTATAGCAGTATATGCATATTTCTTAGCTTCTATGTGTATATATGAAAAAAACTCTGATTTGTTAACTCATCAGAGTCTTTATCGTTTATGGTTAAACAAATGTCAATCCTTGATTGCCGTTATAATTTTAAAAACATATAGTTACTTCCCTTATTCCTTTGCTTTTTGTACTTTCAATTTCTTACCTTTAATCGTACCTTGCTGTAAAGCTTTTAACACCTGCTTACCTTTCCCATTTAAAATATCCACATAAGATTGATTATCTTGAATCTGAATCACTCCAATATCCTCAGCACTTACCCCCTGAATCTCACAAATTGCCCCAACGATGTCTCCTGCACGAATCTTTTTTGTCTTACCGCCATTCAGATACAACTTCATAGTATCTTTATGCACTTCTTTTCCCTTATCTTCTCGTAAGGCAAATGGTTTTGTCAAAGGCTCGATAGTTTCTTTCGTAACATCTTGATTACTGATTTCACCTCGTTTGCGTATTTCTAAAGGGTACCCCAAATATTCTTCAAGTTCAGCTTTGCGCTCTCCATCATATTCATTGATAAAAGTTATGGCAACACCACTGGCACTTTGGCGACCGGTTCTTCCGATACGATGCAAATAGGTCTCTTTTTGATTCGGCATATCATAATTGATAATATGGGAAATATCCAGTACATCAATACCTCTGGCCGCTACATCCGTTGCGACAAGAATGCGAATCTTTCCTTTTTTAAAATCGCGAATATTCCCTATACGATCCTCCTGCAACATACCGCCATGAAGCTTATCCACACACATATCCAATGCATAAAGTTCATCACAAATGGTCTTAACACCCTCTTGCGTACGAGCAAAAATGATACAAGATGCTGGTTGTTCCTTGCATAACAGTTGTTTAAGAAATGACAACTTTTGTTTCTCTTTCACTTCATATGCATAGTGTGTGATTGCCGCGTTTACTGTGGTTTCTTCCGATAACGTAATCAGCTTTGGCTCTTTCATAAACCCTTCCGCCAGTTCTTGTATCGGTTGCGGCATCGTTGCGGAAAATAGACAAGTTATTTTATTCCCTGGGAAATAGTTAAATATGCTTTGAACACTTTCTATAAAACCCATATTCAACATTTCATCCGCTTCATCAATTATGACATAGCGTATATGACCAGTCTTCAAAGTTTCTCTTTCTAAATGATCCAATATTCTACCCGGTGTTCCCACCACTACATGTGCACGCTGTTTCAAATCCTGTATTTGAAACTTATAAGGTTGTTTCCCAAAGATGGCAACCGTTTTGATACGACGATAAGCACCAATATTATCAAAGTCCTCTTTGATCTGCAGCGCCAATTCTCTTGTTGGCGTCAGGATAATTGCCTGCGGTTCCCTTTCCTCCCATATCAGCTCTTGCACGATAGGAATGGCAAAGGAAGCTGTCTTTCCACTACCTGTTCGTGAACGGACAATGACATCTCTTCCTTTTAAGATTTCCGGTATCACCTGTTCCTGTATCGGTAATACTTGTTCATAATGTAGTTTTTCTAATGCTTTTAAGATATCTGTATGTAATGCGAATTCTTTAAATTGCATAATTTCACCTTTTTCTTTCTTTTCTCATTATACAGGAATACGCAATGAAAAGAAAAGGGAATCTAACAAAAGTGTAAGTCATTCGTAAGCTGAATCCAACGACAGTTACGAAATAATGAGATAAACTTTAGATGTAAGATACATTAGGAGGAAAACCATTATGAGAAAAGCTTTAAACATTATCGGAACTGCACTATGTGTAGTATTCTTCGGCTACAGCGAAGAGAAATTGTGTAAGTAAGATAACCTTCCCTATGAATACAAAAAAAGAATACGAGTTCCCTGCATCACCAACAGTTGTCGTATTCTTTCCTTCTTACTTCTATAGAATCTATTTCATCCTTATTTCGCAAAAGCTTTTTTACGCACTAGCAGGTAGCAAATAAGATGTGCACTGATGGTAAGCATCCAAGAAATAGGATAGGACACATATAAAGAAAACTGCGTATGCTCTACCTGAAAGATGGTAAAGATCCAAATGATTCGGAATAGACAAGCCCCAGCTAACGATACCAACATCGGCATGATTGAATATCCTATTCCTCGTAAACTTCCCACAAAAACATCCATAATACCACATAAGAAATAACTGGCACTTACCACGCTCAATCGTGCTATTCCATATTGTATGACTTCTTCACTGGAAGAATAGATACTTAATAATGGATGTCCCAGTAAAAATGCTCCTATTCCCATAAACAAACCGACAAAGGTAACAATGCCTAAACATTGCAACAGAATCTTATCAATACGGTGGTATTGCTTAGCCCCATAATTCTGACTGGTAAAGCTAAGTGATGTCTGATATACGGCATTCATGGAAGTATACACAAAGCCTTCGATATTGCTGGCAGCAGTGTTTCCTGCCATAACCACAGAGCCAAATGAGTTAATAGAAGATTGTATCAGCACATTGGAGATATTAAAGATAACTCCCTGTAAGCCGGCAGGAAGTCCTACCCGTAACATACCAAACAGCTTATCTTTATGGAAAGATAATTCCTTTAGCCGTAAATGCAAAACACCTTCTGATTTTTCTAAGCTTAGTAATATTAAACCAGCAGATATTGCCTGTGCAATAATTGTCGCAAGCGCAACACCGGCAACTCCCATATGTAAAACGATGACAAAAAACAAATTAAAAATAACATTAACGACACCAGCAACTGTTAAGAAATAAAGCGGACGTTTGGTATCCCCTAAAGCTCGTAATAAAGCAGCTCCGAAATTATATACCATAAACGCCGGCATACCGATAAAGTAGATACGCATGTATAGCACAGAAAGCGATAAGACATCTTGTGGCGTTCCCATCATTTCCAGCAGAGGTCGTGCTAATAAAACTCCTGCTATGATCATAATCACACCACCCACAATAGCCGTTACCATTGCTGTATGGACCGTTTCTGATGCATTCTTATAATCTTGCGCGCCATAATAGCGGCCTAGTAAAACATTCGCTCCAACGGAAACACCAATAAACAGGTTGACTAACAGGTTAATCAGCGAACTGGTAGAACCAACCGCTGCTAAAGCATGGCTTCCGGTAAATCTTCCCACGACGATAATATCGGCTGCATTAAAGAGCAGTTGTAAAATACCTGATAAAATTAGTGGTATTGCGAAAACAATCAGTCGTGAGAAGAGTGGGCCATGACACATATCAATTTCATAACTTCTTCTCAATTCATTCATCCCTTTTCTAAATTCTTCATTATTATAGCAAGTTATCTTTCGCTTGAACATAGTAGAATTTCTGAATTTTTTGTAATTTAAAAGCGTACAGAAAGGAATGCGGGAGATTATAAATAAATATGGAAGAACATTGAGGAGAAATTATAAAAAAATTGCCGCTCTGTGAACTTGTTATGGAAAATCGTTTAATAAAACCCCTTTGTATAAATTCTTCCGTTGTTATCTAAACCCAATAGTTGAAAATTCTCTTACCTGCCTGTATAATCCTAATAGATGTAAAGGAGAATATATATATGTTAAAAGTTTATGTTGCCGGTTCCTTGTTTAATGAGGCAGAAGTCGCACAGCGTAAAAAAGAAGGGGAAATCTTAAGAGCAACTTTTCCACAGTTGGATATCTTTAATCCGATTGACCAACCATTTAATGAGAATAAGCAGTCGCTTCCAACACCTGAAGAAATTTATGATGGTGACACAAAAGCTGTCGAAGACTGTGATATCTTTATTGCAGATCTAACAAATGAAGATGCTGGTGTTATGGTAGAATTAGGAATTGCCATAAAATCACATACAAAAATCATCATTGGGATTAACAGTGATATCCGTTTGCAGTCAGCGAATCGCTATGATATCCCTACTTACGGCATGAATCATTATGTTCTTGGGGCAATTTTGAAGCATGGCTATTTTGTGAGAAGTTTTGATGAAGCTGTCGAAACCTTAAAAACGGCACTTGAGAATATTATATAGATTATGGTTTTCCAATCATAAAATTGTTTCTAAATGATAATTTTTCTTTAGCTGTAAAGCTATTGATTGATCATCGTCTTTTATGCTTTTATGTTTTTTTCTTTATTAATAGGCGAGATGTTCCTTCACTTTTCTAAACTGTTATGAAATTCATATGCATCCTAGCATTTACAAGTTTTGTGATGAAAACGATAGTATTGTAAAGCAACTTGCTTATTACTTAATTTTTGAGATTAATTTTAGACCAAAAGCCGTTTTTCTACTAACGGTTTTTTTTGCCTGTGTCCATTTACTTTTTCGTTATCAACATAAAGCTTTACATTGCTTCATATACCTTCTAAGCTTCAGCTTATACTCCATTTTGATATTCTTACAGTTTATAAATAGAAGTTCATTACGTTCCAATAATATAGACGTTTTAATTTGCCGTTTCTTGACCTTATCTTTCCATTGCTGAAAGTTTTGTTAATACAACGAAATTTGTTTTCACCTCATGCTTGTTTCTCGTCCAACAAGACGAAATTTGTTTTCATCTCACGCTTGTTTTTCGTCCAGCAAGACGGAATTTGTTATTCCTCAGAGCTTGTTTTACTCGGCACATAAGTTTTTTTAATATACTTCTGTTCCCATATTTCATCGTGATAAGAACCATATTCTATTATCTTACAATCATTATAAAGATCATCTGCAATTTCCATTATCACATTTACAAGTTCAAGATTTCTTATATACTTCTGAGGAATGCTTTTGTAACCAAGATAAGCACCCATGATATTACCAGTTACTGAACCGGTTGAGTCACTGTCACCGCTGTGGTTGACCGATGCAATTATCGCTTTATCAAAATCATCAGAATATTTTAGCGAACAATAAATCGCAATTGCAAGTGTTTCCTCAGCTACCCAACCCTGTCCAAGTTCTCTTATAGCTTCTAAATCATCTAAATTCTTATTTGCCAATGCAACTGCTCTATCTATCAACAAAATTAGATCTTTCAGATGTGTCTTGTCGGCAAATAAACGCAACAGAGCCTTCTTTGTATCCATCACTGCTTCCAGCAGAGAAATGTCCTCATTATGAGAAATCAAGTGAAGGATGTGCACCAAAGCAGCTGCAGGAATATAGCCAAGTTCGTGTCCATGCGTTAAAGCTGCTGTTTCTGCCCCAATCATAGCAATCTCATCACTTGTATACTTCTTTCCATCAAAATATAGCCCAATAGGAGCAACACGCATAATTCCTCCACTACCCTTACTCTGATTTATTGGTTCATCTATTGTTCCATTTGCTCCATTTTCAATCGCTGATATACAAGTGTTTCCAGGAGCACGGCGATTAAATAATTCCGCCACATTAACAAGCCACGAATAGGATAAATGTTCTTTTAACGGATAACATTCCAACTGTGTTTTAAGCCAATCCTTATAACAGGAAGCAATATAACTCGGATAAGCTTGCATGATTCCACGAGTCATACCTCTTGTTGTCCCAAGTAATAAACCATTAGCGGTAAAAAGTGTCATTTGTGTGTCATCAGAAATATGAGCAATACCATTTATAAGGTCATATTCTGTAATACCGTTTTCACCGTATTTTTTAAATATAAAATCTTCCTGATAGAACTCGACAGCATAGCCTAACGCGTCTCCGGATGCACCACCAACAAGGCAGCCTCTGTATTTATCTATATTCTTCATTTTGCTAAGCCCCTTTCTGACATATCATCACTTCATTGTTTTGTTTATAAAGATATGAATTCATCCATCCTCTTATTAACCTTTTTGATAATCACACAAGTAAGATAAACGTCTGAACTTACATCGTGTACCTTCCTATTTTTATGCTGTGATATGTAAAGGATGGTGTTTTATTATCAATATGTCCATAGTCATCCATAAAACAAATATGTAAACAAATTTTTATTATACTCACGATTATGTAAAACTACCACATATCATCTGCTAAAGTAGACCATTGCAATTGAAAGTGAAAACCATTTTGGGTAGTATTTCCATTCAAATCCTCTTCATTAATCGCACAGAATGGTTTTGTTTCTTTTCCATATGTTAAATACACTTCAAGCAGGCTTTGATCAGTAACAGTATTAAAAGGAACCTCTGTATAAATATATACTGTCTTTTCTTCATTTGGTTGTATAATACCATCTTTAGCATTTCCTTCAACATGATAATTTGATACTGGATAATAGTTCTCATCCACCATAAAAACAGAGCCCTCTTTACAATTCAAAAAATTTTTTATATTAATACTGGAATTACTTTGATTGTTCACTTTCGCAATTACACCTAATAATTCGCCATCGTTACTAGGGAAAAGATTTTTACCATTTTCTATTCTGAGATGTCCCCCATGTTCAGTTGCTGTAATATTTATGGTAACATCTTTCATTATTTCAATATTTTTTGCTGTGCTAACTTTTTGAAAAGTAATATAATTTCCCAATTCATTTTTATTTCCCTCAGAGTTATCATTAGCGCAACCTCCAGTAAAACATAAAATAAATGCACAAATCGAAATTAGAATACGCTTTTTCATATATATCCGCCTTTCATGTACCTGTGTTATCCACGTTTCAGATACTCCAAAACCACACCCTATATTAAATAGTGATAGTTTCTATAAATTAATTTTCTTCATCGATAACATCACCAAACTTCTTTATATTCAGCCCTGTATCAAGAACAATTGCTTTCTCCCCGACTCCAAATTCAATAAGTAAATCACCATTCCATTTCATTGTTATCAAAGGCTGCATACCACATTCTAAGTAATGATTAAATAGATTGTTTACTTTCATCCTTTGTATAATTTTAGGCTTAATTACATGAATAAAATGATCTCTTGACATTGCTTTCCAATGAAAAATTTTTTTGAAATCTTCATAACATTTTTGACATATCGTCGCATGCGGTTCATCAAGCAGACTATAACCTGCATGCCACGTATCCGGTAAATCACTTATCTCATCGGTACAAAAATCACAATGGTCATGATCATTTAATTGACTTTTTTCTGAATAATTACGCCAATACAATGTTTTACCGTTCAGATATGATTCTTGTCCTTGCAATCTCCAATCATCTTCAAGTAATTGGTTGTTTATGCTTTGCTTCAAATGTTCCATAAAGACCACTTCCCATTCTTACCACTACTACTTTATAATCTCAATGATTTAAGATAATCTACTCCAGGTTAAATATTGAACAAAGCTTTCTATAGCATCCTAATGTCAAAGTTAAAATTATGCATTTCAAGCTGAGAAATAACGCCAGTTCCATTTCCCATTATAACTCCTCTAGGTGAAATACCCTCATCCATATCTGGCAATTCAATCACCTTATGAAAAAATTTTAAAATCTTTGACTGTACCAGTCTATCATTTATATTTTTTGATAAAAGATAGAGCATAAGTTTTGAATAAACATAACACGAATCTGTATCATCACCATGATATTTTAACACTAATTGATGATACTCAGATAATAATTCAGGAAAATAATCAAGAAAAAACATATTAAGATCACAATAATCAATTGGTGGAGTATCTATATACCTATATATTTGGTAATCATTCATTTGGAAAACATTTTCAGAATACATTATATGCATATTCTTTACATATTTTTGTACAAACTCTATTTCTACCCTAGTTCTTGTTAGCAAACTATTATGAAAATATTTGATAATGGATTCTGTTCTCCAATTTCTAAAGATTACCACGCAGAATCTTAGCCATGGTCGCCGGCGCGTTTTCCATCATTGCCTATCAATGGATCATGGGAAGGAAAAAAATAAAAAACAATGCGCAAGATATTCTTTGCGATATGATCCATCATATCAAGGAACAAATACAGCTCACTTTATCAGATGATATGCCCAATGACAACTTGAATCATATGCATCATAAGCTCCATGCTTTAAGTAAGATTATTTATGATCGCCGTAAAAAGGTACTTTGCGTATCGGATGCAAGTTTTTCTTTGATTGATGCAGGCCGTGGCTTAGAGCATTTGAATGTATTGATACAGGAATTGGATACACCTTTACATGATCATGAGCGACTTCTCTTACAACAGATTGATACACAGCTTTCTTCATTTGATGCCTTTATTCAAGGAAGTATCACTGAACTACCAAAGCTGGATGTTTGTGATTTTGATGATGACAAAAAGAATCACCTGTTTTATCACATTCTATTATATATTCGTGATCGCTTATTGCATATGAGTGATCCAGGCAGTCAAAAGCATTGGCAAAGATCCTCGCTTTCCTTAAAAAACAGGCTGATCACTGCCTGCAATTTTAGTTCTGTGCGTTTTGTTTATGCTTTGCGTATTGCTCTTGTATTATCTTTGGCAACGCTGTTTGTACTATGGTTTTCATTACCACATGGGAAATGGCTTCTATTTACACTGGCTTCTGTTTCTCTTCCTTATGCTGATGATGTACCTGTCAAAATGAAGAAGCGTATCTTGGCAACCTTGCTAGGCGATCTTGCCTCCGTTCTCATATACAGTTTGTTTGCTTCACCAATCAGCCGCATGGCTGCGATGATGTTATCCGGTTACGCTTCTTTCTATTTTCATGACTATGCCGCAACCTTCACCTGTTCTACAATCGGTGCGCTTGGCGGTGCTGTATTTATGTCAGCCTTTGGTTTTCAAGCAAACTTCGATATGTTTATAATTCGATTAGGTTATATACTTGCCGGTGCAATACTTGCCTATATTGCTAACTGTATTATCTTCCCTTACACTCGTTTACAGGCAACCAAAGCACTTTGGCGTCGATATGAAGATGTCACTAATCTGTTAATTAGCATTTCAAAAGAAAAAGAACCTGATAGCTGTATCATCCAGGCGCATATGCTGGAAGAAAAACTATCAAAAAATGCAGCTTTAGAAAATTGGGAAAATTTCCCTGAATATATGCGACAATGCCGCATAAAGGTATATCAGGCGCATCGTACACATATCGTTGATCGTAAAGATGCAGCTATCTTTAGACCGGAATTTTTAGTGTGATGCTTTAAAAGAAGCCGAATATTATCGCTATCATATAGTAAGAAGTGTATTGGCAACACGAATCTGGTTTTCTCGTATCAAATTTAATCCTATGCAGGATATAGCAAAGATAGCGGTTTTTCAATGATGAAATAGAAAAAGAGTATGTAACCACCTAATGGATAAGATTACACACTCTTCATCATTTTATAATTTACAGTACTAAGCTTTCCATAGCATTCACAGTCATGTTTTGTTTAAACGCAATGGGTTCACCACCTGGGTTCTGTGTAACAATCAGCATAACACTTACATCAAAACCTTTTACCTTCAAAGTGTCGAAATCAACATCAACAATTGGTTGACCCATTTTTATTTTCTCCCCTTGTTTCGCTAATACTGTGAATCCTTCACCATTTAATTCAACCGTATCAATACCGATATGTATCAATAATCCCATACCATTTTTCATCTTCACGGCATATGCATGTCCTGTTGGATACATCACTTCTAAAACACCATCAGCTGGAGATAACAGTGTATCTTTTCCTTTTAATGGTTCTAAAGCGATTGTTTGCCCCATCATCTGCTGTGCAAAAACATCATCTTGCACCGTTTCGATTGGAAACAATTTACCGTTCAATGGTGAAACGATTTCTTTACTCTCTTTTTCTTCCCTTTTCTTTCTGAAAAACATATTGATTCCTCACTTTTCATATCTTATATATCTTGACATAAGTAATTATATTAAGAATTCATTTAAATTTAAAGTTATTTTTTAATCGCTTAAATCTTCTCCATTGCTTTGGATAACTTTTTTGAACCAATAAAAACTATCCTTTTTATATCTTTTCAAAGTACCTTTACCACGATCATCCATATCGACATAAATAAAACCGTAACGTTTTTTCATTTCTCCCGTAGATGCAGAAACAATATCAATGCATCCCCACATTGTATAGGCAAGAATATCTACACCATCTTCCACCGCTTTTGCCATTGCCTGAATATGCTGTCTTAAGTAATCAATACGATAGCTATCATGAACGGTATCGTTTTCAAGCTTGTCATTAGCGCCTAAACCATTTTCCACTACCATCAAAGGCACTTTATAACGATTATATGTTTCATTTAGGTAATAGCGAAGTCCTTCCGGATCAATTTGCCAGCCCCATTCGGAAGCCTTTAAATATGGATTTTTGGCAGTTGAGAAAATACTTTTGTTTTTCTCTAAAATTTCTTTATCCGCAGTACCGCAGCCGGACATATAATAAGAGAATGCATAATAATCTACCACACCTTCTTTAAGGATAGCATCATCCTCAGGCAATGTATGAATAGTTGCCTGTAAATCTTTTAAGTAAGACTTAGTAAAAGGTGCATATTCACCTCTAACCATGACATCACCACAATAATAGTTGGTTCTTTGTTGCACTTCCCACGCCTTCATGACATCTTCCGGTTTGCAAGTGTATGGATAAACGACATTGCTGGCAATCATACAACCAAATTTAAAATTCGGGTTTATCTTGCGCCCTTCAATTACCGTTTTTGCAGAAGCGATAAATTGATGATGCATGCCATTTACAATAAGATTTGCATCATTAGGTGTGATTTTATCTCCTTTGCCAAAGAATAGTTTTTCTTCTTTTGGCATCATACCTAGTGACATGGTAACACCGCCACCCATCAAAGGTGTGTTGATTTCATTAAAGGTTAACCAATAGGTTACCAAATCTTTATATTCCTCCATAATCGTTTTGGTATATGTAACAAAGCAATCAATCGTTCTTCGATCTTCCCATCCATTCCACTTCTTTGTTAAATGATAAGGAAATTCATAATGTGACATTGTAACTAACGGTTCAATACCATACTTTCTACATAGTTCTAAAACTGAGCGGTAATGATCTAAACCTTTTTGATTAGGCTTTTGATCATCTCCATTTGGAAAAATACGTGTCCAATTGATAGACAAACGATACATCTTAAATCCCATCTCTGCAAAGAGTTTTATATCTTCTTCATATTGATTATAATGATTAACTGCAAAATGAGATGGATAAATCGATCCTTCTTCTATTTCTTTTGTAAATCTTCGTGGGGAATCAACTTTACCGACCGTAAAATGATCGGCACAGGATTCTCCTTTACCATCCTGTTTCCACGCACCTTCACATTGGTTTGATGCCGTAGCCCCTCCCCAATAAAAATCTTCTCTAAATACACTCTTTTTCATATAAGTCTCCTTTACTTCACATCAAAGCCTAATTCTTTTAGCTTAACATCATAAGCCTCCATATTTTCACCAAAGGTTAAATATACACGATGACGGTATGGTATTTTTCCTTCATACCATGTACCAAAAATTTGTGACTGCCCATGCTTTTCCACACGTGGTTTTGGTGTAAATCCTTTGCATCCCCATTTCCCTTCGAAATGAAATTCTTTTCCACAGAATCTAAAGATTGCATCTTTAAATACACATGTACCATCATTAACATATGGTAAATGCTCCCATTCTGCTTCCATTGTGACATGATCGGTTAAAATCGGCTCTTCTCCATCAATATAATAGTAAGCAAAAATCTTTCCTGAAAATTCAAGACTTATCAGCGCCTGTTCTCTGCGTCCATCTTCACGAATTCCCATCATATTCATATAAACATAGCCGAAGTTGTTCGTTATGCCATCAAAGCCATTGATTTCTGTCGGAATAAATAGGCGATCATGTTCACCTAATCCAAAGATTGGTTTACCTTCATATACTCCACTAACCGTAGCAGGACGTATAATCGTTGCGACATGATTGTACATAGATTGATGTTCAAAAATCGTCTTAGGCCATCCTTCTCCTTTTATGGAAAATACATTTCCTTCCTTTGCGGTAAAATAATCTTCATTAAACTTTAACTGTGAGAATGGTTCTTTTGATTCAAAGCCATACATGCCATCCTCAAATTCGTGATATTCACTTATTTTTGTTCCTGCTTGCGCAATTTCTTCTTCATGATATACCCCTTTTTGTACATCAAGGTATGTATCACCTAATTCTACGATATCGCCAAAGCGATATTGATTTTTAATCATATCCGTATGGCGAATATAAAGCATTGGTTTTTGAGTAACATCTCCATTTGGAAATACCATAGCGATAATATCCGCCAAAGATAAGATAGAATGCCCATCATAATCGTTATCGAATACTTCCGGTCTTTTAGTTGCTAAGTCTTTGTTGTTTACATCTTTTATAGTTGCATATAAAGGCTGATCCTTGTGATTTATAAATTCTACTTTTGTCATTTTCTACACCTCATTTATTGTTCATCAAATTTTGCAAAAAAGTTTACACCTAAAGCCGCCATCAAACAGCAACCCAATGCAATAATGGTTCCTGCCACAACATTAAATGTTGATCCAACACTGAAATACGGTACTACGGATAAAATGTTAACAGATGCCATCAATGCACATTTAATATTAAATACAGCTAGCAGTAATCCTCCGATAGCGTTGCATATAACCAATACCAGGATGGATGTTTTAGATTTTAAACAAACTCCATAGAGCGATGGTTCGGTAATACCCGCTACAAAGCCAGATACAAAATATCCCATCGGAATATCTTTATTCTTTTTGAATTTAAACGCTGCGCCCAATGCCATACCATAAATAATAAAGGAAGTAATTACTCCAGCCGGTAAAACAAATGCTTCAAAACCAATTGGAGCAGCAGCTGTAACAGCCGCAACATAGGTAGTCACATGCAATCCAAATAAAATCATAAACGGATTTAATGCCGTATAGATCGTTAAAGCAATAATTCGAATTGGTGCTGCTGCGTTTGCACAATACATAAAGAAATCACTCAACAACTGACTCAAATAAGAACCTAATGGTGCACAGAATACAAACATCACAATAGCCATGATCATGACATTTAGTATTGGTACGATTAATGAAGCTATCATGGTCGGTGTATATTTTGTGAGGAACTTATTTACATATTTAAAGATCCATACACCAATCAGTACCGGTAAAAACTGTTGTGAATAATTGGATACAGGAACATTGATACCAAAGAAACTAATAGACTCTCTCACACCGACAAGAGCCATAAAACTCGGTGTAATAATCATTGCCCCTAAGAAGATACCCCACATAGGATTTACCTTTAACTGCTTTGCCGCTGTATAGCCAATATACAGTGGGAAGAAATAGAATAATGCTTCAAAAAAGAAGTTACAGGTAATAAAGAAATCAGATTTATTTGATATTACATTGAACATATCAGGTCCTAGTAAGGTTACTACCGTTTTCC
Source organism: Longicatena caecimuris (assembly GCF_004341945.1). Classification (GTDB taxonomy): domain Bacteria; phylum Bacillota_I; class Bacilli_A; order Erysipelotrichales; family Erysipelotrichaceae; genus Longicatena; species Longicatena caecimuris. Next base: position 16,245 of record NZ_SMBP01000017.1, read on the forward strand.
AAATAGATGCACCAATCAATATAGGGATGATAGGAGCGACAGAGTTCATGATATAGGTAATTACGACATCAAATAACCACTTAAAAGAAAATTTACGTTTTTCTTTCACATCATCCAAATTTTCTTTAATTTCATCCTTTTTATCCAATTCTGCCATATTGCATAATTCATCATAAACCAAGGATACATTTGGTCCAATGATGACCTGAAAACTGGTTCCAGCTTTTTTAATACCAAGAACACCATTTACTTTTTTTAATTCTTCTTCATTTACTTTTGTTTGATCTTGCAATTCAAATCTTAGACGGGTAGCGCAATGAAATACAGAAATAATGTTTTCTTTACCGCCTATCTTTTGAAGCACATCTTGTGCTAGTGTTTTATTTTTATCCATATAAATTTTATTTTAATTAGAACATTTTCTAATATTTTCTCCTTTCCTAAAATCATTCATCTATATCCTTTTCTCTTATCTTATTTTTTAAATATTCTATAAGCCGGCCGTAACTATATAGAATTTCTTTTTATCCTCTCCTTTCCTTTATTTTTATATTTAACCATTCATTTTTTCGTAAATATCTGTACGAGATGAATCATTAAATATAATTTTTCTTCATCATTCAATTTATAATTCATACAAGCATCAATATAATTGCTGATTTTTTGAACAACTTGCCAAACTTGTGGATATTTATCCGTTAACGTATCTAAAATGCCATTTTCATTTTGTACATCCAATACAACATGCAATTGTATGTTTTCGATTAAAAATCGTAGGTGCATCACAAAGCGGTTATAATGATAATCATTTGTATTACCAAATGCTATATTGAAATCACTTGCCACTATGTCACAAATATCTTCAATATAACCAGTCATTTGATATGTCTTATGCATATCATTTGATTTCTCTGCATTTACGATATGCAATGTAATAAAATTGGCTTCATCTTCATCTATTTTATATGGCATTTTTTCATTCAACAACTTCACTGCATGGACTGCTATTTTATATTCATCGGGATATACTCTCGGTAAATCCCATAAAATAGAATTATCAAATGATATATTTTGTTGCAGGCGATCCACTAAATTATTGACATGGTCCAATAATGTTACATATAACGCATCACTTAATTCTGTTTTGGACTTTTCTTTAATCATCGAAGTTACATCAATGCAGGCATCTATCAATTGTTTATCAATCTCTGTAAACATTTGGTTGAATCTTCTGATCAAAGAGATGTCTTCTAAGACAAATCGTTTTTCTATTTTGGTTTCATCTACTTCATCACCGGGTCTTTTTTTATAACCGATAGATAAACCTTTTAACATAATTTCTTGATTTTCAGAAGTACGTATTGACACCATATTGTTGTTGATCACTTTATAGATTTGCATGATATAACCTCCTTTTGCGTACAAAAAAAGCAAGACGGATACAACAAAATATATGTTGTAAACAGGTCTTGCTTAACTTAATAATCACATCACCATCATTACATTTATAAATTACCATAAAAATTTTTATAATGCAATAGCTAATTTAATTTTTCTGTAAGCGCTTATTATTTTTTAGCTATTATATTGGTATTTTTTGTTTTAATTTCTAATTATTGTAAATTATTCAGTGATTAGCATGATCTTTCATACGGCTTATGTATATCTATATAATACTTTTATAACAGTCATTATACTCATACATCTATGTTTCACCACCTTTTTTCACAGGTATTCCCTTTCATACTTTTCATCAAAAAAATCATATAATGATAGCTTGATTAAATTTGTTATTTCCTCTGTATTAAGTGTTTTATCTGCCATACTCATTTTTCTATTATTGTATCTTTTACCATTTGGCAACCTAAGATTTTATTATTTTCTATGGAAACCAGATTAATAATTCTTATATAATCTTTATTTCATACCCATATTCATGTAACACAAAACCATCATCGAATATTTCATCATAAACACCATCTGCTTTTATAAACCCGTTTTTTATATAAAGTTGGATAGCCGGTTTGTTTATATCTACCACAAAAAGCCTAAGATATTCAGCTCCTAATGTTTTGGCCATTTCCTTTGCTTTATTAAGCATTAAACTAGCTATTCCTTTTTTTAAACACTTGACATTTACACCTAATCGATCCACATATAGAGCCTTTGCGTAATGATCACTCCAAGTTATTGTATTTTCTTTTGAGATTGCATCATGCAAAACAAAAGCCGATACGATCATACCATTCTTATTAAGTAAAACATAAAGCTGTTTATTTTTTATATCTTCCTCAAAGAATTCACAAGGATAAATATCGTCCCAAATTTGTATATCCTGTTTATTCATATTTTCAATGATTTGCTTATACATATCTTTTATCTCTGCTAAGTCTTGTAGAACGGCTAATCTAAACTCCATTTTATCATCTCCGTAAAAATCCATATACCTCATTCTAGCATACTAGCATTTGTAATACCATAAGGTAGCAAAATTATAAACTTAATGCACCTATTAGATATTATAGTTATTTATATTCTCATGAGGATATGCTTTTTTGTTGTTTACACCTAGAGAAATGATTATAAAAACTACTGTAGATATATGGTTTATCGAGATATCAGCATATCCTAGCGTTCAAAACTTTATTAATGATTTATCAAATACTTCAGAAATATCTTCTTTGTTCCAGCAACTATCGGACAAGCCGATGTCTGATTATAAAATTTGAAATTATGTGGGCTGTGCAATTCCAACTGGGACTCAAGCACATTCAAAATTGATATTTTTTAATAACATTCTGGAATTTTTAATACCACATCACTAGAAATTAAACTTTAATTTCAGATAGAAAAATGACCAATTTTGTATTACCATAACTCGCCACTTTCACAATTTTTACAGAAAGTCTATCTTTTATTTACGTCTATCTTGTGGGTAAATTTTACCTGTTTGCTGTTGTATGCGATTATGAGAAATCAATGAAGATATAACGGTAGTTAACCGAAATCATAAACTAACTGGTGTTTTCAATTTGCTACATTGGTTTCAAATTTTTATTAAGTCTATCTACCATCCAATCGATTCTCTTTTTTCTACCTTTATCCGTCTTAGCATCAAAATAGGCTTTCGCATAAGTTTTCTTAACTGATGGAGACATTGATTGAAAATTTTTATAAGCAAGATCATATTCTTTTAGAATATTAGATACTTCTAAGATATGCTTTTCTGTTATTTCAAGAGCTTTTGGTGCATTCCATTGTCCATTATTTTTAGCTTCTTCCATTTTATTTCTGCCATATTCAGTCATAAGACCTCTTTCTTCAAGGCTTTCTGCTAATGCTTTATTTTTTTCCGACCACTTACTTTTTTGCCTACGCATTGAAAAATATTTTTTATAAGTTTTATCATCAAGCCTTTGCATTTGTCCATCAATCCACCCAAAACATAATGCTTCTTCAAGTGCTTCATTTGCCTTTATTGTTTTTGGTTCTCCTGATTTTCTAAATAAAATCCAAACGCCCTCGTTTGATAAGCAATTATAAGATAACCATTTTCTAAATTCATCTCTATTAGCAAATTCTAATACGTCTTTCATCACATATTCTCCTCATTTTCAAGAATTCAAATTTCCCTATATGCCTCATTATAACACGATGATATTTTTAATACCACATCACCAGAAATTAGCACTATTTTTACCAAACATTTATAAAATCCATCATTTTTAAACGTAAAACAGGACAGCTAATATCAACTATCCTATTCTGAATGTATCTACGTACAACGGCAAAAGAAGTCCAGACATTTTAGAGGAAGCCGTATTGCCATGTAAGAAAATAAGCGGTTCTCCCTGCCCGTATTCTTCATCATAAATAGATTTACCCTGATACTTAAAATCTGCCATTATATCACCTTTTTTTAAGGGTTCGCTAATAAGATAAACGGAATTTATTTTGCCAACAACTTTAAAAATCTCTTATCATTCATCTGTTCATTAGTTAAATATTTACCGTTATAGAACAGAGCATACGTTGTAATCGGCGTAGGTGCACTTTGTGCTTGTTCTTTGCTTTGCAAATGAATAGCTTTAAACTGTACGCCCTTTTCTTTTGCGACTTCTTCTACAATAGGGACATATTTTGCGTTAAATGGACATTGACAGGTATAGTATAAAACATATCCCATTTCATCAATGTGAGGGTGTTTCGCACACTCTTTGAATTTAGGTAAAGAAGCATTGCTGTCAAATGATAAACACCATAATTGAATACCATTATCTGCTTCATCACAAACGGTAAAACCTTTGTATTTTAAAAATTTAGGATCAGCTAAAAAGGGTTTTTTCTTTTTGGAAGATAGAATACATACCCCTTTTTTTCCTTTGATTTTACTATCTTCAATACACGCATTTAATAAGTCTGTTGAGTATCCGTGTCCCTTGAATGATCCAGCTACCCAAAGACAGTTAATATACATAAAATCATCTGCAACAATTGGGTTCCAAGCGTTTTCAGCAGGAATATACTCAATAAAACACTTCCCTCGTTCTACACTCTTTAGAAAAATTAGGCCTTCATCAAATCGTTCTTGTAACCAAGCCTTTTTTGATGATACCTGAATATCATTGTTATTTGAAATAGCACAGCATATATGCTCTTTGTCTATATTCTCATTAGTTACTCTAAGATATTCCATAAAAACACCTCATTTCTAATTTCCAATTTTCTTAGTTCTAAAAACGGCGATTTGCGCTTATGAATATATCTTATTTTTTATACGCATACTTGCTTCTATGTGCATAATCCAATGTCTTGAAAATGGCATTTGTATTAGCCCACGAATATCTTTACCGCACCAATAATCAATGAGCCAACTTGCATTTTCATCCTTACTTACAACATTCAATAATTTTAACTGTTTTTTTCTTTCTTCTGATATTTTCTTTTTCAATTCATCATAAGATAAACTATTGATTATCTTCTCAGTGCTATCCTTTACCTCAGAAATATATGAATAAAGTTCTTTCAAGTTAAGCTGTTTTGAAAAATCTGCAATCTGCTCTTTTACCAGTTCATTTCCTGTTGTAATTATAGGTGAATTGATACGTTCTTGATAGTTTCCCGCAAAAAAAACTTGTTCGCTCTCATTTATCAATGTATGAGCAACTATATCTTCAATTCGGAAAATATGCCAAATTGAATATGCAATCGTTTTACTATGATAACCGTCTGCGTTTATAAACGGAATTGCGTCAAAATCTTTTCTACTCAATTCCTTATGAAAGGATGTTAAGCATTCCATTAACTGATTTCGCAAATCAAATAGTGTAGCAATGCCTGCTTCATAGGTATCTTTCTTTTTGATTTGCGCTTGCGTTATTTTATTCAGTTCTGACCACACCTTATTCATAATCAATTATCCCTCTAAATTCAAATTTTTCTTTATCTGCATTATATCATGCTGTTATAAGCGTTGTCATTTCTTTTCTGCTATTGAAAAACCCACGCTCTGTAAAGGGTGCAATTTTACTTGTTCTTCATATGAGAAAATAGTCAATGGGCATTTTTGATTGAACTTCCCTTCAAATAATCCTTTATTAGTTATTGTGTTTCAATCTTAATTCATAAAAGTATTCTGGAAATTTATTAATATCTCCCTAAATATAACCTCTATATTGCTTTCTGTGATTTGATTTCTGCTCTTAATTCTTCATCGGGCGGTAAACACAATTTGTATTTGCTTGAAACAATTGCTCATTACCTCTTAATATTGAATAACGTGCAATATCTTCATCTGTCTCTCACCCTCTTTCCGCAAATTTGGAATATAAACGGAGTACCATTTATACCTTTTGGAAATGCGAAAAAGAGAGAAAGAAAAAGCTCGCACAAGACATGATACTTGTATGAGCCAAATAAATTGATTTTAATTTTTCTTATTTTGTTTGCTAATTAAAGATTTCCAAATAAAGCAATAAAAATCAAGGCGATTGTACCTATTGCTATGAAGCACAAAGACAATCCAGCTTTCCTTTTTCGAGAATCGAGTGATTCTTTTGTAGTTTCTGTCATATTAGCCGGAAATCTGTTTCTTCCCAATAAATATAATATAAGCCCACCACCGCCATTATTGCCACTTAGTGAGAATATTCCCCAAAATGTAGGGTGTTTCATTCCTCTGCTTTCTGCATCGAGAACTACTAACCTGAAAATCTGATACATTAAAGTAAAAGCACCGAGCAAAACCATAAAAACCATAATCGAAGCTACTACTATCATTTTACTTTCCTCCTTAGATTTTTCTAATTATCTGATAAAATAAATAGCAAGTACCAATGATACCGAGAGCAGAACCGCCCATAATCAAGTATTGATTGCTAATTATTAGCCCATTGAATAGTATAAAAGCAATTATCATCATCACATTTGCAATAATCGCTATTATCAATTTTTGATTGCTTTTTACGATATTGGTACTCTTTTCTAAATGCTCTATCATTTCCTCATCCCCCTTCAACAGTTTATCAAGGCTGATGTTGTATAAGGTGCTTAATTTAATTACACTAACAATATCCGGAAAAGATTTTTCAGTTTCCCAATTTGAAATTGTTTGACGTGTAACTTGAATTTCCTCAGCAACATTTTCTTGTGTCAAACCTGCTTGCAACCTTGCTTCTTTTAACTTTACACCTATTTTCATAACACCATTCCTTTCGCAGTTACTATCCCACTTCTATGCTTTGCTGTCTATCAAAAATGTTTGGAATACACAAAATATCTGTGTCAAAATTTTTTTACATGCATTATCTAGTGTCAAAAGACTGGATTAAGACTAAATATTGCTTATTACAAAATTATAAATTTTCAAAAACATCCCTTTAGTCCTCTTGAGTATCAAAGATAGAAAAGAAAAAGTCCTGTCGAGTGCCTGCCACTTCTTCAGAAGTGGTGCTTTGCACTCTTGATCGGGCTTTTTGTTTACTGTATCTTCTGCAAAGAGGAAAAAGACTACTCATCCGCATTATCTAAATCGTACTTTTTTAATACTTCCCGTAAAAACTCCATATCCTCTTTTGCGTTCGGATTTATCATTTTCACGACTTGATAAGGCATTTTATACTCTTTAATTCATATATTACACATGGCTTTTTTATTATGTCATCTAATTTAATACAAGACAAACAAACGTTATTCAAAGTTGAATACTTAACACAAACTGGATTTTTAGCGTTTATACTCTGCTTTACCTAATTGTATAGGTTCTGTATTCAATAACACCCATTTTACACATAATTCGCTTAATCTACTTAATTCATCATTCCAAGCATGATTTTGTTTGATTTTGTTGATGATATTTATAAATTCATTATTTTCACTTTCTGTCAATTGATTACCTTGACTTAAATACCCCAATAATGCTTGGACCATTTGTAGATACTCTTTATCCCAATTCATCTTACCATTATCAAGTATTTCCTGTGATAATTTACCTGAAATTCTAATCACTTCTCCTTGTAACGTTGAAGCATGTCCACATGATGGAACAAGTAGTTGCCATAGTTCTTCATGCTGATCTTCCCACTTTTTAGCTTTGACCTTAATTTTTGATTTTCCATCATATACGACTCTTTTGGGAATTGGCATCACATTAAAAATTTTATATAATTCTTTTAAACTGCTTTCTATTTCATCGATATAATCTTTATTTATACGATCTCTAAACCATTCAAAATCAGTTCCGATTCTTTCTACTTGTTTTTGCTCTTCGCCGCTTAACTTCGCACCTTTATCTATTAAATACTTTATCATTATAACTAAATCAGGGATATTCGCATTTTTTGCAACAGCCATTGCTTTTAGTAATGGTGTTTGATTCATATCATTTTTAGCATTTATATTCGCTCCTGCTTCAACTAAGGTTTTTAGATGATTGAGACGAAAGTATTGTGTAGCATAAAATAATGGTGTTTCATTTCTTGAATTGACAGCTTCTATATTGGCACCTAATCGAATTAAAAATTCAGGATTCCCGTTTGGATTTATCACTTGGTGGTGGAGCGGTGTATTATGATAAGTGTCTTTATAATCAATATCTGCCCCTTGTTCAACAAGCCATTTCATTATATTTTCAGAAAGTTTAAAAGAAAGGGCATTCGTTTTATCGTACCCACCATATGCATTGATATCGCATTTTTCAAATATTGCTTTTATTTCTTCTTCGTTTCCTCTTTCAAAAATTTCATCAAAATCTTTAACTAAAGTTTTTCTTTTTGTACCACTTTTAATTTTATTTGTTTTTTCTGCTGATTGCTTTTTCTTAACTACATCTTTTTCTGAATTTTTCTTTTTAAACCTATCAAACAACCCCATACAAAACCTCCTCATCAACTTCTAATTTACCTATTTGCCTTGTTATTGGTATTGTTGTATCTTCTTTCATACTTTCTTACATTATAGACTTATTACCTTTAAAAAGTCTATTCTTGAAATATCTTTTTATTTGAGTTACACTAGACAATCCAAAAAAAGCATGACATCGCGTCATACTTCAGATTCGCTTTACAAACTGGAAATTATCGGATATTCAAATTATCTACATTTTTCTATACAAATGCGTTAAGTGTTGTAATTCCAATTTTGCTTGCTAAATATTCCATCATTAGAAATTATTAGCTTTTTCTTCTCAAAATCTCTTCCACCTAAATTTTTAATCGCAGTCTCTAACATTTTATTACTTTCCTTATATAAAAACGGTGATATGTACTTATAAACATTGTCGTTATTGCTAATCTCTGGCAATGCTGCAACATCGTTCATGTCCATTTTTCTTATAATTACTTTATCGTTTTCTATATATGGAAATACATCAAATAATTCTGTCATCATAAACTCCTCAAAATCAAATATGTCTTTCATTGCCTTTATTATGACATCTTATAACGGGAATTATGAAAGTATTTTATAAACCGCGTTTAATGTTTTTTCTTCATCTGCCCCATTGTCTGTGTATAATTGTACTTCATACTTTATATCTTTATGTTGCAAGCATAAATCAAGAAAGTATAAGAAAATTCCAATATCAATTTGATTATAGAAAGACACTTTATCAGCAGGCATTATTCCTCGCTTACCTTGCTTTTTATACCTATAAACATTTAAAAGGGTATCAGTATGTTCTACTAACCAGGGCTGTGTATTGCAAGCACTGGGGGCAAATCTAACAATATCAGATATTCCCCCAAGTGGTTCTCCCAACCAAATTTCATCCATAGACTTTCGTTTGCTCTTGAACATATCTTTGCGGAATTTTCTTTCATCATCTACTTTTGATATTGCAATCATTATGATAAAATCAAGACCATCATATGACGGTTCATTCGTCTTTCCAATTCCAAACCATAGTGTTCCAATGTTTTGTGAAACAAGGTATAAATCTAATTGCTCGCCTAAATACCCAATATTCTGCAAATAATTATCTCTCTTTTCACTGTATAGCAAAATGCAGAACTGTTGACCACGTTTACAAGTAGTTTCATTCGCAGGAACAATTTTAATTGCTGTTTTTATATCGGGACATAGCGGGATAAGTGTCTTATATATTTCTTTGATATTCTCAATGTCATTTGCAGATATAGAATCATTTCCAATATTTCTAAATAAATGAAACGATTTCCTTTTAAAAATTATACTGTATAATTCTTTGTTTAAGTTCATAACCTTGTCCTCACAAATTCTTATTTCGTACTATATAAGTGTAGATGATAGCTATATCTTATTTTAGCATATTATCATTTTTTACACCACATCACAAGAAATCAAACTCATTTTCAAAAAAATGACCAACTATCATTACGATAACTGGTCATTCTCACGACTTTTTCACGACTTTTTACGGAAAATCTACGTCTTTTATATGCTTCTATCTATCATGTATATTTTATCTGTATGCAGTTGTATGTAATTATGAGTAATGCAACAAGGAAATAACAGAAGTTAGTCATTAGTGCGCAAAATTATAACTTTATTTACACGTGAAAATCGTTACTGGAATAATAGTATTATTTATTGATCTCTAAATAAATATAACCTCGCAAGATACTTATTACTTTTCATTATTTTGTAATTCAAATATTGTTTTCTGTGATTCAATTTCTGCTCTTAATTCTTCATCGGATGGTAAATACAACTTGTATTTGCTTGCAAATAATTGTTCATTACCTTTCAATATTGAATAACGTGCAATATCTTCATCTGTTTCTGAACATAATATAATGCCAATGGTTGGATTATCACTTTCTGTTCGTTTTAATTCATCATACATTCTTACATACATATCCATTTGCCCTACATCTTGATGCGTTACTTTTTCTGTTTTCAAATCGACTAACACAAAACATTTTAAATAATAATTATAGAAGACCAAATCAATAAAATAATCTTGTTTTTCCGTATGGATATGTTGTTGCCGTGCAACAAAAGCATATCCTTTTCCTAGTTCCATTAAGAATTTTTGCAAGTTACTAATAATACTTGTTTCTAGCTCTGTTTCTGTAAATGAAGTATCAGTTGGTAAAGATAAAAATTCCGCAATCACTGGATTCTTAATAAATTCTAACTTGTCATATTGATATTTTGTTGTTAATTGTTTCATCTCTTCAACTACTGGATCCTTTACTTGCGATTTAAGTAAACGGTAATAGTATTGTGATGCAATATTACGTTGTAAGGTTCTAACATTCCAAGCTTGTTGAGCAGTTTCTTTTTCATACCAGTTACGTGCTTTTTCATCTTTTACTTGTATTAAAGTACGATAATGAGTCCAACTAAGTAATGGAACAGATTTTCCACTCACTGAGTGGAAAATGTTTGGATACATTTTATAAAAAGAATAAAAACTATAAAGATTTGTTTTTGTGTATCCTTTACCATACTCATTTGTAAGTTCTTTTGATAATTTTCTAATAAGTGTTGTCCCATATTCAGCACGATCTTCACCTTTTAGTTCTTCTTCTGCTATTCTATAACCTATCAACCAATTTCTATAAACTAAAGCAGTATTGATCGCTTGGTATGCCTGTTTCTGAGATAATTCAATTATATTTTTTAAATCTGGTACAATATCTTCTGTCTTTTCTGCTTTAATAAGTTGATTAATATCCATTAAATTATTATCCATTTTTCTCATCAACCTTTCTTTAGTTATTTACTTACTCCGAATACATCTCTCAATAGAGTATATCAACACGCTTGTGTTTTAGTTTTATATTAAAAGACACTTTTTCACATGTGTATTCACTCATACTTTTCATTCCTAAAAAATTCGAATTTACCTATATTTCTTATTATAGCACGATGACATTTTTAATACCACAGCACTAGAAATTAATCTTAATTTCAAATAAAAATGACCAATTATACATAATGATAACTGGCCATTCTCACGACTTTTTTACGACTTTTCACGGAAAAATCGTGTTTTTATGCAAAAAATCTTCGCTTTTTATATGCATTTATATGCTACCTGTATGATGCTAAAAACCCTTTCGTTATCGACTTTTTAGCGTTGTATGCTATGTGTATGGTAGTTGTACGAACTCTTACTTATTCTTCATATGCGGGAACAACAACACCTCACGGATCGTTGTCTGCCCAGTCAGCAACATCACAAAACGGTCAATACCCAAACCAACACCGCCTGTAGGAGGCAAACCATATTCCAACGCCTCTACATAATCCGTATCCATTTCATTCGCTTCATCATCCCCAAGATCACGCAGCTTTAACTGATTTTCAAAACGCTCTCTTTGATCAATTGGATCATTCAACTCAGAGAAAGCATTCGCATATTCATGTCCATCAATGAACAATTCATAACGATCCGCAAAACGTGGATCCTGTGCATTCTTTTTCGCTAATGGAGAAATTGATGTTGGATGTCCATAGATGTAAGTAGGTTGAATCAATGTTTCTTCAACATATTTCTCAAAGAATAAGTTGATGATGTGACCAACACTGTTATGCTTCTTTTCTACTTCAATCTCATGTTCCTTCGCAATCTCACAAGCTTCCTCAAAGCTCATTTCTTTCCAGAAATCTACACCACAAGCTTCTTTGATTGCATCTACCATATGCAAACGTTTGAAAGGTGCTTTTAAAGAAATAGCTTTTTCATTATAAGTAATCTCGGTTGTGCCTAATACCTCATTTGCGACATAATCAAATAAACCTTCAATCAAATCCATCATACCATTTAAATCAGAGTAAGCAACATAAGCCTCCACTGTTGTAAATTCCGGATTATGTGTTGCGTCCATTCCTTCATTACGGAATAAACGGCCAATTTCATATACACCCTCTAAACCACCGACGATCAATCGCTTTAATGGTAATTCTGTTGCGATACGCAAATAGAAAGGCATATCTAAAGTATTGTGATGTGTAATGAATGGTCTTGCGGCTGCTCCACCTAAAATTGGCTGCAATACCGGTGTTTCCACTTCCATCAACCCTTTACCATCTAAGTAACGCTGAATCGCACGGATGATTCTTGGACGTGTTACGGCAATGCGCTTGCTTTCCTCATTCATAATCAAGTCAACATAACGTCTTCTGAATCGTTCTTCCTTATCCTGAAGACCGTGGAACTTTTCAGGTAATGGACGTAATGCTTTTGTTAGATGAGTATACACTTCAGCCTTAACTGAAAGCTCACCATGATTGGTTTTCATGACTTTACCCTCAATACCAACAATATCACCTAAATCTGATTTCTTGAATACTTCGTAAGCTTCTTCACCAATAACATCTTTACGCACATAAATCTGAATCTGTCCATCGACATCTTGAATGTGCATAAAACCGGCTTTTCCTTGTCTACGCTTCGTCATGATACGACCGGCAACTTTTACCGTCACATTCTTTTCTTCTAACTCTTCCTTTGTACAGCCTTCATATTCTGCACGAATCTGTCCGCTTTTGTGTGTTCTTTCATACGCTTGTCCAAATGGCTCAATACCCATTTCTTTGAGTTCTTCCATTTTTTGTCGACGAATTTTTTCCTGTTCCGTTAACTTTTCCATTTTTTACGCTCCTTATCCATTAAAAAAACTCTCTTCCGCATAGGGACGAGAGTTAACATCGTGGTACCACCCTAATTTATCAGCCGGTTTCCCTAACTGACCTTAGTGACTTTCTTTAAGTCCATCTTTAACGCAGATGCAACGTCCTGTTGGAAGGCTCCAAGTCTTTATTTCAGCTATTGTCTCACTATCCCTTTCCAGCTTAGCGGGACTCTCTGTCAGTTACTCAATAACCTACTCTCTCTTCATCGCCTATTACGTTTATGATTATATAGAGAATGCATTTGTTTGTCAAATGATTTTCGATGAAAAACGCCTAAACAATACCAATCCAAAGCATTTGCAATACGTAATGTGGATGATATTAAATAGACGATATATATAATCTATCTTTGGAGATAACGTTTCAATTCCATATACCGTTCTTTCGATATTGGTAATTCTGTGGCAGAATATTTCAATTTCGCCCGATATCTTTGAATACTGTCAATTTGCATACAATTTACCAGATAGCTTTTATGAATACGATGGAACACCTCCGGTAATTTCTTTTCAAAATCAGCTAACAATCCCCAAACTTCAAAGCTTTCATTTTTTGTATACACTATAGTACATTGTCCCGCTGCTTTTAAATATAAAATCTCAGAAGGCAATAAATAACGATAATGTTTTTCTCTATCTCGGAAAGAAAGGCGTTTTAGATTGGTATTCATCAATGCCAATTGTTTTAAATAAGCAAAGAATTCTGTATCCTCCGTAAATGGTTCTTCTATTAAACCCGCTTGACTTAAAGGAATATCCTGTGCATGTGAGCTATGGATGTGTACAAGTGATAGTTCCCCTTTTATCAGTTTCCAGATAAACGTGCAACGAACATGTGCATAGATACTGTTATCATCCTCTAATGCCGCCATGATCTTATAGCGACCATAAACAACCCAAACACCGCGTTCATGAAACAAAAGATGATATTCTTCATCGGATACTATGGCAGCTGGTTCATGCAATTCTTTCTCCGTTATTCGTTTGAATTCATCAGATCCTTTGGACCATTGAAAATCATTAGGCCCGATATACATAAAGTCATCACTCATTAGATGCGTAGTTTTTATGATATCTCTATCATAAAAGCCGCGAACGACTTCCTGTGTTTTTTGAATGATCGTTTCTTCTTTATACATTGTTCTTGGCATACGCATCCTCCTTCAAATTATAATGTCATTATAACAGGTACGTCACAAAACAACAAGCAATTCCAAGGGAAAATTTCTTAATTATTATGTGATAATTATATGATATAAAGTTGAAAGATCAAATAAAAAGAACTCCTTTTTTGGTGTATTCCAAATTTTAGAGTTCTTACTATTAAACAACTTTTCCTTATAATCGAAGTGCCCCCTACATATGGAAACACTTCGCCTAAAACAGCTATCGTTGGGATGGCACATAACTATCTATATATTCTTGATATACTTTTTCATATGCACATAAAATTTCTTCCATCTGCGCATATGTATCCATCTTTGTCAAACTGTCTTTTAACTGATGACTTTTTGGTAAACCTTTAACATACCATGCGGCATGTCCACGCATTTCCCGCATCCCCACATGTTCACCCTTTAAATCACAGAGGCGTTTTGCATGAAGTCTTGCCATGGTAAATTTTTCATTCACACTGACCGGTGGCAGCTTTTCTCCGGTAGCCAAATATGTCGCAATTTCTTTGATCAGCCATGGATCACCTAATACACCACGACCTACCATGATCGCATCACAACCAGTCGTATCCAACATCCGCTTGGCATCTTCACTGCTGCGTATATCACCATTTCCCATAACCGGAATAGAAACAGCTTGTTTGACAGCTTTGATATATTGCCAATCAGCTTTGCCTTCATACATTTGTTTCCGTGTTCTGCCATGCACAGCCAAAGCAGACACACCAACAGATGCTAACCCTTTTGCTAGTTCGACACAATTGATGCTATCCATATCCCAGCCTATACGCATCTTAACAGTAACCGGTTTTTTTACACTATCGACAACTGCTTTCGTCATTGTAACCGCATGATCAATATCCTTCATTAAGGCACTGCCGGCATTGGATTTGATTATTTTATTCACCGGACATCCCATATTGATATCTATGATATCACAATCACTTTTCTCATCCAGTAACTTAGCGGCATAGACCATCGTTTCAATATCATGTCCAAAGATTTGCATGGTCAAAGGATGTTCTTCTTTTTCAACTGCTGTCATATGCAATGTTTTTTCATTTTCATAATATAACGCCTTATCACTTACCATTTCCGTATAAATCAATCCTGCGCCAAATTGTTTGCAAATCACACGGAAAGCCGGATTACTGATACCAGCCATAGGTGCAATAACAACTTGATTGGGTATGGTGATATCGCGTATCTTCCACGATTTATCTTGCATAACGTTCTATGAATCCTTCCAAATCACGCAGCTCCTGTTCATTGAAATAATATTTTTCATTACAGAAATTGCAGGTAATCTCACAACCATGATCTTCTTCAATCAGTTTCTTACGCTCTTCTTTTGACAATGTTACTAATACCCGTTTCATAGTCGCTCGATCACAATGACAGCGAAATGCTATTTCCTGACTAGATAAGATTGTTGCATCATCAAACAATGAAGTAAGAATGTCCTCTAAACTTTCCCCTTCATTGATCAATTTTGAAATAGGTTCCATATGCGCTATGATGTTTTCTACTTTTACAATATCTTCTTCCTCTGCATCTGGCATCATTTGAATGATCATGCCGCCGGCAGCCTGAATAGCATTATCTGGATTTACAAGTACGCCTACAGATACTGCGGATGGTGTCTGTTCACTGGCCGTAAAATAATATGCAAAGTCATCACCGATTTCTCCACTTTGTAAAGCGACAGTGCCACTCCAGTTTTCTTTCATATTCAAATCTTTGATAACTTCTAAATAACCTTCTTTTCCTACCGCTGTACCTACAGCAAGTTTTCCTGTATCGTTATATTGCAACATGATATGTGGATCGGATACAAAGCCGCGGACATGTCCATCACTGTATGCATCAACTAAAATGGTGCCAATAGGACCGCCGCCATTTATGCGAATGGTCAATTGTTCTTTATCACTCTTCAGCATACTTCCCATCATGGAACCAACGCTTAGCGTACGCCCTAAAGCCGCAGCACTGGTTGGCCATAAATCAAATCGCTTGCGAGCCTCCTCAACTAAAGCGGTAGAGGAACATATATAAATTCGCACATGTTCATTACATGCTAATGCTTTTATTAAATAGTCTTTCATTTTCCTTCACTCCTTGAATTTGCACCTGTAGTATACCATAATCATTAACAAAAAGAAAAGGAAGTGATAACACTTCGCTTATTGCATAACACTTTCTTTCATGAAGATCTTCCAAATGCTACCGTCTGTAATAGTTTCCTTATCTAAAATATAGTTCATATTCAATATGTTTTGTCTTTAGATCAACATACGCTCTTTTTTCTTAAGGTCTCGGTAAAAGAATATAAAGAGAAAAGGTCCCATCAATGACCAGGCAATTGGCTCCGCAAAACATACACCGGTATAGCCGCTAAAAGGTATCAAAGCAAAGGTTGCAATAATCTTAACGCCCATTTCAATACAGCTGGATACAATCGGACTTCGCCCATTGCCAAGCCCCTGCAAACCATTACGATAAATAAATAAGATCGCAAGGATGAAATAAAATACACTGCTGATTCTGGTATAATAAGCCGCTAGTGAAACAACCTGTGTCTGTTGCTTATTGACAAGGAAGCCAATAAAGAAATCAATGCATGTAAAGGATAATAAGATGACGATACCTACCCAACCAAAGCTTATCCATATACTTTTTTTCATACCTTCTCGGATTCGATGATACTGTTTAGCACCTAAGTTTTGTGAAACAAAGGTTGTAACAGCAATGGCAATGGAAATCAGTGGCTGCATAAACATCTCCACAATTTTGCGTGCTGCCACATGTGCCGCAATGGTCATTTCTCCCAGACTGTTCACTGCACTCTGTAAGACTACTGAACCGATGGATACAATGGAATTCATAAGCCCCATGGAAATCCCCATAGACATTTGTTTCAGAAAAACTTCTCTTTCTACATGACATTCTTCTTTTTTCAAGAAAAACATTGGATATTTCTTTCTCATATACAGGAAGCATAATACTACACTTAACAACTGTGCCAGTACGGTGGCATAGCCAGCTCCATTGATGCCTAAATGCAATTGAGCAATAAAAAGATAATCCAAGGCGATGTTGGTTAAAGAGGCAATGATGAGAAAATATAATGGTGTCTTACTATCACCAATTGAGCGTAACATACTTGCCATCATATTATATGCCATAGTAATAAACAATCCCATAAATATGATAGTTAAATACCCATCTGCCATCGAAAGAATACTTTTCGGTGTCTGAAGTAAGGAAAGAATTGGTGTCTTTAAAAGCATCGCGGCAAGCACGATAATTACCACACTGGACATACATAACAATATACATCCATAAGTTGCCATTTTCATGCCTTCCTGATCCCTAGCTCCGTAATACTGTGCTATCAATATTGATACTCCCATAGATACACCACTTACCAGACCAATGACCAAACCGGATAAGGAAGCAGTAGCTCCCATAGCAGCTAAGGCACGTACCCCTAAAATCTGTCCTACCATCATCGTATCTGCCATAGTATAAAATTGCTGAAAGATATTTCCCAAAAGGACCGGAACAGCAAAACTCAACAACAATTTCATAACATTCCCTTGTGTCATATTCTTCATAGCATCACCTCGCATTTACGCATTATTCTAACATAAATTAACTTGCGAAACAATGACTTTTATACGCATCCCCTTGATCATATACAGATAGGGATATGTGTTAAAAGGAAGCGTATCAAAAAGGGGTAATCATTTTCTGCCAACAATAGCATCACGGTTTTCATCGCTGTACTATCTAAAAAACAACCTTGTTTATTCGCCAAGAGAAGCATCGTATCACCAAAAGCGTGCGTTCCGATTGCCAGATGCCCATAAGCAACGATACCAAAGCTTACTTCAAAGCCAATGGAAATAACCCCGATACTATACATGCCAATAGCTAAAGTACCAACACTGATATAGCCTATAGCTAGCGCTCCTAAAGCATACACTCCGATTGCCAACACACCTAAACAAAAAAGGAAGCCAAAGCTTAATAGGCCAAAAGATAAAATACCAAAGCTCATCATGCCAAGCGATATCACCCCCACAGCTGTATTACCAATGGCAATGATGCCTTTCGCTATTCGTCGTTTTCCATTTCTGTTCCTTCCCAAACCAAGTTGTACAGCAAGCAAAGGAATCCCAAATACTTTGCAGGAAGAAGTATATTCACAACCTTTAAAAAAAGTACTTTTATCCTTACGCTGCTTAATTGGCATGCTATTCTCATTTATTTCCTCTGGGATGTGCAAAAGCTTAATCAACTTTGCCATTTGCTCTTCATTTGCTTTACCTAATCCAAGTTCCCATCTTCTGATGGTCCATGGTGTTACATTACATAATAAAGCAAGTTCTTCATAACTCAGTTTTTGTGCAATACGATAAGCCCTTAATCTTTTCTTAAATGCCATCCATTTCCCTCCTTTTCTATCAAGGAAACACATAACTCCTATTTCATTAAATAAAGCACTACGATTTACACGCTTATTTCATATCTGTTTTAAAGAGTATCATTTAAGTTTTACAACCTATGGCTATTGATAGTAACTATAAAATAAACCTTATTCATTTATTATGATACTAGCATAAATGATCGATTAGGAACAGCCTTTTGCGATCCTTATCCTATCCTCTTATTTGTTTTCACCCTTATGAATAAGGAAAGGAAGCCAATGATTTGGCTTCCCATTGTTATTCTTCACTGTCGTGTTTCGTTAATTCTTTTAACGCTTCTTCAAAACTCTTCTGCGCTTTTTGTTTTTCTTCTTCTCGCTTCAAAGAAGTTTCATTATCTTCTGCTTCCTGCGTTGGATTTTCAGCTTCCGCCTGAGCTTGCGCAGAACGTTCTTCTTCTCTTTCTGCTTCTATACGGGCTTGTTCTTTCCGCTGTTCCTGTTCCGGAGAAGTCAATTTACCATAAGTCATTAAATTATTAATCTGCTCACTTGTAATGGTTTCTTCTTCAATCAGATTTTCCGCAATCAATGTTAACAGATCTTTATTGTCCTCAATCAGTTTCTTTGCCTGATCATAACACTCATTAATGATCTTCCGGATTTCCTTATCAATTTCATAAGCAATCTCTCCGGAATAATTACTTCCGCTGCCATAATCTCTTCCTAAGAAAACATTTCCTGTACCATCATCATATTGAATAGGTCCAAGGGAAGACATACCCCAACTTCTTACCATTGCTTTCGCAATCTTTGTCGCCTTTTGAATATCATTGCTAGCGCCGGCAGAAATTTCATTAAACATGACTTCTTCGGCCACACGACCACCCATTAATCCAGTAATCTGGCTCATAAAATCAGCTTTTGTCGGGAACAATTTTTCTTCCTTCGGTGTCATGAGGTTATAGCCACCGGCTTCTCCACGTGGAATAATCGTTACTTTTTCTACCTTATCGGCATCCTCAAGTTTCAGACCAATTACCGCATGCCCTGCCTCATGATAAGCTACCAGACGTTTCTCTTTCTCCGTATACTTCTTTGATTTCTTCGCCGGACCCATCATTACACGGTCGATAGCTTCATCTAAATCTTCCATCGTAATCATCTTACGTTTATCACGAACGGCCAAAATGGCACCTTCATTTAACACGTTTTCCAAATCCGCACCAGAGAATCCCGGAGTACGTTTCGCCAAAGACTCTAAAGAAATATCCTTTGCCAATTTCTTATTGCGGGCATGTACCTTTAAGATTTCATAACGGCCTTTCTTATCCGGAAGATTAACCGTAATCTGGCGGTCAAAACGTCCGCTTCGTAATAAGGCAGGATCTAAGACATCCGGGCGATTCGTTGCGGCAATAATAACGATACCTTTATTTTCACCCATACCATCCATCTCTACCAACAGCTGGTTTAAGGTTTGTTCACGTTCATCGTTTCCACCGCCCATACCGGCTCCACGCTGGCGTCCAACCGCATCAATTTCATCAATAAAGACGATACATGGTGCGTGTTGTTGAGCTTTTTTAAACATGTCACGCACACGGCTAGCACCGGTACCGACAAACATTTCCACAAAGTCAGATCCACTGATCGAGAAGAAAGGCACATCTGCTTCTCCGGCCACCGCTTTCGCCAACAAAGTCTTACCAGTACCCGGAGGGCCAACCATCAGCATCCCCTTAGGAATACGAGCACCCATATCGGTAAAGCGTTTTGGGTCTTTCAAGTAATCAATGATTTCCTTCACTTCTTCTTTTTCTTCATCACATCCGGCAACATCCTTAAAACGCACTTTAATGCTGCTTTCTATCTTCGCCCTGGATTTACTAAATTCAAAGGCCTTGTTATTGCCTCCTGCATTCATACGAGAGAACAGGAAGATTGCTGCTCCACCAAGAATCAAGAAAGGCAATACGCTTTTAAGGAAAACTTCTAATACACTTTCCTTATTTGCATCTAATACATTCACTTTTGTCTTCTTATTCTTTTCAAATAATTCACTCAGCCATTTTACATTGTCATCCGTGCGTGGCACACTGACTGTAAAACTCTTCGTGCTATCGCCATTCTGATAGGTTCCTCTGACTCCGATGACGGTAGTACCCATAGACATATTGACTTCTTTAAATGATAAATTTTCAGCTTGCGCCGCAAATTCATTATAATTGAACTCTTTTGTGTTACTACCATTTCCAAATGTAATCAGAAGGACCATAATAGAAATAACAAGAATATAAGGCAACAGACTTATTACCTTTTTATTGTTCATATGATACGCCTCCTTTTTGCTTATTCATAGATTTCGCGTTTTAAAACTCCAATGTATGGCAGATTGCGATACTTCTGGTCATAGTCTAAACCATATCCAATAACAAATTCATTTGGAATGGCAAATCCTACATATTCTGCCTCTATATCAACAACACGACGATCCGGTTTGTCAAGCAATGATACAACCTTCACATCCTTGGCACCCTTATTCATCAATGTACGTTTTACTTCCTTTAATGTTCTGCCGGTATCGACGATATCTTCAACTAACAGAATGGATAATCCTTGTACGGAACAATCCAAATCCTTATCTATACGAATATCTCCTACAGACTTTGTCCCCTGATAACTGGATACATCCATAAAATCTATTTGAATATCTAAATCAATATGCTTAATAATTTCCGCCATGAAGGGAACGCTTCCTTTTAATAAGCCTACGACATAAGGAACCTCATTCAAAGCTTTATAATCACTCGTAATCTTTGCGCCGAGTTCTGCACATTTATGAATGATTTCATCCTGTGAAACCAATACCTTTTCTACAACTTCATGCATCGTTATTCCTCCTAATACAGCTATAAACTATTTTACCACAAATATGCTTGGATTGTTAGAGAAATGTGCAATATCACAACCGATTTGCGGTACTAAAATCACATTTCCCTGTGCGTTGACAACAACCGGCCAACATTTTCTTTCCCAAGAAGGAATTTTGCGGTCAATAAACCAACGATGCACCTTTTTTCTACCCAACCGCAATATGATAGCATCGCCTTCTTGTACATTACGAATCGTAATAGGAAAATCCTGCGGATATAAGGTTAGCGCCTCACAGCTCTTTCCTGTTAAGCTGGTATGAAAATAAGGTGTATGCAAACATGCTACTTCATGCAGTACATAGGCATAGGATGGCATATCTTTCACATGAATATGCACAATGCCATATTCCTTACTCATACAATAGCGTTTTCCGATATCACTTGTCCAATTATTTGCCTTAAAAAGCAGGCCTGCCAATTGATCTAACAGCTTTTCTGATACATGTTCTTTGCATTCTTGATAAATCCATGTACGTAAAACTTGTTTACGAAAATTTTCATCAAGCTCGCATAAAGCTGCCGCATCATACTGCCAAACTGCTAAAAAAGCCTTTGTCTTCTCTAATACCTGTTGTACTTTGTTATTCTTCTCTGCTATTTCAGCCGCCAGCTCTTCCTTTTCCTTACGGCTCATATGATCAATATAAGAATGACGAATCCGATTCCTTGTATAATCATCTGTAAAATTACTTTCATCAAAGCCATACGGAACTTGATGTTCAATACAATATGCTAATAATTCCTGTTTGGTATAGGATAATAGTGGACGCAGAACCTTACAATCATATAATACCGTTTCTTCTTGAATCCCATAATACACACCCTTAGAACCTCTTTCCATCTGCATCAGATACGTTTCTAAGTGATCATCTAAATGATGTGCCAACAAGATGGCATCACCATGATATTTTTCAAGTAATTCGTGATAGAAATGATAACGTTCTGCTCTGGCAAATGCCTGAAAGTTTCCCTTGCATGGTTTCTTCTGCCTTTTTACATAACATGGAATTTCATACCTTTGGCAATAATTAACCACCAGCTCTTCATCACGGAATGCACTTTCGCGTTTCTGATAATTCATATGTGCCACAAGAAAAGACAGACCATAAGATCTGCACATATCTAATAATGCCATAGAATCCGGACCGCCGCTGACACCAATGACATATACGTGTTGTTGCGAAAGATTGGCTAAACTTTTCATATGCGTATTATATACTAAAGCCTATGAAAATCAAGGTTTTTCATTGATTTCACATGAACTTCACATCGGTATACAGAAAAATGTCGTTTAAAAAAAGACTGCGTACATACAGTCTTACCTACTTACACAATGCAAAGCGTATATCATGATCATGCCCCTATCTGTGCGTTTGCCTTACATACTTTTATAGCGATTAAGGTGGAATCGTCTTTTCTTCGTTGACGTGATAAAGTATCGCTAAAGGCGGCAACATCTTCTTTTAAATCTTCTTTTTTACGCTGTGAAAGCCATGCACTTACCTCACTGCGGGTAATGCCATCAGAGATCATTAAGAATTCATCACCTTCTTGCAAGGCTACTTCGAAGCAATCTGGTTCTATAGCCGATATGATTCCTACCGGCAAAGCATTGCCATTGATTTCATGCAGATGCTCATCACGTAATAAGAATGTTGGACATGCGGCTGATTTCGAAATATATGCCATCCCGCTGGAGCGATTGATGCAGATTACATCCAAGGTCGCATAGGTGTCACTTTGAATCAATTTGTTGATACAGCGAATGGCACTATCCTGTGGTATGCCACTGATGATCATACGCTGAAATAAACTGGTAATCAAACGAGAACTGCGTGCTGCATTTTCACCATTTCCCATACCATCACTGATCATACAAATCATACTTTGGCGAAAACGGAAGATTGAGTAACTATCGCCATTTCCGGTATAAGAATTACGGATACTATCACCATATGCCTCAATATCAAAAGGTAAGGCATCTGTAAATAAGATGGAAAACCCTCGGACAAAACGTTTCTTTTGGACTTCTAAGACTTGCAGCTTACGATGTAACAAAGTTTCCAATAATGGCTGCAAGGTCATATGAATTTCCCCTCGCCGTAAATTGCCGACTTCCAGATGTAATTGCAAACTGCCATCACTGCTTTCCTCTATATGTAAAGTTTCTACGCTGAATTGATAACCCTCTAAGGCTTTTTGTAATTGTTCATAGCGTTTCCCTTCTAACGGTATCTTCTGAATCTCTTCTGCATTATATTGCAATGCATTTGCCATATTTAATAGTAATTCAGCCCCCGTCTGATGAATGCCCTCATAATACTCTGCCAGTGATTGAAAGATACCGGCATAATTTTGCATCTGTCTACGCAATAGATTATC
Source organism: Longicatena caecimuris (assembly GCF_004341945.1). Classification (GTDB taxonomy): domain Bacteria; phylum Bacillota_I; class Bacilli_A; order Erysipelotrichales; family Erysipelotrichaceae; genus Longicatena; species Longicatena caecimuris. Next base: position 40,291 of record NZ_SMBP01000017.1, read on the forward strand.
ATTCCCCCTATAAGGAAGCATTGTTTCCTTTGTTTCCAAGTATAACAAGGGAATATACTCCACACGCAGGATGAGTACAGATAAGATTGCAACACCAAGATAAGCATAAGTAAACATTGTCGAAGGAAGGAAAAAATAACTTAGGATAAGGATAAAACAACACAAAGCTTTTTTATCTTTAAAGATCATGCAGATTCCTAATACTAAGAATAGCGCCTCTTCATGAATGGGTAATAAAAATAAAATTCCTAAAAGTGCTGCAGCACTTTCCCGTGTACAGATAATAGTGATTAACAAATACGCAAAAAGAAGTATTGGTGTGTAATATAATGGCATACTGGCAGCTAACACCAGGGCGATACTCATAAGCATTGCGCCATACATGCTTTCAGTAAGGGCATAGCGTTTCTGTGTCCAGCCATATTGTGAACATGTTTGATACATCAGAATACCGCCAATCATTGGTTCAATCATAGCTTTCGGGGTTATGTTAAATTGCCGTATCGCATAAGGAATCAATACCAAACCTATCACAAAGGGAATCCATTGATAAAGATTACGATTCAAGATTTTCACTATGTACAACAAAACAAAAAACAACGAAAATCCTAATGCATAAAAATATGCCGTGAGAATATCTTTCTGTAATGCCAATAACAGTATGAAAAACACGCTGATACAGGCCTCTTTATTACTACGTAAATAAGAATATGCTACAAATAAAAAAATGATGAGCGGAGATACCACCGTGTCGCTGATACCTATGTAAATCGCTAAAATACCACAAACAATATCACTGGGACGCAAAAGCGCTTTCCCCCTTGTTTTCTTAATGACTGCCTTTTCCAACCGAAACCACCTCTTTCATGACACGATTATAAAAGTGTTTTCTCAAGGATTCTGTCAGTTTTTGTCTTATCTTTACATAATCACCACAAGATATACTGAACATGTGAAACCATCTGTCATTTCTTGTTGTTTTCTGATAAAATAATCTTGTTTTGAAAGGGGATCTATATGATAAATCGTCGTGTTTTTTTATCTACGATGCTGACCATCGGTCTGCCCATCATCATTCAACAGATCATATCGTTAAGTTTGAATATGATTGATACCTTCATGATCGGGAGTGTCGGTGTTGCCGAATTAGCTGCTGTGGGAGCTGCTAATAAAGTTTATTTTATCTTTTCTACTATCTGTTTTGGTATTTATAGCGGTGCTAGTATTTTTGTGTCGCAATATTGGGGGATTCATGATGTGAAAAACATCCGAAAGGTCATCGCTATTCAAATGCGGATTGGTTTTATCCTATCCGTATTCACCTGTATCACTGCTTTTTTATTTGCCCCTGGCATCTTAAGACTCTTCGTAAGAGATGCACACGCCATTCAAATAGGCGCACAATATCTACGGATTACCTGCTTCACCTATATTATGACTGCCTTTTCTTTTTTAATGAGTTTTAACTCGCGTGCCATTCATAACCTGCGCATACCAACTATTGCAACGATTATTGCCATAACGATTAATACCATTCTTAATTATGGTTTAATATATGGTAATTTCTATATGCCTCAATTAGGTGCCCAGGGAGCGGCGATAGCTACCCTCATTGCCCGCTTAATTGAAATGGTCTTTATCCTAACTTACGTATACACCAGTAAGGAGCATCCTTTAGCCGCAGATTTATTTACGATTACACATTTGGATCATGAATTATTAAAACGTGTTGTGAAAACGGCTCTGCCGGTAGCGGCAAGTGAAAGTGCTTGGAGCGTAGGTACAACGGTCTGCTTCATGGCTTATGGATTATTGGGCACCAGTGCTGTGGCAGTTGTACAAGTGGCGAGTGTTATTAATGATTTATTCCAATGCGTATTCTTTGGTTTAGGCAATGCCTGTGCTGTCATGATCGGAAATGAATTAGGACGCCAACGTAGTGATCTTGCCTATACCTATGGAAAAATCTTTATTCTGATGAATCTGGGATTCTGTCTGACCATGAGTATTCTGCTATATGCCAGTCGTGCTATGATCGTAGATATTTATAACTATGATGAAGCTACGAGTCGTTTATTAGATGCGACCATCATCGCCTTTGCGCTTTATAATACCCCGAAGATGATGTCCTATGTGCATATCTGCGGTATTCTTCGAGCAGGTGGCGATACCCGCTTTTGTATGGCATGTGATGTCATCGGCATTTGGTGTATTGCGATACCGCTGGCATTCCTAGGCGCAGCCGTATGGAAACTTCCACTTCCTTTGGTCGTAGCATTATCCTTTAGTGATGAAATTGTCAAAGCGCTCATCACTTTATGGCGTTTCCATTCAAAAAAATGGATTCATATCTTAATACAGACCAGCGAATCCCTGATGTGATCCCAAAAGTTAGTCCTAACATCTAACGATGAAATGTTTTAACACCTAGCATCCCTAAGGATGCTTTTTAATCTAAGCATTGTTTCACACGTTCTTTTATTTCACGAAACAGATTACTATTTTTATCTAAATGTGATTTCACATCTATAATACGTGCCGTATTGATCCACTTAGCATCATTGATAAATAAAACCGATTCCTTATTCATGCCCCGAATCTTGCCAAGCCGCATCAAATGACGTTTACCTTTTGGATTGTCTTTCCCATAAGCCTGTACATAAGCACTGTGATTCCCACTCATCGGCACAACAAACGCTTTGTTGTGAAATAAAGTCATGATGATACCAAAATGTTGAAATCCGATTTCATAAATATAAGCTTCGCCAAAATCAATATAACAAATATCACCAACACGAATATCCACTCCCAATTCATTACAATTCGTGATATTACGTCGTTCGCGTAAATTCATATCACTAATCAGTTTAGGTATCGCATCCTTCACTTCCAAACTGCGATAATCCTGACTTTTTTCTTCTATGTAATGTTGCCAAAGCTCTTCCCAATATGCTTTCTCTACAATCTTTCCTTTCTTCTCATCCTTATCTAAAATTTCTTGCAATTCCTTTAGTTCCACATCTATCACCTCATAAAACTATACGACAGAGGAACCGGTGTTTTTGTAAAAGTGAAAAGATTTATGTATTTTCCTGAATAAAAATGAAAGCTTTTTATAATTCCAATATTTCATAGGTGTTTATTTACCAAGCATTTTGAAAGATATTAAATCGGAAAGTTTTCTTTATATAAACTTTTTCTCTTCCTATAACCATACGAAAAAAGACGCCCATATACATCGACGTCTCACATTTATATTTAATTACTTCTTTTACTAAATTTATGGCAGATTATTAGGAATCGTTTTTTAACGCCTCTTATCACCGATAACAAAGGATGAAATTGTTTCGATATCATGCCACTGCCTTCAATGAACAATTCAACAATCAAGGCAATGATGAAGAGAACAACAAAGCCAGCCGTTTTATTCACCAAATAGATATATGCGGTAAAACCAAACAAAGCTGTAACCACATACAAAATTAGCACTGTATTTCGTTGCCCGAAACGCTGCATCAACAAATGATGCACATGTTTTTTATCCGCATCTGAGAATTTATGCCCGGACAATTTTCTTCGTAAGATTGCACCTAAGGTATCCACAATCGGTACCGCCAATAATAAAATCGGTAAGGCCAATGTCATGATCGTAGAACTCTTAAAGCCTAATAAAGAAATCGCTGATATGATAAAGCCTAAGAATAACGCACCGCAATCTCCCATAAAGATGCTTGCCGGATGTGAATTATAAATGAGGAACCCCATCGTTGCACCCGCCAAGATCAACGACATCGTTTGAATATCCATACGTCCTTCAATAGCAGAAAGACATGCAACCACAATCAAAATAATCGTACTGATACCACCGGCTAAGCCATCCAATCCATCAATCAGATTGACCGCATTGGTAATCCCGATGATCCAGACAAAAGTTACTAAGAAAGAGATGATTCCCATATCAATCGTAATACCTAAAGGTAAACGAATGACATCTAAACTCACCTTTCCTACCATCATCAGTACAATGGCAGCAGCTATTTCAAATAATAATTTCAATTTCGGCGATAAGTTTACCATATCATCAATCAATCCGCCGATAAACATAATACTTCCGCCAATCAAGATCCCATTGATGGTCATATCGGTTTTCATAAACACCGCCATACACACAACAAAAGATACATAGATGGCAACTCCGCCAATACGGGCAATTTTGCCACTATGTACCGTTCGTTCATTTTCTAAGGCATAAATTTCTAATCGCGTTGCCACAACTTTTAAGAAAGGTGTCAGAAAAGCCGATAGTAACAACGGAATCAATAGATATTTCAGGTAATCCATAGATTCACCTCGCTTATCTTATGTGTTTTAGCGTACCAGATGCAAATTCTCCAATAAGATTCCGGTTCCTTCTGCAACACAGCGCAATGCATTTTCCGCAACATATACTGGAATATGTAATTCATTACGCAATAATTCATCAATACCATGCAACAATGCACCACCACCGGTTAATACGATACCTCTGGTAACAATATCGCTAGCCAATTCCGGAGGTGTCTGTTCCAATACCGTTTTACAAGCACGTACAACATCCTGCAGGCTTTCTGCCATACTACCCTGAATTTCCTCAGAGCATAAGGAAATCGTTGTTGGTAAGCCGGTAACCAAGTCACGTCCGCTGACTTCCATTGTTTCATGTAAGCTGCCTTTCCAAGCAGTACCGATATTTTTCTTCACTTCTTCGGCTGTACGATCACCGATCAACAGTTTCTTTTCTTCTTTTACAAATTTAATGATATCACGATCAAAGGTATCTCCAGCAATCTTCAAAGATGTACTGGATACGATTTCCCCTAAAGAAATAACCGCAACATCGGTAGTACCACCACCGATATCCAATACCATACAGCCACTTGGCTTACCGATATCCAAACCGGCACCAACCGCTGCTACTTTTGGTTCTTCTTCAATAAATACTTTTTTTGCCCCTGCGCGATAAGCGGCATCACGAATGGCATTTCTTTCCACACTTGTAATATTGCTTGGACAACAAATCAGAATCGTAGGACGTTTGAACATTCCCTTGATTGCCAATTTCTTAAAGAAGAAATTCAGCATAATTTCGGTTACTTCAAAGTCCGCGATAACGCCATCCTTTAAAGGACGGATTGCCAATACTCTGCCTGGTGTTCTTCCAAGCATATCCTTTGCTTCCTGGCCTGCAGCCAGACATTTTTTTGTTTCTGCATCTATTGCCACGACGCTAGGTTCGTCAATAACGATACCCTCGCCTTTTACATACATTAATAAGTTCGCTGTTCCTAAGTCGATTCCTACTTCTTTCGAAAACATAGTTATTCCTCCGTTCTTCAAGCAAATATCATTATAACATAAAATTCCGATTAAAAAAGGCAAATTCTGCAAACTTCAGACATCCTTAAGATTTAACCGCTTTCTTATTTTACGGATATGAAAATAGTACCCTTTAGGTACTATTTTATCTCGCTCAAAGTCTTGTCAAAGACGGTTTTCGGATCTATGATCGTACCATTTTTTTCAACGACCATATGCAAATGCTTTCCTAACTCTTTATTGTAAATATTCGTACCCGCTTTAGCAATGGCATCACCCTGATTCACTTTATCACCTTGTTTTAATGCCACATCATCCAGGCTTTGATAGGTGATGGAAAGATCCTTGCTCTTGATGGTAACACTCTTTCCAAACAAGGCATCTTCTTTCACCTCACTGACATCACCGGCAAAAACAGCTAAAACATCAAAGGCTTCATCGTTACATGCATAATCAATTCCCTGATTGGCACGATAGACACCTTCAAATTTCGTCATGCTGTCAACTTCATGATCCTTACCATCAAAGTATTCTAACACCGTTTTCGCTTCTACATTGAATGGATGGATGCCTTTCTGCGTGGTATCCGGCAATGACAATACCGGAACACTTTCCTTGAACACTGCCGTGTCCTCTTTATCCTTGCGGCTTGTGTATTCATAGCTGATAAACGCTACGGCAATCACCAGCACACAGCTTAATGCAACAATCAGTCTTCGTTTTGATGTGTTTTTTTCTTTCGTATAGCTATACATTTCATCACCTCTAGTGATGATTATTCCCTTATGAAATTCCTTTATACATCCTTTTTTTCAATCTTTACATCAGTGTAATAATGATGTAGGATTTCCTGATAGCTCTTACCTTCCAACGCCATCCCCTGAGCACCATACTGTGACATTCCTAAACCATGCCCATATCCTTTTGTCGTGATGCGATAAGCATCCCCGGTTTTTTTAATGGTGAAACAAGAAGAGCGAAGATTTAACTTCTCTCTTATACTGCGTCCGCTAAATGTTATACCATCGATTTTTATACTTTTTACATAACCGCTGGCATATCGAAGCGGCTCACTGATTTCGCTGACAGGATTTTGAAAACCCAATTTCGTATGAAAGGTATTGCTATCGATCGTTACCGTCTTTTCATATCCCTTTTCCTTTTTATCCCAATGGGAATCGACACTACGCAAGTAGGGCGTTTTACTTTCCCAATACTCCTCCGCATTTGCCGTTTTCCCACAAGAGCCGCTAAAAAACACTGCGGATATCGGTTTTCCCTGATACGTCAAAATTTCTCCAGATGTCTCTTTCACGGCCTGTTTGATACGTTTAGAATACTTCGCATAGGATGCCCCCCATATTTGCTTTAATTGTTTATCATCATGATAAACTTGTGTCTGTGTCGTATCATCTACTTCTAAGCCTCGCCGTATCACAAAGGTCCTCGCCGCAACACATTGCGCTTTTAATGCTTCCATTTCAAAAGATGCTGACATTTCAGAGGCTATGACACCACGTAAATAATCATCCATAGCCAAATGCAGCTCACTGCCATCTTGTCTGACGACATGTACTTTCTTTTTAGATTCTTTCTGCTTTTCAGCTGTAAAAGATTTCTCTTCCTGTGTCTGCCATTTAAGCGATGACTGCTTTCCATCTCCAATATGTAACCATAAGTAAAAGATAACAATGATGCTGAGAACAAGCGCGACTGCCTTGCATGTTTCCTTCAAAGCCTCACACCTCCCCTATCATGGTATGATGACAAAGCCGGTTCTATGCTTCATCATCCTGAAGAACTTTCTTACGATAATCACTTGGTGATACATGATAGTATTTTTTAAACACCTTATTAAAATATAGCTGATCTTCCATACCGACAGCATTTGCCACATCCTTAATCTTATAAGCGGGTTCTTGTAACAATTCTTTGGCCTTCTTCATTCTTTTTTCATTAATATAATAATTCAGATTGATACCCGTCTCACTTTTGAATAATCTACTCAGCGTACTTTCATTCATATCTAATGTTTCTGCCAGCATTTTCAAATTCAGTTTCTGATGATAATTCTTTTCCACAAAATCCATCACTTCCGTTATTTCACGGCGATATTTACTACTGCTAGAATCTTTCATCCACTCCTCAATCTTCACAAAGCCTTCTTTTAACACTTCTGACAATTTATCCAGTGTTTCACATTTCCGTATGTTTGCGGTGATTGCGCCAAACGGCATGTTCTGTCGGGCTCCTTTTTCAATCTCTTTTCCTTCTAAGTTATTAATAATAAAAATCGTATATTCTAAGACTTGTCTTGGTACGATATGATTTTCACGCATATACAATAATGTCTTATCAATTAATACATTCGCCTGATGAAAATTTTTCTTCTGCACCGCCTCCAGCAATTCCACATGGTATTGTAAATCATTCATTTGCAGGCTATGAAACAGATCCCCTTCTTCACTGTGTATCAACACACCTTCCCCTTTATAAAAGCGCTGTTCATGAGCCTGTACCACCTGCATATATACTTCATCATAGGTCTTTAAGGTGCGCTGTATATCAGATAAGGTAATCGATAAATGGACATCCAGATATTGTTCAATATTTCGCATAATGGAATTACATATCGTTATAATACGCAACTTCTCCGCACTGTGGAAAAGAATGACACCAGAGTGATTACTAATAAAAATCACCTGATGTTTTACATATAACGAGATACTTTCGCGTATCAAATCACGCAGATTACTCTGTAAACGCGCATGTTCTTTAAATTTCCCTTCATAAAGCATATTAATATTATCAACACGAAAATAAGCCAATTGATAAAAATCCTCATATTCCCGAAAAATCGGTTGTGCTAAAGCTCGCTGATATTCCTTCATATCAATGATATGCTCATTTTTACTTAATACCATGCATTGTTGTAATTCTTTAATTCCCTGTTTTTCTTCTTCATTTTGTGATGAACCACCTTCTTCACAGTTTTCTTTCACCTGGGTGATGATCCTGGTCAATTCTTCTTTTTCCAATGTAATCTTTAACAGATAATCAAAAGCGCCTGCCTTCATCGCATCACGGACTAGCTCAAAGTCGGAATAATTGCTTAATACGATGACTTGTGTATTTCGACTTTCTTTTTTTATTTTTGTTATGAGTTCTATGCCATCCATTTCCGGCATTTTCAAATCGGTAATAACAATTTCAGGGTGTACCTCTTGAAAGATGCGATAAGCTTCCTTGCCATCCTTGACCGTCGCAATCACCTCACAGTGTAAGGCCTGCCAGTCAATCATATTTTTTAACGTGATTCGGATCAATCTTTCATCATCTGCTATCAATACCTTGTACATCTGTAATTCCCCCTTTCCTATATGGAAGCAACAGTGTCACAATGGTTCCTTTATTCACTTCACTCTGAATATTCATCGAATATTTATCTCCATACATCAAGCGTATGCGCTCTTGTATATTCATAATACCGATGCCACTTAATTTCTTATTGGTATAGGATTGTTCCACCTCTTGAAATCCTTTTCCATTATCTCCTATCTCTATTTTCAAACAACCTTTTTCAGCCTGCGCACGAATCGTCAAAATCTGATGTTCGCGATCTTCTTCAAATGCATGCAGAATACTGTTTTCAACAATCGGCTGTAACAGAAATTTCAAAATACGGCAATGGCGTACATCTTCATCAATATTATAAACCGTTTCAAACAAATCACCATAGCGAAGCTTTTGAATGATGATATAATTTTTCACATTTTCTATTTCTTCTTCCACATCAACATATTCATTACTGTCTACGATCGTATTACGTAATAACTTTGATAGCGCACTAATGCCTTCACTAACGGGATTGTCTTCATTTAAAATCGCCAAATAATGAAGTGTATTTAACGTATTGAATAAGAAATGCGGATTTATTTGTGCCTGTAACAACTGAAGTTGCGTTTCTCTTTTTTGTTCCTGTTCCAGTGCAACCGTCTTTACTAATTCCTGTACACGATTCAACAAGTCATTAAAGTTTTCACTTAATTCATGTACCTCATCTTTCCCATTATCCTCCACCTGACTACTAATAAGATTCGTTTCATCAAGCTTACGCATGGATACCAAAATATTATGAATCGGATCATAAATACTGTGATATACAATAGTCGATAAGATAGCTTCTAATATCAAGATGGCCACTCCATAAAGAAATAGCATATTCCGCGTACTATGAATTTCTTGTAAGACATATTCCGAGCTTACCAGATTGACAACCTTCCAATCCATGCCCTCGATTTGTTTACTTTCATGGTAATAAGACTTACCATTCACATTGACCATGTCTTGACTTATCTGAATATTTTTTCCTTTCGGAAACGCTGCCTGACCAAATAAATAATGATTATCCTTATCAATAATGATCATCATATTTGAAATACTGGAAGCATTGGTAAATGATGGACTGAATGCTCCCTCTTTAAAACCACCACAAACATAGCCAATGGTTTCATTATGGTAAACGATACGTTTTGTTAAGAATATTCCATTATGTTCTTTTTTATATGCCCAACTAATATCCAAGGTAGATGGTAATGACAAATTTCCTTGTTCCTTTTCACCGGCATCATCATAAATGACTTCCTGTTTCTCATTAAAGAGCACCAGACGATTTCGTCCGTTTAAATTCATATTCATCTTTGCATAGGCAACGAAATTTTTGCGTACAGAGCTTTCACCATCACTCAGCAACATGTCATATACGATTCCTTGTGCACAGAATTCCGTCATCTGATCTTCAAGACGCTCCATATTCAGATGAAAGAGTTCTTCTACCATCTCAACAGAATGTTGTGATGATTCCTGATTCTTTGATATGATCATTTGCATACTGAAATTATAGTATAATAAAAAACAGATAATCATTACCACCAATGGCAATGCGATAAAACCAAATAAAAGGCGGGAGCGTATGCTCACATTACGTAACAATTTGCGTCGCTGTTTCATATCATGCACCATCATCTATAGACCATTGAACAAAGATATATTCAATAAAAATTGTGCTACCAGATAGCCTAAAGCCAACGCTAACAACAATAGCAGACATTGCACTTTTCCTGGTTTGTGCACATCACAAAAACGGTCAAATTTGACACTGCTTAATGCCCAGAAACTTGCCGCAAAACAAAAAAGATATACAGTAAAAGTGATTAGGAAATAACGCATAAGCACCCTCCTTACATTTCTTATATTATATCATACTTCTCCATCAAAAAAAGGGAGGCGTTAAACCTCCTCTTGTGTATACGCACGTTCTTTGTGGAAGTAAATACTGGAGCTTGATAATATCAGAAGAAACAACAAGCCCGTTTGTACCCAATACACTGTATAATCCAACATGCCATGAATCAAGACAGTTAGGATACAGGCAACGATCAAGGAACATAAACGCAAATCAATGCGTCTTACAAATAAACGATATATTTCTTTCAGATTACTGCCAAAATAGACTCCCATGATCAATACGCCAATCACTCCATGACTTAAGATAGGATCTAAAATCACATTATGAGCATGTTGTGTAGGATGTCCACCATATTGTTTATAAATATGGAAATAAGTCAATGGACCTTCCCCCAGCAAAGGATGCGCCTCTATTCCTTTAACGGCTGTTGTCCAAATTTTAGCTCGCTTAAGAAAATCCGTAAAGATAGAAGCTCTTTGAAATACCTCCGGCTTTAATAATATTGCTATCCCACCTGTTCCAATTGCACTCATGGTCGCGGTGAAATAACCAAAACGCTTATTCATCAAAAACATGAAAGGTATCGTCACAACAAATGGTACCCAGGCCGTACGACAGCCTGTCAGATATAAAGCAAATAGATTTGCCAAAATCGTTACGATATAAAAAATAATACGGCGTTTTGTTTTAACCTGCATCATCTTATATACGCAGATAAGCACCAGAAATTCAATCATCATTGCATAGTAATTGGCATTAAAAAAGGTTGAATTCACACGATTTTTAGGACTGTCTTCAATAACCAGCATCATAAAATCATAGTTCAGACGATGTACGATACGCATATATTCCATCAAGGCCCAAGCTACACAGAATAATGATATGATGCAGCAGGCATCCATTAACAATTCAAATAAACGTTTATTAATCACCGTACGGAAGTAAAAAATAAAGAGAAAGATCACTAAGATACCGATTCCACAAACAGCTCCCAGCCAGTTTTGATGGAATGCTGCCACCAAAGAGGCTAACAAGCAAAAGGCAATTGCGAATTTTGATCTTGGTACTGATTGAATGATCGTTTTCATACGTCCCTGAATAGTTAAATAAAGCAATACACCGATAATCGCGATGATCGAACAATAGAAAGGTAAAAATATCGTACAGACAACAAACATGATCAGATATTCATCAAATGAAAAGTTGTCTAGCTTGCGATGTAAAAAGGCAGCAATTTTGTCCATGTTTGTTTCCTCCGTTCCTAAAAGTAGCTTTATTATAGCATTCCACATCGAAAATAACAATTTACCAAAGTAATCTTACAAATTTGATAGAAAGAAAAAACACGCCTTTGCAAACAACAGATAGAATTACAAAAGAGCCATCCAGAAGATGGCTCCATCAGTGAAAGGGAAGAAAACTCAGAATTTATAAGGCTTATTGATTGTCTCCATATATTCATACATCGTAATATCCGGATTCTTCAACGCCTCCAGAAGATGATAGGGATCCTCAATGATAACCCCACAAGTCTTCATATATTGGAGAATATTTACTATGTCTTCATGATGAAGATTGGCAAAAATAGGTAAGCCTCCCGTACTTGATGGCAACAGGAAGCCATTTTCCATGGAATTCATGGTAAACAACTTCACATCTTTATTTTTCAATAGGAAATATAGCTGCATGGTGTAACGACTATATCCCCAGGTGCCCCATTTGCGCTCAAAGGTAAACTTAACTCTATCAATTTCATGCCAATACAATCGTTCATAAAAATCACTAATCTCTTTTGATAACAAGATCTGTAATACCAATGATAATTTTTTAAAATGACCGTATGGAGGAAGATAAGCCAGATATGTTTCATGATATTCCATACATTTGCTGGAATCTATCGCAAAGGGGAGCCATAAGCATTCGACGAACATTAGAAAGACGATCATACAAATGGTAATGTTGGATTGGGATAAACCAAGTGTATCCTTTAACAGTCCCTGCATTGCAACACCAAACAACAATCCGATAACCGCAATAACAGCTGCACTGGCTAGAATCTTTCCACGTGAGACATTTCCTTTCTTCTGCTTCATAACAATACCTCCCATAGGTTTTCTTTACCCGCTTATACAATACGTCATCTTTTACTTTCTGTGTCATACTTTTGCATAAGTGGCTGCTTTTATGACACATGTGGTAAAGCAAGATGTATTTTGGTAATAAATAATTGATGTTCTTGATCAAAGCAACAATGCAGATCTCCTTGATATTTCTGTGCCACATCTTGCATATTACGCAATCCAAAACCGTGATAAAAGGTATCCTCTTTCGTTGACAGCATGCGTTCACCAACTTGATGTACACTTTCACAGCTGTTTTTCATTTTTATAAAAACATACCCTTTCTCTTTGCGTATCTTTAACTGTATGACACGTTGTTTACATTTTACACAGCTTTCAATAGCATTTTCCACCATATTGCAAAAAATAGCGCTCATATCCACAGGATCAAACTGATCTTCTGCAAATGGTTCTACATCTAGTATCAATTGAATATCCTGCTCCATGATATCTTTTTGATAATTGCGCAAAACCCGATCCAGCAAAGGACAACCGGTAGGAATAAAACTTACCACCTCAGAATAAGTCATCATGATTTTTTTCGTCAATGTATCATTCTCTTCTATTGTTTTATTATTTAAGAGCTTCATCTGTTTACGTAAATCATGTATCTGACGTAATATTTCATCATTATCCTTTTGTAATCGTTCATACTGAATGACATTTTCTTTTGCTAAATGTCTGCGATTTGTTATTGATAACATCGTTTCATACTGCTGCTTTTGCACATACGCAAAACGATTTAACAACGTGATCATAAGAAATAGCAAAAACGGTAACATATGCTCTATATGCATCATATTGGATTTCTTAAGCCAGACAAACTGTATCATGATACCTAACAACACTCCATATGCCATTAATAAAAACCATCCGCCTTCGCTTTGCTTGCGAAGTATCAAAAAAAGCAACGCATGAAGGATTCCCTCGACAAGCAGAAAACACATGCATTTTGCATACCAATCATGGAGAAAAACATCCATCATGAATACCACCAGCAAGGAGAGGATAAAACTTACCAGAAAACTGCAGAAACATTTTACAAAGGCTGTTTCTTTCTCATAAATGAAACCAGCAAAGATACACAATGCCCATAAACCATATAAATACCAATCCATTGGTAACACCAAGCTGCTTAGACAAGCTCCCATAACCAGGATGCTCATAAACTGCCTGATTTTCATCTTCATTGCGGAAAACTGAAACCATGTCTCATAATATAAAAAGGTCATATAAAGCATGCTGCCTGTGCAAAGAAATACCGTGAAATAATTCATAGACTCATCTCCTGAAACTGTAACCAGCTTTCTTGTACTTGCTGCACTCTTCTTCTAGCCAAGGGTAAAGTCTCATGATTGCTTATTTCAATACAGTCTTTATGAATCTGCATAATATGGCTCAATTGTACAAACAATCCCTTATGACATTCAACAAAATGCACATGTAATTGCTTTGCCCAATAACTAACCCCTTCCTTACTTTCATATACTCCTTGAGGCGTATGGAAACAAGTCGTTCTTCCAATACTTTCAAAATATAAAATTTCTTTCATTTTCACCATGGTTGTCTCTTGGTGCATAGTTAAAGTCAGTGTTTGTGAGGTATCTCTTGTCTGTAAAATTTCATCCAATTCACTATACAACAAAGTCTCATGAATTGGCTTTAACAAATACCGGGATGCTTGTATCTTATAACCCTCTAAAGAATATTTTAGATAGCTGGTAATTACTACGATAATCATATCCGGTAAACGTTTACGTAATTCCATCGCAATTTCAATCCCATTTTCTTCTTGTATCTCAATATCTAAAAACAGCATATGATATATCTTCGTACTATCTAGAAGCTCTTTTCCATTTGTATAACGATCAATTCTGGCTTCCATATGACGTTTGTCAAAATATGCCCGCAATAAATCTTCATTTCTTTTCCCATCCTGATATTCGTCATCCAATACACAAATTTGCAACATCTTATCACCCTCACTAATAGTTTCATTATACACACAATATGATAAAAAGGATGTATGAAACACAAAATCGGTTCTTTTTCTGACATCACCGGTAAAAAAGACGTAAAAATCATAAAAAAAGGAAACCCTAAGACCCTACATCAGGTTTTACGATTTCCTACGTTTTTTGCCCACCACTTACAAGCGAGACTATTCTAACTCTTTTAGCTGATTATCAATTTTTTTGATTTCTTCTTCTAAAGTCGCAATTTCATTCTTTTGTTCTGTGATTGTCTGCTCAGCCTTGCTCTTCTTGCTTTCTGCGGTTTCTTTTTTCTCATTATAAATACCGGTAAGTGAAGATGCTTCTCCAGTAAGACGATTATATTCTGTCATAGCTGCATTTTTTCTTTCTAATGCCGCATCTAAACTTTCTTTTAACTGAGCTTTTACTGTTTCATCTTTTTCCGCATTATAATTCCCTAAAATACGTTCATATTCATCGTTGGCTGCCTTATACTCACCATTTTCATAAGTACTTACTTTTTTCTGCGCCTCTTTAGCCTTTGCCAACTCATTTTTTTCTAAAGATGCTAAAGTTTCAGTTGCATCCTTCTTATCCTTTTCGGCAAGTTCCAACTTATCGTTGGCATCTGCTTTCCGCTGTACATAGGTTTCTCTTTGTTTCTTTAAAGCTGCAATCTTGGCTGAGGAATCAGTAACATCGTCTTTGTTATTGGTATCATCCTTATTTGCATCCGTATTTGTCGGATCCTTGGTTGGGGTTGTTGGTTCTTCTGTTTGCTCCGGTGCCTTTTTATTATCATTACCGCCAAGGAAAGTATCCATTGCATATTGTACGGCAAAAAAGCATGCAACGATGATTAAAATCCCAACAATACCAAGAATGACATAGGTAATGATTTTATTTATCTTCGTATTTTTTTCTTCATCATCGCCTTCATCTTCTTCCACTTCTTCTTTTTTAGATGTGGTTTTCTTAATTGATTTCTTTACAGGTAATGGTTCTTCAGCCTCATCTAACACATGTACATCCGATAATGGCTGAACGATCGTTTTCCCCAATTTTTCCTCGTCTTCTGCTTCTTCATCATAATCAGAGATTGGCATCTGCTGAGTCATCGTTACATCTTGTGGCTCTTCAGCTGCAGTTAGGCTTTTTTTGCCATTCATGATTACCAATGTCTGATCATTTGTATCATCCACAAAGCCTACTCTTGTTTTCGCCAGTTCTTCTTCATCTACGCGAATATCAGGGATAGCTTTCTTCTCTGTACTTGCTTTTTTATCTTCAAAGATAGGGGAATGAAATTTCTCTCCCGTTAATGGATTAATCGCATTTTCCTCTTGGTTTCGTGGTGATGCTGAAGCAGTTGTCTGTGCTTCTTTTTGGCGTTTCATCTCTTCTATCTTTCGGCGTAATTCACTATCTTTACTATAATCGTTAATAATACCTGTCAAATCTACATCATCATGTTCGTTTTTTCTATTGTTCTGCATACGATCCCTCCGTTACAATTAGCGGTTTCATTTAATGAAAGAGCGTCCAATCGGACACTCAAGAAGAATTTTCACACTCAAAGGAGGAGAGAAAAATTCTTATATAAATCTATGCATCATGATTTCATTGGCTAGATGAAAACACATAAATTTACGTTATTATTATAACACTGAATTTTTCAATCTGTCATTCCATTTCTTAATTTTATCTTACACTATTCAGGAGCACCGTTTCTTACCATTTTAATTTCCGTGAAAGGAAATAAAACATAAACATCCTTACCAACGATAGCAGATTTTTTAAAAGGCCCGACTGCTCTAGAATCATAAGATACCACACGGTTATCTCCCATCAAAAAGTATTCATCTTTTCCTAAGGTTATTTTATTAAAATCCTCCGTAAATGGTTTCCCCTGTGATCGAATATGATTTGCATACTCTGTATTTAGATAAGGCTCTTCTAATGGCTTGTCATTTACATAAACCACATCATCTTTCGCATATACCGTATCATTTGGCATACCAATCACACGCTTTACCCAGTTTTCATCAGTTTCTTCATTATAGACAACCACCACATCCTGGCGTTTAATGCCTTGGGTCTTTGCCAAAAAGATATTCATGACACCGATTTCTGAATCGCTAAGCGTTGGATACATACTATCTCCATCAACCTGCACTGGATTGATGACAAAGTGTGATAACAGCATTACGACGATAAAGCAGATGATGAAGGTTCTGGCTAAATCAAACAATTCATACTTCCATCCGCTTTTCTTAGGCTTTTTCTTCTTGCTCTTTTTCATTGAAGAACTATCTTCTTGTTGTTCATCATCTATAATCATAGCTTCTACATTTGGTTTTGTATTTTCTATTGTTTCTGTTTCTGATTTCTTTTCTTCCATAAAGGTTTGCTCCTTTTCGACTATGTACATTATTATAACACTACTTATCTAAAACAAAATGGGAAATTGTCGAAAAGCAAAACGTTCTGTATTTCATATCGCAGAAATAGCAGATAATGTGTAATATCTTCATATAGGTCTATTAGATTATAGAAATGTCTTTGGACTAATTAAATATGGAGTTGAAAATCAATCTTTCCTAATTTCCATTCATTTAAATTTTACTGTCTTGTTAAAGGTATGCCTGCGGTCGTACAAGAGTTTTCTTTATTTTGCGACGGTTTTCTATGGATTATGCCGATATAGTGCGATGTTTTTCCAATATTTTGACTACCTAACTGCGACGTTTTTCCATATTGTTACCTTTTTCTTTTCCTTCTATCCATACAAATTCCTTATACCATAAGACTTTAGCGTACATTCTTCTTTTCCAACACAACATAAAAAGACGTATGCACTCTCGAAGAGTTTCATACGTCAATATGACTTATCCATTATAAACATGAATACGATTGATAGCTTTGGCAAGGGCAACCTCTGCACGTTTGATATTTGTGCGGCTGTCTTGCTTTTTCAAACGCGCTTCCGCACGTTCCTTTGCCCGTTTTGCTCGTTCAATATCTATTTCTTCACGACCTTCTACGGCATCTGTCAAAATGCGCATTTCATTATCCGCAAACTGTAACAAACCACCGGCCAAAGCATAATCCTTTTGTTCCTTATGCTCGCTCAAGGTACATTTGCATGTCTTTAACATTGCCACGATTGGCATATGATTGGAAAGAATGGTTGTTTCACCATCTACCGTTGTGACATGCACAGCCTCCACTTCACCCTCTTTATACAAACCAAGAGGAGTAATGATTTTCAGCTTGATCATAGGACTAGCCTTCCATCGCTTTGGCTTTTTCTACCACTTCTTCAATAGTGGAAGCGAACATGAAGGCCTGTTCCGGTAAGTCATCATACTTGCCATCTAGCAGCTCTTTAAAACTGCGTACCGTATCTTCACGAGATACGTAGCATCCTTTGATACCGGAGAATACTTCGGCAACATGGAATGGCTGTGACAGGAAGTTACGTACACGACGGGCACGGTTAACGATGATCTTATCTTCTTCACTTAATTCATCCATACCTAAGATAGCGATGATATCCTGTAATTCTTTATATCTCTGTAAGATTTGCTGTACACCACGGGCTACCTCATAATGTTCCTCACCCACCACTAATGGATCGAGGATACGAGAGCTAGATTCCAATGGATCAACAGCCGGGTAGATACCCAATGCCGCAATGTCACGATCCAATACGGTTTTAGCATCCAAATGGGTAAATGCCGTTGCTGGTGCGGGGTCTGTCAAGTCATCGGCAGGTACGTAGATGGCCTGTACGGAAGTGATGGAACCATCCTTCGTAGATGTGATACGTTCCTGTAACTGTCCCATTTCCGTTGCCAATGTTGGCTGATAACCTACGGCACTTGGCATACGTCCTAACAGCGCACTTACTTCTGAACCAGCCTGTGTGAAACGGAAGATATTGTCGATAAACAATAACACATCCTGATGTTCAACATCACGGAAGTATTCCGCCATCGTTAAGCCGGTCAAACCAACACGCATTCTGGCACCTGGAGATTCATTCATCTGTCCATATACCAGAACGGTTTTATCAAGGACACCACTGTCCTTCATTTCATGATACATGTCGTTACCTTCACGGGTTCTTTCCCCAACACCGGTAACAACGGATTTACCACCATGTTCCTTGGCAATATTGTGAATCAATTCTTGAATCAATACGGTTTTACCTACACCGGCACCACCGAACAGACCAATCTTACCACCTTTGGAATATGGGCACAAAAGGTCGATAACCTTAATACCGGTTTCCAACATTTCCGCAGATGTCTGTTGTTCATCAAAGCTTGGTGCTTTGCGATGAATAGGCAGACGTTTGCTTGTCTTTACTTCGCCTAAACCATCAATTTCGCGGCCTAAGACATTAAACATTCTTCCTAAGACTTCATCTCCGACAGGTACTTGAATCGGTGCGCCTGTATCGATGGCATCCATGCCACGTACTAAACCATCCGTACCACCCATGGCAATACAGCGTACCCGTTCATCGCCGATATGCTGTGCCACTTCGACAATCAGAGAGTCTTGATTTTTCAAAGGGATTTCGATTGCGCTCAACAGTTGTGGTAATTCGCCGTTTTCAAAAGCAACGTCAACTACCGGACCGATGACCTGCACAATTTTTCCTGTGTTTTTACTCATCAACTGCTCACTCCTTCCATTGCGTTGACACCGCCGACGATTTCTGTGATTTCCTGTGTAATGGCGGCCTGTCTAGCCTGGTTGAATTGTAATTCCAGTGTTTCCTTAATTTCTTCAGCGTTATCTGTAGCGCTTTCCATAGCCATACGGCGACTTGCCTGTTCACTTGTTTTAGTTTCCAGGAAATAGCTGTATAACAGAGATCTGACATACATCGGAACCAAGGTATCAAGAATTTGATCACCCGCTGGTTCAAAGATTGTCAGAGCGCTTGTTTTCTTTTCACGTTCCTTATCCTTTTCTACCGGCAACAAGGTTACTAACTGCGGCTCAAAGCTGACAGAGTTCACAAAGTGAGTATACAGGATACGGATTTCGGATATTTCTTTCTTGCGGTATAAGTCCAATGCATGATCGGCAATGGTTACCAGTTCACTGTAACAGTCATCTTCAAAGTCTGTTTCTTCCATCACGACATGGAAATCCTTATTACGGCTCCAATTGACACCGCGACTTCCTATCATGACAAAATCACCGACATTGCCAATGTCATTCAACAGCATGCGAAAGATATTCGCATTATAGCCGCCACATAAGCCCATATCACTTGTAAAAACGATGGTGAATGGTTTTACGCCTTCATTTTTACTTAAATAAGGATGGCGGGAATGTTCTATGGAAGACAGGATTTCTTGCACCGTTTCTTTTAAATAATGGGCATATTCCCGATTTTCTTCCATGTACTGTTTTTGTTTTTTCAGCTTACTGGTCGCCACTAGCTGCATCGCCTTGGTAATCTTTTTGGTAGATTCTACTGAGCGGATGCGCGCTTTGATTTCCAGTTTTCCAGCTGCCATAGACTATCCTTCCAGCATGTTCTTGAATTCTGTTTCAAAAGAAGTCAAGGCATCCTTGATACGCTGTGACAAGGCATCGTCTAACGCCTGCTGTTCATCAATATCATGGATGATGTCCGCATGTTCACGTTCCATATATTTTAACATTTCTTTTTCATACAGTTTGACCTGTTCTACCTTCACAGGCTTCAAGAATTTATGTTTTGCCGCAAATAAAGATAATACCTGATGGGCAACCGGCATTGGTTCATACTGGTTCTGTATCAGTAATTGTGTTAAGCGTTCCCCATGTGCCAATGTTTCAGTCGTAGCAGCATCTAAGTCACTACCGAATTTCGCAAAGGCCTGCATTTCACGGAACTGTGCTAATTCCAGTTTTAAGCTTCCGCTGACCTGCTTCATGGCTTTGATCTGGGCTGCACTACCAACACGGGATACCGATAAACCACTGTCTACCGCAGGACGTACACCGCTGTTAAACAATTCTGTCTGTAAGAAGATCTGTCCATCGGTGATAGAAATAACGTTGGTAGGAATATAAGCAGAAATATCCCCTGCCTGCGTTTCAATAATTGGCAGTGCGGTTAAACTTCCTGCACCTAATTCATCGTTCAGCTTCGCTGCACGCTCTAACAGACGGCTATGCAAATAGAAGACATCCCCTGGATAGGCTTCACGTCCTGGTGGACGTTTTAACAACAAGGACATGGTACGATAAGCAACCGCATGCTTACTTAAATCATCATAGATGATTAAGACATCGTCACCGTTTTCCATCCATTCTTCCCCAATCGCACATCCTGCATATGGAGCAATGTATTGCAAAGGCGCCGGTTCACTAGCGGTAGAAGATACGATTGTCGTATATTCCATAGCACCATGTTTTCTTAATTTTTCTACGATTTGGGCAACCGTACTGGCTTTCTGTCCGATTGCTACATAAATACATTTTACATTCTTACCTTTTTGGTTGATGATCGTATCAATGGCAATCGCTGTTTTACCTGTCTGGCGATCCCCGATGATCAACTCACGCTGCCCTTTTCCGATTGGGATCATAGAGTCAATGATCTTCAAACCTGTCTGAATTGGCTGATGAACACTTTTACGTGTCATAACACCGGGAGCAACACGCTCTACCGGACGGTATTTTTCACTGACAATAGGAGCACCGCCATCAATCGCCTGTCCTAAGGCATTGACAACTCTTCCTAACATCATATCACCAACAGGAACTTCTACGATCTTTCCTGTACGCTTTACTTCGTCGCCCTCTTTGATTCCCTCATCATCACCTAACAATACGGCTCCGACATGTTCCTCTTCAAGGTTCAATACCATTCCATACACATCGTGTGGGAACAGTAACAGTTCTCCAGACATTGCATTATTCAGACCATGGACTAACGAGATACCATCACCAATCGTGATGACGGTGCCGGTTTCTCCGACCTCCAGCTCATCATCGTAGCGCCGTATCTGTTCCTTGATCAGTTTGCTGATTTCTTCTGGCTTTAAACTCACCATATTCACCTCACTTGCTTATTGTGTTTCAGATACGTTCAAAACGGTACGTTTCAGACGCTGTAGTCTGCCTAATGCCGTATTGTCGATAATCTGATCGTTTATTTTGATGCGGATGCCGGCAATCAGATCTTTATCTGTTGACAGCACGAAATCTACTTTTTTCTGCAGTTTCTTTTCGAGTGTTTCTTTCAGCTTCGCAATTTCTTCCTTCTGTAATGGTGTTGCACTCTTCACGTGTACCACCTGAATGTTATTAAAGTCATTGTAAGCCTTATTGTATTCTCTGCGAATCTCTTCAATTTTAGCGAAACGTCCTTTATCAATCAGCAGTTTTAAAAAGTTTAACAGCATATGGTCAATCTGCTTTCCATAGATTGTTTCCAACATGCCTTTCTTTTCTTCCTTACTGATTTTCGGATGTGCCATGACAGCACGGAATTCATCATCCTGCTTCACACTGTCTGCCACCACATTCAGCTGTTCTTTATATACATCCAGCTTTTGATCTTCTTGTGCCAGCGCAAACAATGCATCACAGTAATTCTTACTGACTATGCCTGCCATGTGTCATCACCTGCGTGTTCAATAAATTCATCCACATACTTCTGCTGTTGTTTCTCATCCAGCTCCTTCTCAATGATCTTGCTGGCAGCTTCAAATGCTACATCCGTAATCGTCTGTTTCATTTCTTTCTGTGCCTGAACTTTTTCACGCTCAATATCCTGCATTGCTTTTGTTTTTAATCCATCCGCTTCATCTCTGGCTTTAGCAAGAATTTCTTTCTTCTCAGCCGTCGCATTGCGTTTTGCGGTTTCCAGGATCTCATGAGCATCGCTTTTGGCATTTGCCATCTGCGTTTCATACTGTACTTTATAATCTTCACCCGCTTTGCGTGCATCGCTGCCCGCTTGGATATCTGCTGCGATTGCATCGTGGCGTTTCTGGAAATAATCCGTGATGACATCCCAGAAAAAATGCTTGGCAACCAGACAGATGATCAAGGTTGAAATACAGACAAGAGCCATATCCACAGGGTTTATTCGCAGGTAATTGGTAATGTCGATATTCATCTGCTAAACCTCCTTATGGTTGTGAATCTTACGAAAATTCATATAAAAGTCATGCCTATGTAAAAGATATTTTCTTCATGCAGAGGGTTCTTTCCCTAATAGCAAAACTTGCTTACTTTCTGCATGCGCATGACCTTGCAGGATCTTACGCTTAACCTTTCAGGAAAATCAGCAGCAATGCGATGATCAATGCATAGATACCAGTTGTTTCGGCCATCGCGATACCTAATACCATGATAGAACGAATCTTACCGGCAGCTTCTGGATTGCGGCCTACGGATTCAGCACCTTTACTAGCGGCAATACCCTGACCAATACCAGGACCAAGACCAGCAATCATTGCAATACCAGCACCTAACAGTGCCATACCTTGTACGAAAAATTCATTAAATTCAGCCATTTTCATTTCCTCCTATTACTAATTTGCAAACAGCTTTTTTATTCTTCTTCATCGGCATACGATTCACTCAAGAAGAAACTTGCCAATGTGAAGAAGATGTAGGTCTGAATCAGACCTGAGAAAATATCGAAATACGCATGCAGGAATGGCGTAAAGGATAAACCTAGTACACCAAACGGCATCAGCGATTCCATCAGTGTGTAAACAAGACCGGTAATAATGGTACCTGCCAACAGGTTACCAAACAAACGCAGTGACAGTGAAACCGGTAATGCCAGATCACCAAGGATGTTTAACGGTAAGAATAAGAAGATAGGATCACACAGCTCCTTAAATCTTCCAATCACACCTTTTTCCTTGAGTCCGACGAATTGAATCAGCAAGAACATCATAACAGCCAGTGTCACATTAACACTTAAGTTTGATGTCGGTGGCTGTAATCCTATCAGCCCCAGTAAGTTACTAGGAGCCATCATAAAGATCAGTGTTCCAAAGAAGGGCAGATAAAACTTCGTACGTGCCTTAAGGTTATCGGATATAATACCGGTACCCAATTTGGCGACACATTCACATACAAGCACAAAGCCTTTCGGTGCCTGTGTTGGATCTGCTTTCTTTATCTTATTACCTGCAATAATGAAAAAGACAGATAATAGCACACACAGAATCAGCCAGTTCACAATGGATGGGTGCAGCTGAATCGTCATATCACCTATCCGGATTACAAATTCCACGAATCAATCCTCCTTTCTGTGTAGAAATACATATATAAGAATTGCCCCTTTATGAAGCAGCATTCCTGCCAAAAGTGCCAAAACATGTACGCCTCGCCATGCGGCTAACGCAAAGATCAGTGTATAAATGGCATAGCGTTTTACATAGCTGCTGTAACCTTTTGCCTTGGGATTGCCATATAATTCAATGGTGTTGCTCATGTGCGTGATCATCGAGAAACCGATGATACCGGTGAGTGCACCAATCAAAATACCGGCACCGATATCTTTGAAATGCCCTTGAAAAAGCATGAGTGAGATACCACAGCTGACAAGTGCTAAAGCAAGCGTAATACGGCGGATTTCTTTTCCCATCTGTGAAGTTTCATCCATCATGCTCACTCATTCCTTTCATCAGCAGATAAAAATTAGCAATGATTGCATATGCCAGCAACAGCAACAAAATGATTGGTGTTGTATGAAGCTTTTCATCTAGCCACATACCAATCAAAACGGCTAACAGACAGCTTAACAGCATCGTCATCATAAAGCGAACGGCCTTATAATAGTCCTTCATGTTACTTTGTACCGAAGATTCTATCTCCTGCATCACCAAGACCCGGTACGATATAGCCATGTTCATTTAGCTTCTCATCTAATGCAGCTAAGTAAATATCCACTTCCGGATGTGCTTCTTCCACAGCTTTTACACCTTCCGGTGCACCTACCAAACAAACCAGGCGAATATTTTTTGCGCCCTGTTTCTTCACCATATCAATGGCAGCATTAGCACTTCCTCCTGTTGCCAGCATTGGATCAACGATCATCACAACCGCATCCTTCACATTTTTAGGATATTTTTCAAAATACGTATGAGGTTCTAATGTTTCCTCATCGCGATACAAGCCGATATGCGCAATCTTAACGGTTGGAATCAGATTGGCAATACCATTCACCATGCCCAGACCAGCACGCAGAATCGGTACTAATACGATATCCTTTGCCAGCTCTTTGGTCGTGTAGGGAGAAACCGGTGTTTCAATGTCTACGGTACGCAAAGGCAAATCGCGGGAAATCTCATATGCCATCAAACCGGCAATTTCATCAAGATTGGCCCGAAAGTCTTTGGTTCCGCATTCCTTCCTGCGCATCTGCGTAAGCTTATGCGTAATCAGGGGATGTTCTAAAACTTTCAACATGTTACTTCTCCTATTCTTTTCTTTGCGCAGTATACACTTTACCATATCTGCGTCATTTGATTAGCAGACAAATTTGACATTATGTCAAAATTCAGCTTATCTGCGTCTTTTTTATTATACCATGGATGTCCTGTTTTTAACGATAAAAGCTTAATTTTCTGGCACAAAAATGTTGCTTTACAATAGATGTGTTACAGATTCGCTTAACCAAAAACAAGAACTGAATGATTCATCTATATAAGACTTATTTTTCAGTTCTCTTACAAGCTTCTTTCTTTGCGATTTTTTGAATTATACTTATGTTAATGAACGAGCTCTGGGTGCGTTAACAATAAAACCAAGATGGCCGCGGCAAATGAAATACTTTCGGTTTCAATCTGTAAATACTTTATTTCCCAATAATACTGTGTAGGAATACATACTGCCTGTTGCAAAGAGGAAATAAAGCTTTCGATACTGTTTCATAAACAATGAAAGGAATCGATTTATTGAAATGTCATAAAAATGGATGAATTTTTTTATTGAAATGTCATATTTTTATCAATAAATTTCTATTGAAATGTCAATGCTTTCGTATTATAACAAGCTTGACAAGCAAGGAGGTATACTTATGCTATATCGAAAAATCGCTTCCGTAATCGAAAATCACCTTTCTTTGAAAACAAATAAAATACTTTTAATTGATGGCGCACGTCAAGTAGGAAAAACCTTTATTATTCGCCATGTTGGAAAAAAGATGTATGATAATTTCATTGAAATTAATATGATTGAAGATCGTTTACAAAACCAATTATTTAAAAATGTAAAAACTGTTGAAGATTTTTATCTTCAGGTTAGCATGCTTGCTGGTTCTCAAATGAAAGAGAAAGAGAACACCTTAATATTCATTGATGAAATACAAGCATATCCCCATCTACTAACCCTTTTAAGATTTTTATCACAAGATGACAAATTCACCTATATTGCCAGTGGTTCACTATTAGACGTTACCTTATCAAACACTTCCTCTATTCCTATGGGCAGCATACGTAAAATCAGAATGTGTCCTTTAGATTTTGAAGAATTTATACGTGTCCTAGGATTGAATGATCTTGCATTATCTATATTAGAAAATAAATTTAACCATCTTGAAACACTTGATGAGACCATGCATGATAAAATGATGGATTTATTTCGTAAATATCTACTTGTGGGAGGGCTCCCCGATGTCATTAACACGTATCTAGAAACCAAAAATATTCAAGCAGTTAGAGAAGTTCAAAATGAAATATATGAGTATTATAAAAGTGACGCTTCAAAGTATGATACAGAAAACAAACTTAAAATCAGCAGAATTTATGATTTAATACCATCTAATATGGAAAACAAAAAGAAACGTGTCGTCATACAAAACATTGAAAATAAAAGAGGAAAAACCTTCCAAAATTATATAGATGAGTTTGATTATTTGATTAGTGCCGGTATCGCACTTCCTGGACAGGCAATTGCTAATCCGGTTTTTCCATTCATAGCATCTTGCGGAAAAAATCTATTAAAACTTTATTTGAATGATATTGGTCTATTAACCGCTATCCTATATGGCAATAACATTCGCACTATTCTCGATGATGAAAAAAGCATAAATTTAGGTGCAGTCTATGAAAGTGTTGTTGCGAGTGAACTAATAGCACATGGTTATTAACTATATTATTTTGATAATAGAAGCAAAGGTGAAGTAGACTATTTAATTGATGATTATGAAAGTTTGTCAGTAATTCCTCTTGAAGTAAAATCCGGAAAAGACTATACCGTGCATAGTGCTTTAAATCCCTTAACAAAAAATAACAATTATCCTATTAAAAAAGCTTATGTACTATCGAATGAAAGAGAGATCATACAGAAAAATAACATCACTTATATTCCGATCTATAACATCATGTTCTTTCAACGTGATAAAGTTATAAATGAGAATCAACTACTTTTTTTAAAAGGGTAATAAAGAGAATGGTTTTATTTACATTCTTTTTTTCTGAAAAAACTGCATGGTTTCAGTGGATTTTTGGCAAAAAAGCTTGCCCTATAATATGAATTCAAATTGTAGCTTATACAAACAATCTTAATGAACTATCTTTATTTGCGTGAAAAAAGGATAAAGCCTTAACCTTATCCTATCTGCTTATTTTTCATTAGGTAAAGGGAACTTTACGGTCAATTCTCGTACCTCTTTTAATACTTGTTTGCGTACAGTTTCATCATCCGCATGCTTTAACACGCGGGAAATCCATAAAGCTACCTGTTTAAATTCTTCTTCCTTAAATCCTCTGGTAGTCATCGCCGCACTTCCTAAACGGATGCCGCTTGTCACGAATGGTTTTTCTGTTTCAAACGGAATTGTGTTTTTGTTACAAGTGATGCCTGCTTCATCTAAGAGCTTTTCTGCCTCTTTCCCAGACATGCCAATACTAGATTTTACATCCACCAAGATCAGATGATTATCGGTACCACCACTTACGATGCGAAAGCCTTCTGCCTGCAAAGTATCACTCATGATCTTACAGTTTTTAATAATTTGTTGTGCATATGTTTGGAAAGATGGTTGTAAGGCTTCATAAAAGCACACTGCTTTAGCAGCTATAATATGCATCAATGGGCCACCCTGCATACCAGGGAAGACTTTCTTATCCAATAGTGCCGCATATTTTTCTTTACATAAGATCATGCCTCCGCGCGGACCACGTAAGGTTTTATGTGTAGTTGTAGTCACAAAATCAGCATAAGGCACCGGACTAGGATGAAGATTAGCCGCCACAAGTCCGGCAATATGAGCCATATCCACCATAAAGTAAGCCCCTACTTCATCAGCAATCTCTCTGAATTTCTGAAAATCAATGATTCTTGGATAAGCACTTGCCCCTGCGACAATCAATTTTGGCTTATATTGCAAGGCTTTTTCTCTAACATCCTCATAATCAATGGTTTCCCCATCTTTGGTAACCCCATAATCAACAAAATTATATAATGTACCGCTGAAGTTTAACGGATGTCCATGTGTTAAATGTCCTCCGGCAGTTAAGTTCATACCTAAAACTGTATCCCCTGGTTCTAACAGTGCCATGTAAACACCCATATTCGCCTGTGAACCACTATGTGGCTGTACATTCGCATGTTCTGCATGGAACAATTCTTTTGCCCGTTCTCTGGCAATATCTTCCACTTCATCTACATTCACACAACCGCCGTAATAACGTTTATGTGGGTAACCTTCTGCATATTTATTCGTTAAGATACTGCCTGCTGCGGCTAATACATCCGCGGATACATAATTCTCTGATGCAATCAATTCAATGTTGTAAAGCTGTCTTTCTGTTTCCTTTGCAATCGCTTCGGCAATTCTTTTATCGTTCATAGTGTGTCCTCCGTTTTCTCTTATTTTATCACAAATCCTTTATTCGTCACCTACTGCGCTCTGAAAACTTTTTGAAAAATATTTTCGGATAATAAAGATGATCGCAACAGCTAAGACACCAATCAGATTTTCCATGGCACTTTCATGCGAAATGATGATCTGACGAGCTACTGCATAAAGCAATACTTCAATCACCGATTCCGGCGTATGCAACAATAACATCTTCACAAACTCAATTGCCACAACAATTGTCAGTACACCGCTTAAAAAGTGTTCTAACTGAAAATCTCCTGCTATGACTAAGGCGGTCGTATCCAACAATGCCATTCCTGCCGCGATAACGATTGCCACCATCAAACATAAGGCTACGCTGAATTCTAAAAGTTTGGTAAACCGTAATAATCGTGTGTTTAAATTCTTCATTTTCCTCTCCTACGTTATTTCTTAAAATTAGGATATACAGCAAGATAATCGATGTTTGCTTTTCTTGCTTGGGTAAGTTGCTGTTTACGTGGTATATGATAACAGATTCCATCTTTCACAAAGCGTGCACCGGTCTGCTTGAAATAAAAAGGAATCTTTTTATTTAAACATTGTTCTCTTAGATGTAAGATCCATGCATAATCGCACATTCTTGCCTCATCGCCGCTTTCTCCTCCGGCAGTTACCTGCTCGATACGCTCATCCAACCATAACGTAAGATCTATGTCCTCTAACAGCGGCTCACAGATCAATTCTTTATGACGAATGGGTAGTTCCATGTAGACGGGCAGTCTGCGTTCAGCCTCTATTTGATTTTCAATCGTCGCACAAATAGTTACATTCTCATAACCGCTTTGCCAATCATCCGGCAAGTTTGGCAAAATTCTTTCCACACGTTTTGTAATCATATAAAAATGTAGATCTGAACGTTGTTTCATGAAGCTCCATGCTTCCTTGCGCCATGCATCTGCCTCTTCCACAAAGAAATCAGAGCTAAAGCAAGTATAGACAACACCTTCCTGTATCTTCCAGGAACCATCTTTTTTCTTTTTCACAGGCAAAGCGAAATCTTTCGTCTTTTTTACAACACTACTATCTCTTCCATAGCGCTCATCCATCCGATATACATAACAATTTGCACAACCGGCACTGTATTTATGACAGCCATGCCAAGGGTTCCATAAAGTCATATTTGTTTTCTTTCACTAGGCAAAGAGCTGCCTTTATCAGCAGCTCTCACTTTATTTTTCTAATGCCATCACTTTATCAATACGACGCTGATGACGTTCTGCATGCGAGAATTCCGTGTTCAACCAAACATGAACAATTTCCTTCATCACAGCTTCTCCGGTTACCAGCTGACCGAGTGCTAATACATTTGTGTCATTATGCTCTCTAGTTAAGCGTGCGCTCACCGGATCAGATACTAACGCACAGCGAATACCTTTGATCTTGTTTGCGGTAATACTTACGCCAATACCGGTACTGCATATTACAATTCCTCGATCATTCTTACCATTCGCTACAGACTGTGCAGCAGGTGCTGCATAATCAGGATAATCTACGGATTCCTTACTATGACAGCCAAAGTCTTCAATCTCATGTCCTTCCTCAGACAACATTTTCTTAATGAGTTCCTTATACTCATAAGCTCCATGATCACAAGCTAATGCAATTTTCATAACGATAACCTCCCATATTTCCTATTCAGCTAACCTATTTCCTATGCGAAATTTATCCAATTTCTTTCGCATCAAAGCACAAACAAACACCTTCATCTGTATTCTCACTGTTGAATTTGCCCTGGACACGCTTTAATGCCACCATACAGTTTTCAAGTGATGGTACTTGTAATACTGCGGCATACGTTAACGCAGAACAATGGCAGAATACATCATTTCTGCGCAAGTTATGATACAACACTTCCTTTAACAATGCGCTGGCTTTACGCACTGCTACTTCATTCGTCTTAGACACCATCTTTAACTGTAACATGACGATATAACTGACAACTCCACGTGATGATGCACGAACATGCACCTGATATAAATTACGGAAAATTTCAGCATCACAATAAAAGGCTCCATTGCGATATATTTCCTCATTTAAATCTCCTATCAATTCTTGAATACTCTCTGGCTCATCTTTATGGAATTTTAATAATTCATGATGAATATTCGTGATGTTCGGTGTTAGTTCAATATTAAATGTACTACTATATAGTTCCACAATTTTATGATAATACGTAATAGCTTGCGAATATTGCTTTACTTCATAAAAAGCCTTTAATTTAACTTCCATTAATTCTGGGAAGATAAAATGTTTAAATTCTGCATATTCACAAATTTTCAATACACGATCATAATCTTTTTCCTGTTCACATAGTTTGCATCCATGTAATAAAGCACGCTGAATCATATCTTTATAATAACGGCGTTTTACTAAAATCCATTCTTCATCAAAGTCATGTAAAAAAGCCATTCCATATGTATTCAGTAAATGCTGACATTTATCACACATCGTTGAAGCATCTTTGATATTTTCAATATCCTCACATGCTTTTTCAAGACGGACGATATCAATATCCCATGGTATTGCATTGTTCCAGGAATACGTATTACCTTTTGATAAGATACAAGAATGTTTTCGCTCTCTGCAAAATGGCTCCAATTCCTTACGTGCACGATAAATCAGATTTCGCAAGGCCCCTTCCGGATTTTCACTGATGCCATTTGGCCATAAAACTTCAATCAATGCCTCTTTCGTTAAAGAAGTATGACGATACATGATTAAATAAGCAATTAAGATAATCAATTGTGTGCTTTTTTTGACTTTATTAGGAAATTGAAATTCTTTATTTTCAATCGAAAACTCACCCAGCAAATGAATCTTTATTGGTCTTTCTTTTTTCATTTCATGTATAGGATGATAATTTCATCCTTCTCCTTTCTGTCGTGTTAGTCTTGCAGGACTTCGCGAATTCGTTTTTCGCTGATAGGTCCTTCTCTTACAATGCGTAATTCATCGGTACTCATATCCACGATAGTACTTGCCTTACTGCCTCCACTTTCGCCAACTACGATAGCATCAATTCGTCCATCCAGCTGTTTTAATACCCCCTCTGCTGTTTCTTGCGGTTCTTCACCACTTAGATTAGCACTAGTCACAAGCAATGGTTTCTCACAGAGATCAATCAGATGTAGTATGATGTCATCATCCGGCATGCGTATTCCTACCGTATCAAATCCATTTGTCAAATATGCAGGAAGGTGTTCTTTCTTCTTAAGAATCATCGTAAAGCCTCCCGGCATAAATTCCTCCGCAAGTTTTCTTGCGTCTTCACTCATATAGGCGATTTCTTCCATTTGTCGGAAATTTGAAACCATGGTAGGGATTGGTTTATTTTCTGGTCTTCCTTTACTTTTTTTAAGAGCTTCTAAGGCCGCTTCATTTTCATAAATGACAGCCAAACCATAAACCGTATCCGTAGGGAAGGCAACCACCTTTCCTTCTTTCAATAAATCAGCGATTGTTTCGATATCTTTTGCTTCATAACGCACAGTTTCCATTTTCTTCACCTTCTGTAGTTATTTTATCATATTATACGGCTTTTTTAATAAAATTTTTATTATCATTCCAATTCTATTATTATAAATATAGAAATACTTTTTATATCTTACAATTCAGATGGAAGTATCTTCTCCTTTTCTTAATAGCCTTCTTTTATATTCACAAGATTACAAAGTGCTTTTCCTTGTGCATAAGCCTCAAGATTTTGTATTAAAATATTTACATAACGCTCAAAAGATTCCGATAATTGAAAGGTACCTGAAATATGGGGTGTCAAAATGACATTTGTCTCTTTCCAGATAGGATGTTGCTGCGGCAACGGCTCCTGTTCCATTACATCTAATACCGCTCCTTTGATAGGATATGTATGAAGAGCTTCTAATAACTCATCTAACGACAGGGCATCTCCTCTTCCCACATTTACCAAAATAGCGTTTTCTTTCATTCTAGCATAATATTGCTTTTGAAAGATATGTCTTGTTTTTGCTGTGCTTGGTAAAGCCAATACGACAACATCAGCATGAGGTAAAAGTGTTTCTATTTCTTCTATACCATAAAGTTCATCAAAAGCCGTTAGGGGAAGCTTCGGATGACGATTAATGCCAATCGTATGTGCCCCCATCATCTTAACTTTCCCGGCAAATTCTTTTCCAAGATCACCTGTACCTACTACTAAAATCTTGGAACCGTAAATAGAAGAAATAGGTTCTTCCACTTGCCATAAATGCTTTTTTTGATGTTGCTGATAGAGATGTATATTACGCATAAGCATTAATATAGTACAAATCAGATATTCGCTGATCGCTAAACCAAAACTGCCACTGGCATTACATAAGCTGCATGACGAAGGAAGTTTATTTAAATATTGTTCATTTCCGGCTGTTTCCAATTGTAACAAGCGAAGATTTTCAGCGATTGATAAATACGTTAAAGGCACTTTCCCGGCAATCACCTCAGCCCAACGTATATCCTCTTCATTAACAGAGTCAGGGGTTTTTAAACGATATTCATAACACGCAGGTATTCTATTTAAATGATGTGGTTTCAATGCAGATAATAGTAATAAATGTTTTTTCATAACGGATTCCTCCCGTGTAAGTGTATCGTATTTTACCTATCTTGTGAATAGATAATGTCATCCTTGTAGAAAAGGTGGTCTTTTTCAATAAAGAATCCACCTTTCTTTGCTTATTGTTTTTCTTTTCTTCTACGTTTTAAACCATATGCCAATACAGCACCACCACTTAGCAATACCATCATGATCCATAATGTTCGCTGACTTGTATCACTTGTCTGTACTTCATCTTCTGGTTTTGGTTTTTCTGTAGTTAGTTTGCTTGGCGTCGCCGGTTTTTGTGGGTCTTCTTTGGGTGGTGTTGGTTCCGTATCTTCTTTCTTTACATAATATACCTTGATGATATTTTTACTTGCATCTTCACCTAAGGTCAATGGTATATTTTCCACCTTTTCAAATACGTACCCTTCCTTGTTCTTCTCCGGATAGGTTTCTACGATATCGCCAGCTTTTAAATCTGCGATGTTCTCTGTCTTGCTCTCATCCAGCTTGCCATCATAGAAGTATTGTACCTTTGCAATTGTTTTTGTTCTTGTGTAGTA
>NZ_SMBP01000018.1 GCF_004341945.1 Longicatena caecimuris
AAAGATCAATTTTTGTGCTCTTACCAGCACTTGTTTTTGTCATGCTTTTTTAATCTTTTTCAAAAAGGCTTGACTTCTTAATAGCTAGCTCCTTTATCAATTATATAGATATAGTATGACATCAGAAAAGCGATAACACAAGGGTAACAAACGATTGTTAGAATAGCAACTGCTTTTTCTATTCACTGACCTCATTCATATAAGCAGTTAACTTGCGAATGAATGTTTGATAATCTTGACAGTTGATGAGATCTTTTAAAAAAGCCGGTTCACTAAGAATCTCAATCAACTGATCAAAGATCTGGGCAAATATTTGTCTGCTGTCATCATGTACGCCTAGTAAGGTGACAATATGTACCTCATGCACTCCCCATTGCATACCATCTGGACAAAGGACGACACTTATAAAGCTTTTTTTAGCGTTATCACCAAGTGAATGAGGAACGGCAGCGTCCTCAAAGGCGGTGCTTGACATATGCTCACGAGCAAAGACATCCTGTGTAAAGGAAGCTTCGGCATAATCCAGTGCAATCGCATCGTTACAAAGCTTTTGAATGAGCTGGGTACGATCTAAATGAACATCTGTATAAAATAAGCGAGGATCAAATAAATCAAATAGAAAATCTTTCAGCTTCTGTTTGTTTTTTTCGGATAACATCTTAGAAATGGTAGTTTCTAATAAGGCCATATCTTTATTTGTAAGAAATGGATGAATTAACACATATGGCTGAGGAAATCTTGCCTCTACTGTTGAAATAATCAAATCTGCATGCAGCATGTTGGGTTGATAGGAAGGCATGGAAACGGCATATTTTATCGTTATCTTATCTTCAAAATGACGGCTGATCTTCTCTAAGGTATGTTGATGAATGCTGTAATAATCGGCATATAAAAAGAGAATTGTTAACTTGTTTTTTGATTGCACATTGTTTTCAAAGTAACTGCCGATGTGAAAAGAAATAAAGGTGATTTCATCCTCATTCAACACTACATCATAATTTTCTTTAAACTGTTGGGCAATATAAACGGCAATATCATAAATCAAGGGATACGTTGCCTTAATCTTAGCGGTCAATGGATTTTTGGCATAATAGTTATGTGCAACACGATTAAACAGATTCTTAACATGGATGGTGAATTTCGCAATAAATTCTTCATCAAAGGCATCCAGTAAATAGCGCTCTTCAACATTGTGAATCACGGCATGGGCGATATCAATATATTTCTGTTCAATAAAAGATGAAATATTAGAGCCATTAATAAAAGAATAATCAATCATCGTTGTATTGTTCGAGATAATAAGCGTCAAATTATAAACTTCAGCATCATTCATATGGATTTGATAGTTTTTCTCAATATACTGTTTTATTTCCTGTGCCACAAGATATTGTTGCGAATCAAGAAACGGTGTGAAATCAACTTGATCATTTAACTCACAGGCATTACGGATACGATCAATCATGACAATAAGATGCAATGCCGTATTATTTAGCGTATAATCATTCGCAAATACATTATTGCGTGAAAAAATATCGGCAAGATTTTTACGGAAATCCCAAAAATGATAATGATAAGTCAATAAACGCACTTCATCTTTTAAGACAAAATTATCATACGTATCACTGGAAATTAAGCGGCTCATTAATCGCCGTTTATCTTTTTCACTGCCTTCTAAATATAACAAATCATGATCTCTGCGTATGGTTACATTACAGCTGGAAACAATCTTACGGATACTGCGAATATCATTTTCAATCGTAGACTCACTTACAAATAATTCATCCGCAAGATCAAATAGATCAATACCATCTTGCGAAGAAATAAGTTTTTGAATGATTAGATTTTGCCGTGTTTGCGGGGTTTCCACATTTTGACTTCCTTTTTCCCGATAAGCTAAATATTGCTGAGCACTGTTTAATCGATACCCTTTATTTGATGATATTACTAAAGGACTTGTTTCATTCTCATTTAGTGAACTGACATATTTACGTATCTGACGTGTGGAAACATGAAGCAGTGAAGATAGCTCACCGGCAGCTACCCAATGTTCATAATGGTGCCAGAGATAGTCTAACAAGATTGAGATATTATCCTTCATATGTCTATTCACTCTCCTATGCAAGGCCCCCAGATACTCTTCATCATTATATATGTACACGATAAGTATAAAGTATAAGTAATCTTTGCTCAAATTAAAAAAGTTCCTACTGCACGGAACTTTTCTGATTTGTCTTATTTTGTTGTGTTCGCTATACTGAGGGTGTGATAAGGAAAGGAGGACAGTTATGTGATTGGCAAATATGAAAAAGAGATATATCGTCGCTGAATATGACTTCAGACAAGTACGGGAATACTTTGATACATCTCTCTTATATCATAACACCAATCCAGATAAAAATCATTCATAATTATAAAGGAGAAGATCATGAAGAACATTTTATTAGTTTGTGGCACCGGTGCGAGCAGCGGTTTCATGGCCAAAAACATTCGCCAGGCAGCGAAAGCTCGCAATATTGAAATTGGCGTAAAAGCTAGAAGTGACTCTGTTGTAGAGGATTATATTGAAGATATTGATCTATTATTGGTAGGACCACATCTTAGCTACATGCTGCATGATTTAGAGGATATTGCAGATCCATTTGGTGTTCCTGTTCAGATTATCCCCAAAGATGCATATGGGGAATTGGATGGCGATGCCGTTCTTGATTTTGCTTTACCTTTTCTAAAAGATGAGAAAACGCATGAACGTTAATGGTAGAATGCTTGCTTAATAAACGATGGTATCGTAGGAATGTTTATGAGCAGATACGTTAGAAATAATTCCCTGATGAACTATATACATTGGATAAGATTGCCATAGCATGTTAAATTAAGCAAGCGGTTATTTTGTAAAAGGTGATTAAGAAATAGAATCACGAGGAGAAAACATATGAAAAAATTCATGGATTGGATGACAGATAAATTCGCACCGAGAATGAATAAGCTCGCAAGAAATCCGTGGATTGCCTCTGTCCAGGAGGCTATCCTGACTGCGATGCCTATGATTTTTATTGGTTCATTTACGACCGTATTGACCGCTTTTGGCGGATTGATTGAAGGATTTCCGGATTTTAGCCCACTTTCTACTTTTTCCCTGGGCTTATTATCCTTATACTTAGCATATTTAGTACCATATCTGCTGATGGAAAAGAAACGCCATAATAAAACGAAAAAAGAAGCAGGATTGGCTGGTATCGGATTCTTTTTGATGTTAGTATCTCCAACCTTTGATGAGGCAGGAAATATTTTGTTTCAAAGTTCTACTTTAGGAAATGGCGGTATGATTGCAGCGTTGATTGCCGGCTTGTTTGTCGGTTTTGTGATGAATGCTTTTTCTACCCATTCCTTCTTTAAGGAAGACAGCGCTATTCCAGATTTTATCACCGTATGGTTTGATACGTTAATTCCGATACTGATGATTTTATTTGTTGGCTGGCTCTTTACTTTCCAGCTCCATATCAGTATCTTTGATTGCATTTATACATTATTCTCACCAATCTTAAAAGCCGGTGACAGTTTCCTTGGTTTTGTAGTCTTATACTTTGTTGGATATACCTTCTTATACACGTTTGGTATTTCTACCTGGGTCATTTATCCAATTGAATCGGCATTGATCCTGCAAGGAATTGCGGCGAATCAGGCAGCGGTAGCAGCCGGAAATGCTGCCAGTGTTATCAATGCGGATGGAGTATCTTATTATTTTACGCTTGGTGGAGGCGGCTGTACCTTGGCTTTAGGTCTTATGATGCTGTTTATGGCAAAATCGAAAAAGTGTAAGGTCATTGGAAAAGCCAGTCTGGTACCAAACTTATGTAACATCAATGAACCATTGGTATTTGGTGCACCAATCGCCTTTAACCCGATTCTGATGGTACCGATGTGGATCATTGGTTTACTAGCACCGGCCTTGACCTGGTTTGCCTTATATTTTGATTTATTGCCTAAAGTAACGACTTTATTCTCCTTCTGGTATTTGCCTGGACCTATTTGTTCCTATGCTGTAGGAGGTATGGTTGGATTGATCTTTACCTTATTTATTTTCGTCTTATCCTGGATCATCTATTATCCATTCTTTAAGGTATACGATAAGCAATGTGTACAGAAAGAAGCAGAGGATGAAGCACAAAAAGCAAAATTAGCAGCACGTAAAAACGCAAGACAGGAAACAAACAATGCATAAGAAGGAAGGTTTATTATGGATAAAACAACGATTGAACAATTAAATAGTGCTGCGATGCAGATCATTCTGCATGCCGGTGATTGTCGGAATTTGCTCAATGAAGCAATCAATGATCTGTTAGATGATAAAAGTGAAGAAGAAGTAAAAGACAAGATCACGCAGGCAAAGAAAGAAATCACGAAAGCACATGTTATTCAAACGGATATGATACAAAGCTCAATCAATGAAGAAGAGCTGCAGACAACCTTATTATTCACCCATGCACAGGATACGCTGATGACTATCAACAGTGAAGTAAATCTGGTACAAAGCATGATTCGTCTGTATCGTAAGTTGGAGAAATAAGATGAAACGTAAAATCACAGGATTTCCGAAAGACTTTTTATGGGGTGGTGCCATTGCGGCCAATCAAGCAGAAGGTGCTTGGAACATTGATGGGAAAGGACCCTCTATGGCGGATATTGAAATCCTTCCAGAGCAGTATGATCGCCATAAGGTAGTCGGATTTGCTCATACTGCCAAACAGATAGAAGAAGCATTAGCAGATACCAAAGGCTATTATCCACGCCGGCATGGCATTGACTTTTATCATACGTATAAAGAAGATCTGGCATTGATGAAAGAAATGGGGTTTACCTGTTTTCGAACATCCTTTAACTGGACACGCATCTTTCCACAAGGAGATGAAGAACAGCCAAATGAAGAAGGTTTAAAGTTTTATGATGATTTGCTGGATGAGATGCTGAAAAATGGTATAGAACCAATCATGACGGTTTCACATTATGAAATGCCTATTCATCTGATTACCAAGTATAAGGGCTGGTATGCCCCTGAAATGGTTGATTTCTTTGTGAAATATTGTAACGTGCTATTTGAACGTTATCATAATAAAGTACGCTATTGGATCCTATTGAACCAGATCAACTCTTTACAGGGCTGGGGAGAGTTTGCCAGTTTGGGAATGGTGCAGGATGGTTATGAAGATTGGGAAAGTGCCAAATATCAGGCAACACACCATCAGTTTGTGGCATGTGCCAAAGCCACACAACTTGCCCACGCCCTTGATCCTTCCTTGCAGATTGGAATGATGTTGGGGGATGATGCCTTATATCCGGCAAGCTGTAAACCAGAGGATGTCTTTGCCAACACCCAGCAGATGCAGATGAGTTTATACTTTTATTCCGATGTCTTATTACGCGGAGAATATCCGGGTTATGCGCTGCGCTATTTTTATGATCATGATATCCATGTGATGATTAAAGAAGAGGAAGAACAGCTGTTAAAAGAGAATACCGCAGATTTTCTATCATTTTCGTATTATTTTACCCGCATCACCAAGGCCAAAGATTCTACCCATCCCAAAGAGAACCCCTACTTAGAAAAATCTATCTGGGGCTGGGCAGTGGATCCATTAGGATTTCGCAACTCATTAAATTTGTATTGGGATCGTTATCAAATACCAATTTTTATCGCTGAAAATGGACTGGGTGCATTAGATGAGGTCGTAGATGGAAAGATTCATGATCCTTATCGTATCGCCTATTTACAGACACATATTGCGGCGATGAAAGAAGCCATTAAGGATGGCGTACAAGTGTTTGGCTATGCATCTTGGGGACCTATTGACATCATCAGTTGTTCGCAAGGGGAAATGAGCAAGCGCTATGGATATATTTATGTCGATTTGGATGATCGTGGACATGGCAGTGGGAAACGACTGCGTAAAGATTCTTTCTATTGGTATCAACATGTCATAATGACAAATGGAGAAGATTTGTAAAGAAAGGGACGCATACAATCGTCCCTTTGCTTCAACATGAACATAGTATGAACAATATGTGACAAGGAGAATTGAAATGAAACAAGTAAAAACAGGATTTCCGAAAGCTTTTTTATGGGGAGGCGCCATTGCGGCAAATCAGGCAGAAGGAGCATTTCTAGAAGGTGGGAAAGGATGGAGCGTTGCGGATATCTTAAAAGTGCAAGATGCTGGTGATTTGAAAAAGAAATCAAATAAAGAAACGAACAGAAACGATATTGATTTCGCTTTACAGGATAAAGAAGGCTATTATCCTAAACGCTATGGGATTGATTTCTATCATACTTATAAGGAAGATCTAAAGCTTTTAGCAGGGATGGGATTGAAAACATTTCGCACTTCTATCAGCTGGTCACGTATCTTCCCTAATGGAGATGATCCTCAACCGAATGAAGAAGGTTTACGCTTTTATGATGCATTGCTGGATGAAATCATAAAAAACGGCATGGAGCCCCTCATTACTTTATCGCACTATGAGATGCCACTGCATTTGGCAACACACTATCAGGGCTGGTATAATCGTAAGACGATCACTTTCTTTGTGAACTATTGTGAAACCGTTATGCGTCGGTATAAAGATAAGGTAAAGTATTGGATCGTAGTGAATCAGATCAATCTGATACATCATGAATCTTTTAATCATCTCGGTATCCCCAGTGATACAGTAGAAAACCTTATGGAAGCAAAATACCAGGCCATTCATCATGAATGCACAGCAAGTGCGCTTGTCACTAAGCTTGCCCATCAGATCAATCCAGACTTTCTGGTAGGTATGATGGTATATGATGGATTGAGTGAACCATTAACATGCAAACCAGAGGATGTTTTTGCGAATATGCAGCGCAATCAAAGAGAATATTTCTTTACCGATTTATTGCTAAGGGGAGAATATCCGGGCTATATGCTGCGCTATTTTAAAGAGCATAACATTCATTTAGATATCCGTGAAGAGGATGAGCAAGTATTAAAAGAGCATCCGGCTGATTTTCTTGCGTTATCCTATTATTATACATGTGTATCATCAAAAGAAAGCAATGACACGCAAGATATTAATGATGATGGGGCCATTGTAAATCCTTATATTGATGCAAGTGAATGGGGCTGGGGCATTGATCCTCTTGGATTAAGAACCGTATTAAATTACTATTATGATCGTTATCAAAAACCAATCATCATCGCAGAGAATGGTTTTGGCACGTATGATGAAATCAGCAGTGATGGAAAGATTCACGATGAACGCCGTATCGCTTATTTACGTGAGCATATTCGCAATGTGAAGGAAGCTATCATGGACGGGGTAGATGTGATTGGTTATTATCCATGGGGACCTATTGATATTATTAGCTGTTCATCCTCAGAAATGAGCAAGCGCTATGGATTTATTTACGTGGATCAGGATGATTATGGAAATGGCAGTAAGCGTCGTATCAAGAAAGATAGCTATGACTGGTATCGACGTGTCATTGCCAGCAACGGGGAAGATCTATAAGTGTTTCCCTTTCGTTTGATTGCCTGTGATATTGATGGCACATTAAGCATGGACAATACATTATCATTGCGCAGCGTACATACCTTACAGAAACTACAACAACAAGGAGTTTCGATCGTGCTATGCAGTGGGCGCAGTTATCCGGATGTGTTAAGTTTGCGAAATCAACACTTGCTGGCTTTGGATATGTTGTTATTAAACGGCGCAATGCAGGTAAACGCAAAAGGACAGATTCTTCATGCGACTGCGATAAAAAAACAAAGCGCAAAGATGATTCTTCAGATGCTGCAAAAGGAACCTATCGCAATCGGCTGTTATGATGAAACCCATATTTATTCTTTAGAAGAAGAGGATCGGCCTTCCTTTCAAAAACACTATTTGCAAAGTTTCACGGATACCACACCGGTGTTGTCTTGTTTCAAGACGATTACGGAAACAGACTTACCTAAACCCATTTTAAAAATAGAACTTTTGGAAAAGGATGAAGAAAAACGCCAACGTTTACAAACACGACTATCCACCTTGCAAGAGGTAAAGGTAACAACTTCCGGATGGGATAATTTGGAAATCACTTCGCCGCTAGTATCGAAAGGGACAGCTTTACAAACCTATGTTGCTCAACACGGTTTCACAAAAGAGGAAGTTTTAGTATTTGGCGACAGCGAAAATGATCTTTCCATGTTTTCCTGTTTCCCTAACAGTGTTGCTGTAGCAAATGCCTGTACGCAAATAAAAAATGCTGCTCGTTATCATTGTAAAGAGGCAAAGGAAGATGGGGTCGTACAATTTCTTGAAATGCTTATAAAACATACTGTTTAAGTACAGTGTGTTTTTTTTTGACAGCAAATGTTGTAGAGCCACCTGCATAAGGAAAAGATAAAAAGTAGGATATTTGTTTAAATTTTCATTGTTTTCGCAATCGTTTCTGAAGACATTCTTGCGAAATTGTGATATTTCCATAAAATGATTGTGATAAAAACAAATATCTTCTATAATAGATACGGTGATTTTATGGAAGAATACATATTGAAAACAAGAGAAGATGGAACGACGATTACCGTGCGTGATTTACAGCTGAAATTGTTAGAGATGCTGAAAGATATAGATATTGTATGCCGCAAGCACAAAGTCCAATACTGGCTGACAGGTGGCAGCTGCTTAGGCGCTGTACGTCATAAAGGCTTTATCCCTTGGGATGATGATGCGGATATCGGTATGCTGTATGAGGATTATCTGAAATTGTTAGAAGCCGTTAAGGATCTGGATCCTAAGAAGTACATCGTACAAAGCTTTGAAACACATAAGGAATACAATGTGTTGATTCCGGCGATGAAGATTCGTTTAAAACATACGTATTGTGAAGAATACAATGCGTTATTAAAAAACAAATGCAAAGACAGTGATGGCATTTTTATCGATGTTTTCATCATTGATTATGTGAGTGAGAATCATGTAAAAGATTTTGTATGGCGCTGCCGCAATGGAATCTTGATGCTCTTGATTGCCGCATTGGAAAATCTACATATCAATCCACTGCCATTAAAGAAACGCTATGTGCGAAATGCACGTAAGTATGGTAAGCAAAATCAAGACAGCCCAATGATCGGTTTTGATCTGACATGGTGCTTTAATTCTTTCTTCCATCCGGTCGTATATCCAAAGGAAAGCGTTTTTCCGATTCAGTATGTCCCATTTGAAGATACGATGCTGCCGATACCAAAACGGCCTAAAGATTTGTTGGATGCAGAAGTATCCGTGAATCATATGAGCTATCCGCCGAAAAAAGATCAGCAGCCAAAGCATATTAAGGATATTGCATTTTAGAAACGATGACGTAATGACTTTTTCATGCTTATGAAAATGCATAGCATGGAGACGA
Organism: Longicatena caecimuris; assembly: GCF_004341945.1. Classification (GTDB taxonomy): domain Bacteria; phylum Bacillota_I; class Bacilli_A; order Erysipelotrichales; family Erysipelotrichaceae; genus Longicatena; species Longicatena caecimuris. The sequence goes on from NZ_SMBP01000018.1 coordinate 9,407, forward strand.
TATTTCTTATTAAAAGCTAGCTTATGGTAAAAATAAAATATCGTAAAACATAGTAAAAATTGTGAGGAGGTAGAAGACATGGCATATGTACCAAGACAGAGAAGATATAAAGTGCGCTGGAAGGTAGTGGCTCCACTGCTTGTTTTAATTGCGTTGATCGTGTATCTTTTAATTGGCATGTTTCTGCCTTCCAATCATCAAGAAGTAAAGAAATTCACGGTGTGTGGATTGAATGAGGAACAGACGATCAAAGCATTGCATAAGACAAGTAAAGAAACGATTAGCGTTTCGGATTATTTGTATTATGGAGAATCTTTGGATTTGTATGAAAAGAAATATTCACCGGAAAATAAAGATACGTTGAGTGGGAAAACCGTAGAATTAAAAAATATTTGTGATGGAAAGACAATTTCGATGACAATGGAAAATACAGTTGATCAAAAGATCTTATTAGATGAAATACCGGAAGGATATTATGAGGTTTCCATCATTGATAATCTGGTAAAAAAACGTGTGATTTTTCAACAGCCTTTAAAGGAAAATGCATTTTATACGGCGCAGCGTAAAGGAAAGGTCAATAAAGTTTCCTTAATTGCAGATACGCAGCTGTTAAAGGATTATCAGATCACCCTGGATAAAAACTATCTTTTCTTACAAGTAACTTCACAGACGCCGCGCAAAGGGGATATTGATGTGTTGATTGATCCGTTTGGGATGAATACGGATTTAACGTGGTTGCCGGATGAAGGCTCAAAGGTCAATGGGTTAAATGAAAATGATGAAATGTATAAAGCAGCGGTTTTAATGAAAAAGGAATTAGAAGAAAAATATGGATTGCGTGTTGCCATTACAAAGGCAAGTAAAGATGAAAAAGGGAAAGCCTATGGCAGTGATGGCCGTTTAGCAAAAGGTTATAAGCAGCATGCAAAATATTATTTGTTCTTACGCTTCAGCAATTATGCCAACGATACGATTCGCGGCTTTGAAGTAGCGCATAGTTATTATTCCAGCAAGACACTTGCCAGGAATTTGACCTATGGTGTACATAAGAACTTAAAAATGCCACTGTCACCGATGTATACTGGTTCTGATGCCGGTATCGTTACCGGATTATTGGCTGAAGGGGCAGATGGTAAAACGATATATGATACGAATTTATATTTAAGAGAAAGTGGTGGAAGAGCAACACTGGCAGGGAAATACTCAGAAACAAGTCAAGAACAAAATGCTGATTTTGTGAATGCCAATGGCATGCAGGGATTAGAAATTGACTTTGTCTATATATCAAATAAAGAAGATGCAGCGCTGTGGAAAAAACAGAAGAATGCGATTATTAAGGAAACAGCGCGCGCTTTTGCCGAGGGAATCAATGCCGACAACACCACCAGATAAGGCGGGTGAAACAAGATGAAGTATCAAATTCATAAAGGAAGTAAATATTTTGGGGCGAATACGGTATTTGAGGATATTCAATTTGAAATCCGCAATACTGAAAAAATCGCGATTGTGGGAAGAAACGGATGTGGTAAAACCACCTTATTAAAAGCCATTGCCGAAGTAGAACCGTTGGATAAAGGGGATATCCATAAGGAAAACAATCTGACAATCGGTTATTTAGCACAGACAACGTTTGAAAATGAGCATGCCTGTGTCAAAGAAGAATTGGAAACAGCCTTTGCGAAGGTAAAACGCATAGGTAAACAGCTGGAAGAAATCAGTGAGCAGATGGTATATGACCATAGTGAAACCATCTTAAATAAATACGCCAATTTGCAGCAGCAATATGAGGATTTAGGCGGTTATACATACCATAGTGATATGATGACTGTCTTCACTAAGTTTGGGTTTCAGGAAGAAGATTTGAAACGTGAAGTTGCTACGTTTTCCGGAGGACAGAAAACCCGATTGGCCTTTGTCAAGCTATTGTTAAGCAAACCGGATATCTTGTTGTTAGATGAACCTACCAACCATTTGGATATCGAAACGATTGAATGGCTAGAAGGTTATGTGAAACGCTATCCCAAAGCGGTTGTCTTAGTTAGTCACGATCGTATGTTTCTGGATGATGTTGTTGATGTCGTATATGAATTGGAATATGGTGTGATGCGTCGCTATCCGGGTAATTATACAAACTATGTTAATACCAAGAAAAGTGATGTTGAACAACAAAAATCAGCGTATGCGCGCCAACAAAAAGAAATACAGCACATGGAAGAACTCATTGAGAAATTCCGTTATAAGAAAAATAAAGCAGCTTTTGCGCAGAGTAAAATCAAATACTTAGAACGTATGGATAAAATTGAAGATCCCAATGTCGATGAAAAACGGTTTCATGCCCGTTTTACCCCAAGGGTACGTGGCGGCAAGCGGGTCTTAGAGGTCAAGGATTTAACCATCGGTTACGATCTGCCGTTGTGTACGATTACTTGCGATATTCTGCAAGGGGAAAAAGTTGCCATAATCGGCCCAAATGGGAAAGGAAAGTCAACCTTTTTGAAAACCTTGATGGAACAGGTTTCACCATTATCCGGTGAATTCTTATTCGGACACCAGATTGAGGTAGGTTATTTTGATCAGGAGCTTGCGCAATTCGATACCAATAATACGGTATTAGAAGAGGTGTGGAACGATTTCAGTGAACTGAATCGAACAGAGGTACGCACAGCACTGGGATGTTTTTTATTCAGTGGAGAAGACGTATTTAAAACAGTAGACTGTCTATCCGGAGGAGAAAAAGTTCGTCTATCCTTTGTAAAGCTAATGCTGTCACATCCTAATTTTCTGATGATGGATGAGCCAACCAATCATTTGGATCTAATTGGAAAAGAAGCCTTAGAGGATGCTTTGTGTGATTATGAAGGCACAATGCTATTTGTGAGTCATGATCGTTACTTTATCTCAAAGTTGGCAACTGCGGTATTGGTCATTGATAATGGGAAGGCAACATATTATCCGATGCGTTATCAGGAATATATGCATAAAGATGAGGAACATGTACAGGCCGTTAAAGCCGTTGAGAAAAAAGAAACAAAAAAAGTGGATAGAGGGATTCATTATGATCGCGAAGTAAAAAAACTGGAAAAGAAAATTGCAGAAAAGGAAAAAGAACTGGAAGCACTCAGAGAGCTGCGTTTTGATCCGGAATATTATCACGATTATCAAAAAATGCGTGATTTAGATGATAAAATTGATGACGTACATAATGAAATTGAAAATTTCATGAAGAAATGGGAAGACTACAGCGAGAAACTGGAACAGTAAGAAAGAAGGATCTTCATATGAAACCATTTGAAACATCATTGCTTGGTCGTATGGAATTAAACAACCGCATAGGTATTCCGGCGATGTGTACGTATATGGCAAAGGGCGATGGCATAGCCAATTTGCACCATATAGCTCATTATGAAACACTAGCGAAAGGACGCCCTGCCTTTATCGTACAAGAGGCAACGGCCATCGCAGCAGAAGGCTATATCAGTGACGCTTGTTTAGGAATCTTCACGCCGCGACAGCGAGAACCATTAAAGGATATCGTTGAAGTCGTACATGATTATGGGGTGAAATTAGGAATTCAACTGAATCATGCCGGTATGAAAAGTAAATGTGCAGCCCATAAGGTATCCGCCATGGATAATGCAGATGTACATGCGTTGACAGCAGAAGAAATTCATCGCATTGTTGTTAATTTTGAATTTGCCGGTAAATGGGCAAAAGAGCTTGGCTATGACTTTGTGGAAATTCATGCGGCACATGGTTATCTGATCAATCAATTTTTATCACCGCTTACCAATCAGCGAACGGATCTTTATGGTGAGGATAGAACCTTGTTGTTAAAGGAAATCATCACCGGTGTACGCTCTACATTTGAAAAAGATGTCATCGTTCGTATATCAGCAGAAGAGTATGAAGAAGATGGCTTGCATATAGCCGATATGAAAGATATTGTGGAAGCTATAGAAAGTTGTGGTGCTGCCGCAATTTCTGTATCCAGCGGAGGATTAAACAAACATCCGATACAGACCTATCCGATGTATCAGATTCCATATGCACGAGCTATCAAACAAATGACTTCTTTGCCGGTAATGGGCGTTGGCCTAATCACAAAGGAAGAAGAAATTGAAACCATTCTAGCACAGGAAGATTGTGATTATGTATTATTAGGAAGAAAATTGCTGCGCGATCCTTATTTTCTATTATCTTGGCAAGATGCTTTCGGTCTATTGACAGAAGAAAACATAGGCGAATGTCTGTATCGCGGCATACATAAACATGGTGAATAACATCATGTTTTTTTTTGTTCAAAAAGCAGAAACAGATAGAAAGATAGGATCATTGTGGAAAAGGAAATTAGGTTTAAGAAACCTATGTGATCTTCTTGAGAGAATGGTCAGTTATTTTTAAAACCTTGTTAGCAGTCATGGGTATAAAAAAAGGAAATCCGTGCATCTTAACAACAGGTGATATTATGAAGTATACAGATCGATGTAAACAACTGAATGAGAAACTGCATTTGCAGGAAAATTTTGATATTGTTGCGAAAACTTTGCAAGTGCAGGATGTTCATATGACATTATATTTTGTTGATGGCTTTGTTAAAGATGAAGTATTAGAGAAAATGATGGAATTCTTATTAAAGGCAGATATGAAAACAACGGTACAACAGGAAAGTGTTTATGTATTTTGTGATCGTTTTGTCTCTTATTTAGAAACCGATGTGGTTGCGGAGGAAGAGAAACAGATTACAGCGGTATTAAGCGGTTCGGTATTAATGATCGTTGATGGCTATGAAGAAGGCATTGTGATTGATGCCAGAACATATCCTACCCGCAGTATGGCTGAGCCCGAAGATGATCGAGTCTTACGCGGCAGCCGTGATGGCTTTGTCGAAACGTTGGTCTTTAATACAGCCTTAATTCGCCGCCGTATCCGTGACACACGCTTACATATGGAATATCACAGTGTCGGTTCTATCAGTAAAACGGATATTGTCTTATGTTATATGGAAGGGTTGGCAGATGATGCATTGGTGCAGGATATTCGCCATAAGTTATCGCAGATACAAGTAGAAGCGTTAACCATGGCACAGGAAAGCATTGCCGAAGCACTTGTCCCACATAAATGGTTAAATCCTTTCCCTAAGGTTCGCTATAGTGAACGTCCGGATGCTGCAGCCAGTAATGTCCTAGAAGGAAAGGTCATCGTTATGATTGATAATTCACCTTCGGTACTCATTTTACCAACGACTTTTTTTGATTTTGTGCAGGAAGCTCAGGATTATTATCTTCCTCCGATTACCGGTAGCTATTTACGTCTTATTCGGATCATGGTCTTTTTCTTAACCTTGTTTGTGACACCAATCTGGTATTATCTTAACTGCAATCCGGATTTCGCTCCGGATTGGTTTCAATTCGCTTTAATTCAGGATAATATGAATCTTCCTATTATCTTACAGTTGTTAATGCTAGAATTAGGAATAGATGCTTTAAAGCTTGCCAGCTTAAATACCCCAAGCTCCTTAAATTCTTCCTTTAGTATCATAGGGGCATTGATCCTTGGCGATTTTGCGGTCAATGCCGGATGGTTAGCTCCGGAAATAATTTTATATATGGCATTTGTGGCCTTAGCAAACTTCACTCAGCCTAGTTATGAATTAGGATATGCCATTAAGTTTATGCGAATGATGATGCTTATCATCATTGCCCTTCTGCCACGTTTTGGACTATGGATCGGGCTAGCCATTATGGCTTTTATTTTAGCATCTAATAAAACGATTACGCATACCTCTTATTTTTATCCCTTATTTCCCTTCCATGCCCATGATTTTAAAATGATTTTTGCACGTAAAAAACTGCGTGGCAAAAGTAGCAATCGTTCCTAATGATCTCTGAAATGCAATGTCATAGCTTCTTCCCTTTTCTGATCCATTAACAGATCGCTCAGACGCCTATGGAAATTTCTGTTATAATAGTAAGGAAGGAAAGGGATCTTAATGAAACATAATGCCATGAAAGAAGCCATCAAGGTCTGTGTCATACAGCTTATCTGCATGCCACTGTTCCTTTATACGTATACTCCGGATAAGCTATTTTTTTGGATGTTACTGCTTTTTATGGACAGCTATCTTTTAAAACACTATCATGTCATGGAATTTGGCCGTATGATGATGTCCAGTACCAAAGAAGAACAAAAGATGTTGACATTTTTGAATATCGGCATCCTTGCAGGCTATACCATTTTGGCATTTAAAAATTTAGCCTTAGCGGGATATCTTGTCCTAAACGATCTCGTGATGAATGCAGTAAGTATTTTTCTATATATGAAATCCATTGAAAAATAAGACGAAGAAGATTTATATGAACTTGATGGCACGTATTCTAATAAAAGTTATGTATATAAGGAATACAAAGCATGAAGAATTGATGGTATCGCTTACCAAATGATTGCTTGGATTCTACATATCCTAGCCCGTATGGCAAGTCAATATGTTTACAACCGAATAAACAAGTAGGAGAAAGTGCTTACGATGGTAAGTAACTTCTCTTTTTTTTAAAACATGGAATTTATAGGTGCGTAAGCGCTGTTTATTATTGGTGTACACATTTCCACAAATGTTTGAAAATGATGAATTGCATTGCGGTGTCATATGGTAATTTTCACAAAAATGTAAACATGTTACACACAATTGTAAAAAATTTCACTCAATTTGTGTGAAAATGACCGAAAAAATATTGTATTTTCAATTCTTTTAGAGTATAATATGGTCATTATCAGGAATGATAGGAGGGAAAAATATGAAAAAGCTATTAACTCTTGCAGTCGCAGCGTTAATGACGGTTTCACTTGCTGGTTGTGGCAGCAGCAAGGCAGAAAACAAACTTGTCGTAGGACAGGACAAAATGAACGGTGAATTCATCGAAGGTTTTGGAAATAACTCTTATGACAAATCCATCCGTGACTTAATTCATGGATACAACCCAGTTATTGTTGACAACGATGGAAACATTAAATGGGAAACGAAGGTAACACTGAAAGGTGAACCTGCAGTTAAGAACAACAAAGACGGTTCTAAAACATTCACAGTTACACTGAACGATGGTTTGAAATGGAATGATGGAAAACCTGTTACAGCAAATGACTATGTAATGACTTACTTGATGCGTGCATCAAAATCTTGGATCGATGCAAATGGTAACCCAACAGGATACGAAATCGAAGGTTACGACGCATTCAGTGCAGGAAAAACAGAAACATTCTCAGGCGTTAAGATGATTGATGATCATTCCTTCTCAATCACAATCGCTGCTAAGAATTTACCTTACTACTGGGAAAAGAACTTCTTGTGGAGTTACCCATTACCAGCTCACGTTGTTGCTAAAGATGTGAAGATCACTAGTGATGACAAAGGTGCTAAGATCGCTAAGAAAGATCAGGCAGCTATCGCTGATTATGTAAAGAATACTTTCTTAAAGAACCCTACCGTAACTTGCGGGCCTTACAAATTTGAAGGCTTCAAGAACCAGCAGGTACAGTTAACTCTGAATAAAGAGTATGCTGGAAACTGGGAAGGTAAAAAACCAAGCATTGAAAAGATTACCGTTAAAGCAATTGACATGGACAAGGATGTAGATACTCTGGTTGCTGGAGAAGTTGACATCGTTGCCGGTGCAATCGAAGCTGAAAAAATCGATAAAGTAAAAGCACAAGGAGATAAATTCACAATCTCTAGTTACCCACGTAATGGTTATGGTAACATGCCAATATCTTGCTACTATGGAGCTACAAAAGACGTTAACGTACGTCAGGCTTTAGCTTACATTGTAGATACAAACAAGATCGCTCAGGCAGCTATGGGTGCTTATGGTAAACCATGCTACTCTGACTACGGTGCAGCTCAGAAAGTTTATATTGACAACAAAGAATGGGTTGACAAAAACCTAAACACATATTCTTTCTCAATTGCTAACGCTAACAAAGCATTAGACAAATCTGATTATAAGTATGAAAAAGATGGAAAAACTCCATTCGATGCTAAGAAAGCTAGCAAAGATTACCTGCGTTACAACAGCAAAGGTGAAGTTCTGTTGATTTCACACTTAGGTTCTGAAAAGAATACCATTACTGACAATATCAAACTGCAGCTGACAAAGAACGCTCCTCAGGTTGGTATCAAATATGAAATTACAGTTAAAGACTTTGAAACAATGCTGAACATCTATTACCAGAAACAAAAAGCTGAAGTTAAATACAACGTATATAACATGGCATCTGGCTTCAACGAAGTACCAGATCCAGAAGCTGACTACCATGGTAAATATGAAAAAGTAGCAAACTTCAACCCTTATGGTTTAAATGATGCTGAATTGAACAAGGCTATTGAAAACTTGAAAGCATCTAAAGATGAAAAAGAATTTTCAGAAAACTGGAAAGCATATCAGAAACGTTGGAACTACTTATTGCCAACAATTCCAACTTACACGAACGATTACTATGACTTCGCTGCCAGCAAGGTAAAAGGATTCAAGACTACTCCATTCCGTGACTGGGCAAACAGTATCTGCAATTTCTCAATTGAGTAAGCAGTACGTCTGAAGTAATATCGAAACACACGAGGGAGAAGATGGCTCCAAAAAGCTATCTTCTTTCTTAGTGTTTATAAATGAGAGGAGAATTACAATGCTTAGATATACAGTTAAGCGTATCTTGTCATTGATCCCGGTGGTCTTTATTATCTCCATCATGCTGTTTGGTTTAACAAAGCTGATGCCTGGAGACCCTGCGAAGTTAATGGTACAAGGTGGACGACCGGAAACATATGACGCACGAGTAGAAGCAGCAAGAAAGAGTCTTGGACTTGACCAAGATGTTGTAACACAGTATGTAAAATGGATGGGTAACCTGGCACATGGTGACTTAGGTGTATCCTCTACATATCAAACAGAAGTGAAAAACGTAGTTGCAGAACCATTAAAGAATACCGTATTCCTAAACTTCTTTGTTTTGATTTTTTCATTAGGAATCTCTATTTTGGTAGGTATCCGCTCTGCCGTAAAGAAAGGATCGTTCTTCGATCAATTCTGGCAGGTATTCTCATTAATCGGTATGAGTGTACCAACGTTCTTCGTCGGTTTATGTCTTATTTTCATTTTCGCCTTCAAATTAGGCTGGCTGCCTTCTTTTGGTATGCCAGAGCAAGGCTTATCTACAGGAGCCTATATTACTTCCTGGTTCAGGCATCTGATCTTGCCTGTTACGACCCTGACCGTCATCCAGTTAGCCGGTACGATGCGTTATGTGCGTAATGCAATGCTGGAAGTATTGAGTCAGGATTTCATCCGAACAGCACGTTCAAAAGGTTTAAGCCAGAAAGTTATCGTATATTCTCATGCTTTCCGCAATGCGTTGATTCCTGTTGTAACCATTGTTATCACACAGATCGGTATGCTGTTTAGTGGTTCCATGATTACAGAAACCGTATTCCAATGGAATGGTTTAGGTTTCATCTTGTTGAAGGGTCTGCAAAAACGTGACTTATGGCTGGTTGTATCCATGAACCTGTTCTACGTAGTCATTTACTTGATTTCCAATTTTATTGCGGATATCACGTATGCTTTAGTAGATCCACGTGTGAAGTTAGATTAGGAGGATAACAGATGGAAAAGAAAGACAACAAGCAAAAGCAATCAATCTTTTCTTCCTTTGGCAGAATGTTCAAACGTCTGTTCTCCTTTGGTGGAAAGAAAAAAGAATTAAATGTATTTGAAGAGGAAGAAATCAAATCACCTTCTAAGGTCATTTTCTCCAACTTCATACATAATAAGTTTACCATTATTGGTTTGATCTTATTCATTGGTATTTTCAGTTTTGCTTATATTGGCGGTATGTTCCGTCAAATGGATCCGGTTTATCAGGAACCTATCCTGCAAAATATCGGACCGGGTACTGGTTATTTGGATTTCCCTTCAGAATTAGAAGGAAAGAAGATTGTACAAATCAGTTCAGGTATTACATTCTCAGTTGCCTTAACTGATGATGGAAAAGTATATGCCTGGGGTAAAGATACCGATGGAGCTACAGAAGTTCCAAGCAATTTAGGAACGAATGTAGTAAAAATTGCTGCTGGTGACCGTCATGTGGTGGCATTGACAGACAGCGGTGAAGTTATCGGTTGGGGTAAGAACGACTTCCATCAGGCAGAATTGACTTATGAAGCCAAAGCCCAGCTGAAAAGCGATGAAAAGGTTATTGATGTATCGGCAAGTGATAAATATACAGCACTTGTTACGGATAAAGGAAATGTAATTATTTTAGGTGCAACTGGCGCAAACAACATGGATTATGTACCTTCCGAAATTCAAGGAAGAGTTGCGGCTGTTGATGCAAACAGCTACAATATGGTTCTTTTATTAAAAGATGGAACCATTGCAACCATGGGTGTTTCCGGTAATGAATTCTCAGATGTGCCAAAAGAATTAACAGATGGCAGCATTAAAATCGTAAAAGCAAAAATGTCTTATGCAAACGGTATTGCGCTTGATGACCAAGGCAAGATCCATGTATGGGGTGCAAATGGCGATAATATGCGCGATGGTATACCGGCAATCAATGAAAAAGTCGTTGATGTATCCGGAAGCCGTAATGCGTTATTTGCTGTTGGTGAAAGTGGTAAAGTGTATGCATGGGGAAATGATGACTTAAATGATATCAGTGTACCTAGCAGTGCAACGAATATCAAGCAGGTTTTCAGTGGTTATTTCCAAAATTATGCTGTGGATAACAACAATGAAATCCACGCATGGGGAAATGATGGTTATGTATTAGGTACAGACGCTCAAGGTCGTGATTATTTCACACGTTTAATGCATGGTGGTCGTGTTACCTTAGTTGTTGGTATCATCGCAGTTATCATTGAAACCGTTCTTGGTTTATTGATCGGTATGATTTCCGGATTTAAAGGTGGCAAGGTTGATAATCTGCTGATGCGTTTTACGGAAATCGTAAGTTCTGTTCCATTTATGCCTTTGGTTATCACCTTATCAGCATCACTTGGAAATGATTTATCAACTGATCAGAAAATGTATCTGATTATGATTATCTTGGGTGTTATCTCCTGGCCAGGTATGGCACGATTAGTACGTGCACAGATCTTGATCGAACGTGAAAAGGACTTCGTACTTGCTGCGCGTGCTTTGGGTATTAAAGAAGGCTCTATCATTGTTCGTCATATCTTACCAAACGTTATGAATATCTGTATCGTAAATATGACCTTAAGTTATGCCGATAAGATGCTGATGGAGGCTGCATTATCCTTCCTGGGCTTTGGTGTTCAAGAACCGATGCCGTCGTGGGGTAACATGTTAAATGGAGCGCAGCGAGCGATCGTTATCGAGAACTATTGGTGGCAATGGATCACACCTGCTGTCTGCGTCGTGATTGCCGCATTGGGTGTTAACCTGGTCGGCGATGCATTACGTGAAGCCTTAGATCCAAAAGAGAATGAGAAGTAGGGGTGAAGAACATGAAATTACTGGAAATTAATAATCTGCACACCTATTTTGATACCAAAAAAGGTCTGATTAAGGCAGTCAACGGTGTTAGCCTGTCGATTGAAGAAGGTCGTACACTTGGTGTAGTAGGTGAGTCTGGCAGTGGTAAAAGTCAGACAGCAATGAGTATCTTGAAATTATTTGAAAATAATCAGAAAATATATGAAGGTGAAATCAAGTTCGAGGGTAAAGTCATTTCTGAGCTTAGTGAAAAGGAAATGCAGAAAATTCGTGGTAACGATATCTCTGTTATCTTCCAAGAGCCAATGACGTCTCTGAACCCGGTATTTACTGTTAATCGTCAGATTAGTGAAGTTCTGATGTTGCATCAGGGCTTAAATAAGAAGGAAGCAGAAGCACGCAGTATCGAAATGCTGAAACAAGTAAAAATCGCCAATCCGGAAACTGTCAACAAATCCTATCCATTCCAATTATCCGGTGGTATGCGCCAGCGTGTCATGATTGCTATGGCACTTGCTTGTAAGCCAAAACTGTTAATTGCTGATGAACCGACAACTGCACTGGATGTTACGATTCAGGCGCAGATCTTAAAACTGATGAATGAACTAAAAGCTGAAACAGGTACAGCAATCATGTTTATCACGCACGATCTTGGAGTTATCAATCAGATGGCAGATGATGTTGCCGTTATGTATTGTGGTCAGGTCGTTGAAACTGCACCTGTTGACAATATCTTTATGGATAGCGAATATATCCATCCATATACAGAAGGACTGCTGACATCCATTCCGCGTTTGAATACCAAGCGTGGTGAAAAACTGGATGTTATCCCTGGTTCTGTGCCGCATCCGTTAGCATTGCCACAAGGATGTAAATTTGCTCCTCGATGCAAATATGCCACAGAGAAATGTCGAAACGAAGAACCTGAGTTGAAGGAAATCGGACCTAATCATCAGATTCGTTGTTTCTTCCCTGTCAAAAGAGGAGGTAACAAGTAATGGAAAAGAAAAAACTGATTGAGATAGCAAATCTGCGACAGTATTTTCCTGTCAAGAAAGAATCTTTATTACAGAAAGAACAGCTGTATGTAAAGGCAAATGACGGTATCACCATTACGATCCATGAAGGCGAAACTTATGGACTAGTTGGTGAATCCGGTTGTGGTAAGTCAACCTTAGGACGTGTCTTGTTGCAATTATATGATCAGACACGCGGTGATACGGTATACTTTGGACGTACAGTATATGAATATCAACCAAAGTATTATGAAAAAGATTTAAATGACTTGGCCAAATTACATGAAAAAGCGAAGCATTTAGAAAGCAAGATTAATAACGAAGATCCAAATCATACATCTGTTGATGCTTATGATGACGCAATGCGCCATTTATATCGCTTATGTGGTGGTCTGGTTTTCTCTGACAATTATAGCGAAGTATCCAAACTATTATTGGAAGAATATAAGGCCGGCTGTAATGTTGCACAGCTGGAAAAGAAAAATGCCAGTGCAGAAGAACTTAAAGCAGCAGAAGCGAAGCATGATGCCATCTTAAAATCCATTGAACAGATGAAAGACAGCTATCGCTCAAACGAGAACTTTGCCAAGATTGATGCGATGTGGGAACATGGTATTGAATTACCAAGATTGACAAAAGAAGAAATGCGTATCTTACGTGAGGATCTTCAGATTATTTTCCAGGATCCATATTCTTCTTTGAATCCTCGTTTAACTGTCGGACAGATTATTTCGGAACCATTAGTTGGACAAAAGAAATTTAAAAAAGGAAGTAAAGAGTTAGAGGATTACATTATCGAGGTCATGGATAAATGTGGTCTGGAGGCTTATTTCATCCATCGTTATCCACATCAGTTCTCTGGTGGACAGCGTCAGCGTATCGGCATTGCCCGTGCATTAGCCTTGAATCCTAAATTCATTGTCTGTGATGAAGCGGTTTCCGCACTGGATGTTTCTATTCAATCACAGGTATTAAACCTGTTGCAGGAATTGAAAGAAACACAGAATCTGACGTATTTGTTTATCTCTCATGACTTAAGTGTCGTGAAGTATATTTCCGATCGTATCGGTGTTATGTATTTAGGTAACATGGTGGAAAGCGCTAGATCAGAAGATATCTTCCGCAACCCATTACATCCATATACCGAGGCTTTATTAAATGCTATTCCGACAACCGATATCCATAACAAAGAATTACAGATTTTGGAAGGAGATATTCCTAGTCCGGTAAATCCTCCAAAAGGATGTAAATTCCATACACGTTGTAAATATGCTATGGAGAAGTGTAAATGTGAACGTCCGGAATGGGTGGAAATTGAGCCTGAACACTTTGTAGCATGTCATTTAAGGAGTCTTAAAAAGTGATTCTCAAAAAGGCACGCGAAATAAAAAATCGTTTAAATAAAGTTGATGAAGATAAATTAAAGGATGTGGATCTGGAAAAACATGATATGTTAGCAATGGTAATTGCGGCATTCATCACGTTTTTACCTCCTATTCTGATTGCCTGTGCCATTATTTATTTTGTGCTCTGGCTGATTTTCCTTCGTTGATATACGGATGTCTTGTGAAAGCAGGACATCTTTTTTTAGGCAAATTGATAAAAAAGGAAGAAAAATTACGTTTTTAGACTCTTTGTGTCGTATAGATAAGTAGAGGGAAGTGATGACACATGGAATCTATGAGTCAATTGCATGCAAAAGCAAATTATCTGGCACAATTATATCGCCGTGATTATTTACGCACTTGCAAAGACATTGAAAGGCTATATGAACTGCATGAAATAATTAATCAGGCACTGCTTAAGCTGAAAAGGGAGGAGTGTATATTGATGATGAATGAGTATTTTTTACCGGCAGATCAAAATTGGTGGTGTATCAACTATGAGAAAGAGATGTTTGATAAGAAGAAAAACATGGCTTTACATGCATTCTTTCGTTGCTTAACGGCTTAAAAAATGTTATTATTTAATATAGAGATAGAGATATGGAAGCGTTTAGAAAACCACGTTTCTATCAATATAAAACACTTTTTTTATAAGTTGCAAGAGTAAGAGGAGGATGTACTTATGTTAAAAGGTATTGCAGCATCAGCGGGAGTTTCCATCGCAAAAGCATACAAATTGGAATCTCCAAAAGTTGAGATCGTTAAAAAAGAAGGAGATCCTGCAATTGAAGTTGAAAAATTCAATGCAGCACTCGAAAAGACAAAAACAGATATCGAGGGTGTAAAAGAAAGAGCAGCAGCACGTCTGTCTGAAGAAGAACTGGCTGTATTTGATGCTCATCTGATGATGGCTGGTGACCCTGAATTCGCATCACAGATTGTCGGCATGATCGAAAATGATAAAGTAAATGCAGAATATGCTGCTGATACGGTTGCCAACCAGATGGTAGCTATGTTTGAGTCTATGGATAATGATTATTTCCGTGAAAGAGCTGCGGATATCAAGGATGTTACGTATCGTTTGAAATGTAACCTGCTGGGACTGACAATTCCTGATTTATCAAGCATCAGTGAAGATTCTATTATTGTTGCTTATGATTTAACACCATCAGATACGGCACAGCTGAATACATTTGTAAAAGGCTTTGCGACTAGTATTGGCGGTAAAACAAGTCATTCTGCCATCATGGCAAACTCTTTAGAAATACCAGCAGTTGTAGGATGTGGAGATATCCTGAGTGCTGTTGAACATGGGGATACATTAATCCTGGATGCTTTAGATGGCGAAGTATTTGTAAATCCTGATGAAGAAACAATTAAGAAATATGAAGCAAAAGCAAAGGCTTATGCTGAAGAAAAAGAAGCATTAAAAGTTTTAGTGAATGCGGAATCTGTCACAACAGATGGACATAAAGTTGAATTAGCTGGTAATATCGGTGGTTTTAAAGATGTTGAAGGTGTATTGAAAAACGGTGGTGAAGGCGTAGGCTTATTCCGTACGGAATTCTTATATATGGACAACGATCACTTCCCAACAGAAGAAGAGCAGTTTGAAGCATATAAGGCTGTATTAGAAGGAATGCAAGGACGCCGTGTCGTTGTTCGTACCTTAGATATCGGTGGAGATAAGAAATTATCATACTTTGAATTCCCAGAAGAAATGAATCCATTCTTAGGCTATCGTGCAATTCGTCTGTGTCTGGATCGTACAGATATCTTCCGTACACAGTTGCGTGCCTTGATTCGTGCTAGTGTTTATGGTAGATTATGCATCATGTTCCCGATGATTGCAACCGTAAAAGAATTCTGTGACGCAAAAGCTATTTATGAAGAAGAAAAGGCAAAATTGATTGCCGAAGGTGTAAAGGTTGCCGATAATATCGAAGTTGGTATGATGGTGGAAATTCCTGCTGCAGCTGTTAATGCGGATAACTTTGCTAAACATGCAGACTTCTTCTCTATTGGTACAAACGATTTGATTCAGTATTCAATGGCCGCAGATCGTATGAGCGAGCATGTATCTTACTTATATCAGCCATACAATCCATCTGTATTGCGTTTAATCAAGATGACGATTGATGGTGCACATAAAGAAGGCAAATGGGCTGGTATGTGTGGCGCAATGGCTGGAGAACCATATGCTGTACCTTTGCTGTTAGGTATGGGATTGGATGAATTCTCAATGTCTGCTACACAAATTCTGAAAGCACGTAAGATGGTAAACGGTTTAAGCAAAGATGAAGCAGCAAAACTTGCTGATGAAGCATTAAAACTTGCTACTGCTGAAGAAGTACTTGATTTAGTTAAAAAAGCAGTGGATTAATCATTGAAAAGGGTATCTTATTGTAGTGACCTCCTAAAGTGAGTCTAACTTTTGAAGGGTAATATCACGCAAAGATATCCTTTTTTGCTTTATTAGTAATACGATATAGGAGATTCTAAGAGGATCGCTAATCGTTGTGTGGAAGTATGTTGAAATAGATAAGAGATCGCATGCTGAATAGGATACGAATTGTATGCTTATGAGTACGTAAATTCAAATGTAGGACGTTGGAATCATCAATAAAAAGAAGGTGTCGTACCTCTTATCGTATAAGATAAAATGTAGCGCATAGCTCTTTTGGCATTGAAATTAGCAAAATTAAATAAATATGCGAGATGTGAGAATCTGATTGTAGCGCTTACGACAATAATTTGCTAAAAATGACAAGATATTTCTTATTTCGTAAGATATAATTATTTTGTAATTAGCGGATAGCAACCCCGCAGTACAGCATCATCTGTATGCACATCTTTTCTTAAGAAAACCCTATGACATGAGTCAGTTCAAGGAAAAAGATGAGGAATCATGGTGTGAGGACCTTGATTTTAGCGACATGTGGTGGAAAGAAATGATTCTTACAATCCCTTTCAAGAATCATTTTTTTTTATGCTTAACTATGTTAAAATAATGAAAAGAGGAAAGGGATTACATATGAAAAAAGCAGTACTAGCGGCATCGCTCATGCTTTTGTGCGGATGTCAAACAATGAAGAAGGAAACAGAAAAACCATTATATTTTGTGTTTGCAACACCATTATCTACACATACCCTATGGCTGCAGGCAAAAAGCGGTATGCAGGATGCTTGTGATCTACATCATATACAATGTGATTGGCAAGGACCAATCAAAATTTCAACAGAACAAATGGAGGATGTAATTCAGACAGCAATTTTGAAAAAAGCAGATGGTATTATTACACAGGGAGTTATCAAGAAAACATATATCATGGAATCAATGGAGCAAAATGTACCGATCGTTCTTGTTGATTCACCGGTAGAAGACGCAAAGCCCCTTGCAACTATTTGTAAGGATTTTGAACAACAGGCACAGATGCTTTTGACGGATATTGAAAAACGGATAGGAAAGAATGAACATCTGCGCATAGGAATTCAGGTATCGGAACAAGATTTCGATTTGGCCAAACAGCAGATTGAATCCGTCCGTACGGTATTTAAAAAACATCCGGGCGGTTTTGAAATCGTTGCAATCAGTGAATCTAAGTCAGATCAATCCCGTTCACGTAATGAATGGATCAGCGTTTTGCAAAAAGAAAAAAATTTAAATATCACGCTAAATTTTGCCGGTGAAAGTGCGATTGGCTGTGTGATGGCGCGTGAATATCTGAATATGCAAGATGATCTGCTGATCTATGGTGTTGATGATATGGATGATACGGTAAAGATGATCAAAGAAGGTAAAATTGCCGGAAGTATAGTTACATCTTTTTATCGTTACGGATATGATTCCGTGGAGATGTTATATGAGTATGTAAGAAATGGAAAAGAGCCGGTGAAAGAGCTTCAGCCAGCGCAAATTCTATTGCTTAATAAAGGAAATCTAAAAACATATGAAAAGGAGCTGAAGGAATGATGAAACGGTGGTTGCGTCATAATGATCAGCTGGAAAGCTTCAGCGATAAGATTTTTAATTACAATCTCATGTTAATCGTCATTGTAGCCTTTGTTTGTTCGACATATGTCATGCTGAATATACGAATTATCGATAAGTTTAATGATACCTATGTGAGCTACAATGATTTAAATGGCTTTTATTTTCATGTGAAGGAAATGAATGATAATTTTCAGGTCTATTTATATCAGCCCAGTGATGCAAATTATAAAGCTTTTCGTGATTCTTATAATGCATCCGGAAAAAACATAGATAAGATCATGCTGAGCCTAAAAGGGAATGAGCGAAAATGGCGTTTTGAACTCTTGCAGAATATGATTGATAAGTATTATATCGATGCTGAATTGGTCATTGCCAGTAATCTACAGCAAGAAGAAGACTTTAATCAGAAGTATCAGAAGTTAATACATGAATATGAGCTGATAGCAAAGACAAGTGGAGAATATTATGATATTGTAACCGAAGATATGCAGCAGCAGAAAATTGCGGTAAATGATAATCAGCGAACGCTGCATCTAGTATCTTTATTCTTTATTCTGTTTGTGATTACCTGGCTTGCTTATTTTTCCATTACGATGATTCGTTCGATGACAGATCCGATTGAGAAAATCATGAATAATATGAATCGCATTAAAATGGGTGAATACGACTTATCAAAAATTTCCAATGTAAACAAAGAAATGAATGTGCTTTGTTTGGCGTTAGAGGACCTTTCAAGAAGTATACAAAAAAATATTCAATATGCGAATGATAAATCCGATCTAGAGAAACGTGTATTGGAGCAGCAAAACGAAAATTTGAAAAAAGATGAACTGCTTGCGCAAAGTGAATTGAGGGTATTGCAAAATCAAATTAATCCTCATTTCTTATTTAATACCTTGAATATGATTTATAAAAAGGCTTATAGTGAAGGTGCATATGAAACAAGTGAGCTGATGGAACGCACCAGCCGTCTGTTGCGTTATGCTTTGGATAATACCAGCCGCATCAGCAGTTTGAAAAAAGAATTAGCAGCTATTGAAAACTATAATTATATTCAGGCGAAACGTTATGGAGAACGTATTCGCTTTATTGTCGAGGCAGAAGAGGATCTTCCTGATATACGCATGCCAGGCATGATCTTACAGCCGCTTGTTGAAAATGCAGTTCTCCATGGTTTACAGGATGTTACGGAAGATGGTGAGGTCATGATTGAGGTTACGCAGCAAAACGATCATGTAATCATCAGTGTAAGTGATAATGGTGTTGGTATGGCCTCAGATGAATTGGAAAAATTAATTTTAAATGATTATGCCAAAGGAAGCGATGATCGTGTGCATCTGGGCTTATACAATGTTACCAGCCGCTTGAAGAAATTTTATGGTGATGAAGTGAGCATTATCATCAATAGTCTGGAAAACTGTGGCTTTGAGATTAATATTAAGATTGATCTAAGGAGGCGTTCCTGATGTATAAAATTTTAATAATCGAGGATGAGCAAATTGAACGCGAGACACTTTATAAAATCTTACACGATAACTTTACTTTAAAAGGATTGTATATGGCGAAAAACGGGAAAGAAGCACTGGATGTTTTTGAACGTGAAAAGCCGGAAATTGTCTTAGCCGATATCAATATACCGGGAATCAATGGCTTAGAGGTCATACGGCGAATCAAACAACAGCAACAAGACACTTCCTTCCTTGTATTATCCAGTTATAACTATTTTGAATATGCACAAGAGGCCATTCGCCTAGGTGTGAGTGATTTTATTTTAAAGCCATACAACATAGAACATTTGAAAGAAGTCGTAGATAGATTGATACACCAGCATCGAGAAAAACGTAAAGAGCAGCAACAGCATGATGAATTATTGGAGAAGATTGAAAAAATTACTCCGGTAGTTGAAAATGAATGTTTGTATGCGATCATCTCAAATGAGAACGAATTAGAATTAAAACGTTCTTTACGACTATTAAGTCCCCATATCTGTAGTGGTTTTTGTATGATCATGCAGAGTTTGACATGTGCTTTTCATACCACAGCCATGGATACCATTTGTGAAAACTTTAAAAAGCAGGGATATCGCTGTATCAAAGAATTGTTTCATGGACTGCAAATTTTCTTTATCCTTTTTGAGCGTCCGATTGACCAACAGGAAGTCCGACAGCTGGCAGGATATATCGATGGTTTGCGTAGTGAATATAAAGATGTCGTAATTGGTATTGGTCCTATTGTTTGTGAATTAATAAAATTTCATCATTCCTTTGATTTGGCGAGAGATCGATTAAGTGCTCAGGCACAGCCAGCTTTGAAGCTATTGATAGAAGATGAAAAAAGCAGTGAAGAAAATGCGGTAAATATTGCTACACAGGTAGAAGTATTCATGAAAGCATTTCAGAAGATGGATGAAGAATCTTTAAAAAAACATTTGAATCAATTAAGTCTTCAACTGATTCAGGAGGAAAAAGAACAATTGTATAAAGATGTATCTGAATTAATTACGTCTTTGAAAAACAGTTGTGAAAAACAATATCCGGAAATTGATTTTACTAAAGTCAAAATTACACCTTTGCGTGTGACAAGCAGTATTCACCAAGAAGTACCTTTATATTTACATATGCAAATACATCGCTTGTATGATCTGATTGCTGAGGAGAAATTCCGTAATACGAATTTACTGGTACGTCATGCCATTCGTTATATTGACAGTAATTATCGCAAACAAATTACATTGAGTGATATGGCAGATGCATTGCAGGTATCGCCTTATTATATTTCCAAATTACTCAGCAGCTCTTTGAATAAAACATTTACGGAACTAGTGAGTGAACGACGTGTAGAGGCTAGTAAAGAATTACTGAAAACAAATAAACGTATAAAAGAAATCGCTTATGAAGTAGGATTCCAAGGGCAAAATTATTTCACTAAAGTATTTAAAAATTATACCGGCGTTACCCCGAAGGTATATAAAAATACCTTTGAGAACAAGGAATAATAGCTTTGTATGGGGTTAAACACAAAGAATTGCTAAAGATAGCTAAATTTTACTATTTTTTCATTCTATAATAAAAATGCAGATAAAGAGACTATAATAATACTATCTGCAATACCATAATGTAAGGCTGTTACCAGCCAGCCTTAGATGAATCCTTTTTCTTTAAAAAAGTCATGTTACTCCCAGAACATGACTTTTTTACATGATGTGTTTGTTTAGTAAGCATGTTAGCTTACTTTTTTTAGGTTTTATTTACCGATAATTCTAACATAAGTAAAAATGACTTTTTTTCTTTGTAGGAGAATGTAAGGATAAAAGTGACATATATGTCATTTAGAATTAAGAACCCTTAAGAAGTAAAAATGCATCTAGATGCTATAATACAGGTGAACAGGAAGGGAGTTTCCTTCTTATGTAAAGGAGCTAATTGTTATGAAGAATATAGTAGAGATGCTGGAAAACAGTTGTTCTCGTTATCCTGATAAAACAATGCTGATGGAACCGGAAAAGAGCATTACATATAAAGCGTTTGTCAATGAAGCAAAAGCGATTGCTTGTAAGATTATAGAAAAAATACCATCACAGAATCAGCCTGTTGTCATTTTGATTGATAAAAGCATTCAGGCTCTCGTATCAATGATGGGAGTGTTATATAGTGGAAATTATTATACGATCTTAGATGTAAAGATGCCCGTTGAGCGTATGGAATGTATACTGAATACGTTGCAGCCAAGCCTGCTTATTAGCGATCATAAGCAATGGAAAACAGCCGAAAAGTTAAATTTTAAAGGAGATTTGTTGCTTTATGAAGAAAACAAGACCTATGCGATAGAAGAAGCAAACTTATTATCCAGGCGAAGAAAGATGATTGATACGGATCCGGCATATGTATTGTTTACTTCCGGCTCAACCGGTATTCCGAAAGGAACAGTTGTATCACATCGCAGTGTGCTTGCCTATGCCCATTGGGTTGTTGAAACCTTTGCAATCGATGAAACAACGATCTTTGGTAATCAGACACCGTTTTATTTCAGTATGTCTGTGCTTGATATTTATGCAACCCTTTTATCAGGTGCTAGTCTTTATTTGCTGCCAAAACTTTATTTCTCTTTTCCAGCAAAGCTTTTGGACTGCATGATTCAAAATAAGATCAATACCATTTACTGGGTGCCGAGTGCTTTAGGTATCGTGGCAAACTTAAAAGGTTTAGAAGTATTGCCGCCTAAAGATGTAAAAAAGGTGTTGTTTGCAGGTGAAGTAATGCCAACAAAGATTTTAAATATCTGGCGCAGACATTTACCTGATGCTTTATATGCAAATTTATATGGTCCAACAGAAGTTACCGATATTTGTACGTATTATATTGTAAACCGTGATTTTGCGGATGATGAAGCTTTGCCAATCGGAAATGCTTGTAACAATTGTGATGTTATTGTGCTAAAAGAAGATGGTACACAAGCAAAAGGCGATGAAGCCGGTGAACTTTGTGTACGAGGAAGTTTTTTTGCAAATGGATATTATGATCAAGTGGAGAAAACAAGCGAAGTGTTTATTCAAAATCCATTGCAGCCTCATTATCCAGAGCTTATTTATCGCAGTGGTGATATTGTGAAATACAATGAATACGGTGAGCTGATGTACTTATCACGTAAGGATTTTCAAATCAAGCATATGGGATATCGCATTGAACTTGGTGAAATTGAAACCGCTATGTTTGCGATAGAGGGGATGGATGCCTGTGCGTGTATCTATGATACACAAGCGAAATGGATCATCTTATATTATCAGGGCAAAAATTTAACGGAAAAAGCAATTTTGGAACAGGCAAAGGCCAAGCTGCCCAATTACATGTGGCCCAATAAATTTATTCCTATAAAACGCATGCCTTATAATGCAAATGGGAAAATAGATCGGAAAGCTTTAAAAGCTATGTATGCAGGAGGATAAAAAATATGGAGAAATTACTAGCAATCTTAGAAGATATGAAACCAGGAGTCGATTTTAAAAAAGAAAAGAAACTTATTGAGGATGGTATTTTGGATTCCTTCGATATCGTTGAAATTATTGCGGCTATTGATGATGAATTTGATGTTGAAATTCCAGTTATGGAAGTACAGCCAGAGATTTTCAATGATGTAGAAAAGCTATATGCGCTGATTGAGCGATTAATGGAAGAATAGGATTTGTATCATGTCATTGATATCGCTGCCATTCATGCTGTTAGTGACAGCATCTTGTGTGCTTTATTATCTTGCGCCGAAACAGTGGCGATGGTGTATTTTGCTCTTAGCAAATGTCATCTTTTATGTTGCGGCCTCGCAGGCATTGATCATTTTCCTGATAGGTAGTATTTTGAGTGTATATATCGGCGGCTTAGCTATTAACAAACAGATAAAGCTGCAAAAAGCTACCATAAAAAGTTTAGAAAAAGACCAAAAGAAAGCCTATAAGGCTATGATGAAGAAACGGAAGCAACTGATTTTGATCGTCGTATTGGCAATCAATATTGGTATCTTGTGCTATTTAAAATATTACGGTTTTTTTGCCGGTAATCTGAATGCCATAAATGCTTTATTGCATGTTAATGTTAATATCGCAGTAAAAAAATTTGTACTGCCACTTGGAATCTCCTATTATACCTTAATGGCCATCAGTTACATGGTAGATGTGTATAGAGGCAAATACGAAGCAAGCCCTCAGCTTGGGAAAGTCGCTTTGTATTTGTCCTTCTTCCCACAAATGACAGAAGGTCCGATCTCACGTTTTGATCAGTTAGCCGATCAATTGTATGCGGGCAATGAATTTGACATTATAAAATTCAAGAGTGGTTTATATCTAATTCTTTGGGGACTTTTTAAAAAATTAGTCATCGCTGATCGAGCTGCGCTATATGTGAATCCAGTATTTAGTGGTATGCATGGAGGTTTTACCGCTTTTTTAGCTGTTGCCTTATATACATTACAAATATATGCTGAATTTAGTGGCGCTATGGATATCGTACGTGGAATTGGCTATTTGTTTGGTGTTCACATGGAGAAAAATTTTGAACAACCGTTTTTCTCAAAAAGTATAGCTGAATTCTGGCGTCGCTGGCATCGTACGTTAGGGACTTGGCTAAAAGATTACGTATTTTATTCAATATCATTATCTAAAATGAATATGAATTTGAACCGTTCTGTGAAAAAGCATATGAAAGGGAATTTCGGAAGATTTATCCTAAGCGCATTTCCCCTCTTTTTTGTCTGGTTTTTCAATGGATTCTGGCATGGCGCCAGCTGGAAATATATTGTATATGGTTTATATTATTATCTAATTATGATGATGGGCTTGTTGCTTGCCCCTGTTTTTACGAAAATCAAAGATACGTGGCATCTTCATGAACAGCGAAAAGGCTATCGTCTCTTTTGTATCTTACGTACGGTATTGATTGTTTTTGGTGGCATGCTGATCTTTCGTGCGCACTCACTAGATGATGCCTTGCAAATGCTGTTGCGGATTTTTACGATGCAGGAAACGGATATCTTAGCACATGGGCTGACTCTTGTTGATTTTGGCATTTTGATATGGGGATTGGTATTGATGTTTATAATAGCAGGCTTAAAGGAAAGACGTGTAAATTTATTTGCATTATTCGATCAGAAAAGTCTGTTGTTGCGTTATGGTATTATCCTTATCATAGGGGTATCCATTATCGTATTTGGTATTTATGGTCATGGTTATCAAGCAAGCGATTTTATATATGGTGAATTTTAGTGAAAGGAGCAAACATCATGAAAAACAGACGTAAATCTATCCTAGCCTTTACATCCTTTATTGTTATTTTTGCTCTATTATTAAACTTATTTTCCATGATATTAATTCCCAAAGATAATAAGATGAGCAAAACGATACGTGGCTTCTATGAAGAAAAGAAAAACTCATTAGATGTTTTATTTCTTGGTGATAGTAGTATGTATCGCAGTATCATACCTGCTAAGTTGTGGAAGGAAAATGGTTTTACCAGTTATGCACTGGGCGCTCCTTCGGTAAGAACCTATGCTTTGTATTATTTATTGGAAGAAGCATTAAAAATGCAAAAGCCAAAAGTAGTCGTTATGGAAGTGAATTGCGCATTTAATGATCATAAATATTCTATGGGAAATAAACGAAAGATTATCGATCACATGAAACTTTCGATGAATAAAATTAATATGATTCAAGATGCAGCATTTCAATTTTCTTTAACTGATAAAATAAGTTTATTATTCCCTGTCTTTTTATATCATAATCGTTATAATGAAATAAATGCGGTTGATATAGCTGAAACCTTTGGTTCGCCAATGAATGATACGAAGGGCTTTATTAGTAGCTACAAGCAAAAACCGTATAAAGGGAAGACCAATTATATGCGTGCATCTTCACAGGCGATGTTTGATGCGAATAGTAAAAAATATATGGATATGATTCATGATATATGTAAAAAGAATCATATTAAGCTTATGTTATTAAAAGTACCGGGTGCCAAAGAATGGAATCAAAGTAAAAAAGAGGCAGTAGAGTTGTATGCAAAAGAACGACATCTGCCATATTTAGATTTAAATACGAATATGGAGAAGAACATCGATTGGAGAAGGGATACGAATGATTCCGGAGTACATTTGAATATCTTTGGTGCAGAAAAGGTGACGATGGAGCTCAGTCAGTATTTTCGTCGTCATTATCGACTGAAAAAAACAACTGATCAAGAAGTAATTACTTCCTTCAATAAAGCTTATCGCTTATTTAATGAGAAACGAAAGTCTTATAAAAGACCTGTCAAGACAGTTACTATTTAAGAATACCTATTATGAAATGAATCTTACAGGTATATGTACCTCTATATTGGATAATCCAATATAGAGTTTTTTTTTTGACTTCCATGAAGACGGATGATTACAAAAAAGCTTGTGAATATGCAGGTATTAATTTTGATCAAACATCCTATGATAAAAGCTCGGCATTGCAGAAAAAGACAACGAAAGAAAGCTATGCCGCTATGGTATTCAAAGTAGGCAAGCAAAAAGTGTCAAAAAAGAAAGTCACAGTAGATGTTGAAATCATAACTACGGATTATTTAGAAATTATGAATCAGGCCGTATATGATACTATGAAAATTAAAAAAGATGATGCATATACATATAGAGTATTTTCTAGTATCAAAATAGAGAAGAATAAGCTTCTAAATTGTTGATACCTAGCAGTTAAAAAAACGATGTATGATACAGCATTTTGTTGTTTGTGTTTTATGAAACAATACAATTAGAATATGCAAAAAAAGCGGTATCTACATGCCATATTAAGATATGGCGAATAGTTACCGTTTTTATATGAACATAGGGTTTATTTGTTATAGGACTCGCTCAGAGTTAAGAATTCATTTACTCTTTCCTCAGCGGTTTTTAAACAACTGATCCAGAAATCTTTAGAAGTCAGATCAATGTCAGCCAATTTAGCAACATCTTCAACATCGGATACCGTTGTCGCATGTAGCAATTCACGATATTTTGGTACGAAAGCATCCTTCATTTCATGATATTTTACAATTAAGCCACGGGCAAATAAACCGCCAAAAGCGTAAGGGAAGTTGTAAAAGCTCAGAGCTGATGAATAATAATGGCTCTTATTGATCCACATATAAGGATGCAAATACTGCTCATCTAAGCCATCACCATATGCTTGTTTTTGTGCATCCAACATCATCGCTTCTAGTTCATCCGGGAATAGGAACCCCTCTTTACGTTTTTCAAATACCTTTTTTTCAAATAAGAAACGAGAATAGATATCACACATAATCTGTGTAAGATCTTGAAGCTGTGTTTCTATTAATGCCAGTTTTGTTTCACCTTCTGCTTCATCAATTGCAGCATTCATGATGATATTTTCATTAAAGGTAGAAGCAGTTTCGGCAACTGGCATGGAATAATCTGTATTAAGCATCTTGTGATCCTGGATCATCATACCATGATATGCGTGTCCTAATTCATGAGCCAATGTCACAACATCGCCTAAGGAACCATCAAAATTCGTTAAAACACGACTTTGTTTCAAGAAAGGGAGATTTTCGCAGAATGCGCCTCCAACCTTACCCTTACGTGGATAGAAATCAATCCATTCATCTGCAAAGGCTTCTTCCATCATATCCGCCATATCCTGTGCAAAAGGCGCAAAATGTTTCAACAGATAGTCTTTTGCTGTTTCAATCGTGAATTTTGTATCGTCTTTTCCAATAGGTGCAAATAGCTCATACCAAGGAAGTCCGTTTTGATAACCTAACATTTCCGCCTTGCGTTTTAAATATTTACGGAATACCGGCATATAATCATCCATGGCCGATAGCATGGCATCTAAGGTTTCCTGTTTCATATGGGACTGATGCAGTGTCATTGCTAATGGAGAAGCGAAACCGCGCAATTCACATTCTGTTAAGACTTGTGCTTTGATGTTGTTTAAAGAAAAGGCAATAGCATCACGAATCTTGGCATAAGCAGCTAATTCTGCTTCATAAGCGCGTTTACGCACCTTTTTATCAGAGTCATATGCCAAGTTGCGAATCTGTGAAAGGGTAGTTGTTTTTCCATCATAGTCTACTTCTAAGGTGCTGGTCAGATAGCTTTGCATGGTTTCCCAAGCCTGTCCTGCCGAGATATCCATCTTGGATAATACTTCTTCTACATCATCACTGAGTAAGTAACGACCATCTTCTTGAATCGAATGTAACAAGTAGGTGTATTCCTGTAATGCTTCTTCTTTTTCCAGGCAAGCATCAAGATCTTTTATTTGTGCAATATAGCGATTGAATTTTGCTTTTGCTTTTGCCACGTTGCTTGTTTTCTTAGTGATCTTATCTAAATAAGCTGCTGTTTGCGCATCAGTGGTATCACAGCTTTGGCGCAGATTGGCATATGCCAACAGCTGGTAGCTGACCTGTTCTAATTCATTTAATGTAGTTAGAATTTGTTTCAAGGTAGCAGTTTCATCCTTATCGGATAAGGTGTCTGCCAAGGTATTGCATTGTGCAATCAATTCATCAAGTTTCTTGATATCTGCTTCAAATTGCGGATCATCATAACCCTTATAGAGGACATCAAGTGACCAAGTTTCTTTCATTTTAGACCTTCTTTCTCTGTTAGATTACCCCTATTATAGCATAGAAATTCCAAAATGAAGGAGAAGATTATGGAAGGTTTATTTTCTTAGAAGGAAGAGTGTGTAAGCCGTAAGCAATTCTTCTTTTTTTGATGAATGTGAAGATAATACTATGCTATCTCTTTATGACTTTTCTCATAAATCATACAGGCAATGCTGATGATGAGAATGGAATAGATGATATAGAAAAAGGGGGCTGCTGGATAGGCCTCAAACAAGGTAATGGAGCCAAAGAGAAAGAAGAAAAAGGAAGAAACTACTTTAACACTATCTTCACTTAAATGGGCAAAGATAAATTTTCCAGCAAAGATACCAAAAATATTCGCCATGATAAGGCCTAAGGATGCTCCCAGAAAAACTTGTAGGTGCTGGTCCATGTGATCGGCTGAAAGTGCTACGGTTGCTAATTGCGTCTTATCACCGAGCTCAGCTAGAATAAAGGTAAAGGCAATAGAAAAAATAGGCAATCCTAAGGAAATATGATGCCCCTTGCTTTCTTCTTTTGTAATGCGTAAGTTAAAAAAACCAAAGCCTAGAAACATTGCGGCAGCGGCCAATTTGATAAACTGCATAGGGATCATATCGCCTATCAGATCTCCGGCCAATGTAGAAAAAGCACTGATGATGATGACCCCTAATATCATCCCTAATATCACACTTTTCATACGATAGCGATTGGTGAGCGCCATCATCATAAGTTGTGTTTTATCAGCCATTTCCGCGATAAAAACAAATAAAAACGTATGCAGCAACATAAGATCACCTCTTATTTTACTATATGTGAAATAAAGAGCTTTCATGTATAAAATCATCCTTTCCCTGCTGCGACAAAATAAATATGAAGAAGGAAAGGTGTAAGCGTCAGTAAAATAGGGATTAATTTGAAAAAGCCCTAAGCGAAAGAAAACCCGTACGAATCATACGGGTAAGAAATGCATTCTTTATTCCTCGCAAATATAGGCAAGGATCAATTTCATGGTGTTAAGGACACCATCGATATGTGTACGTTCCATACCATGAGAAGCGTGAACACCCGGGCCAATCAATGCCCCTTTGATATCATTTCCGGCATTTCTTGCGGCACTGACATCTGAACCATATTGTGGATAAATATCAATTGCATAGGATACGGTTTCACGTTTAGCCAGCTCAATAAGTTTGCTGGTAAGATCATAATCATAAGGACCACTGGAATCTTTGGCACAGATAGAAACATCTTGTTCTGTGCATGCCAAATCTAAGCCGATGCATCCCATATCGACAGCTAAAAGTTCAGCAATTTCATCTGGGATATGCGCCATACCATGTCCGACTTCTTCATAGGTGCTCATCATAAAGATCAAATCATAAGCAGGGGTAATGGCATTTTCTTTTAAATGATGTAAAATGCCCATCAACGCAGAAACGCTGATTTTATCATCTAAGAAACGAGATTTAATAAAACCACTTTCGGTAATTTGTACTTTTGGATCGATGGCAACAATATCTCCATTTTGAATCCCGAGTTTCTGCGTATCTTCCTTTGTATAAGTGACTTCATCAATGCGTACTTCCATTTCATCAATTTCACGTTTCTTCGTGCTGGCATCTTTATAGACATGGGCTGCTGGAGAAGTGGATAAAATCGTTCCGCTATAGCATTGACCATCTCTTGTATAGATACGGCAATATTCCCCATCCAGTGTCGGAATGATAGGACCGCCTAAATTGGTTAAGGCAAGCTTTCCATCACTTTTTATCGAGCGGACCATAAGACCTAAGGTATCGCAATGGGCGCATAAACCAAGTGTCTTATGATGATGATTACCTTTTACATAGATCCATAAATTGCCTTTGTGATTACGTTTTGTCTGATATCCGAATCGCTTTGCTTCTTCTTCAACGAAGTCGATGGCTTTTTTGGTATACCCGGTAGGGGAATCAATTGCTAATAACTTTTTTGCGAATGCTACAACATATTCTTTATTCATCATCATCTTACCTACTTTCTATTTTTACTTAGTGATTTAACGTGAGATGTACACACCATCACAATCATCAATTTCTTCAACTTTTACGCGAATCTGTTCCTGTAAAGAGCTAGGAATGTTTTTGCCGATGTAGTCTGCGCGTATCGGTAATTCACGATGACCGCGATCAACCAAGACGGCCAATTGTATCTCTTTTGCTCTTCCATAATGCATAATGGCATCCATGGCAGCGCGCACGGTTCGTCCTTTGAATAAGACATCATCTACTAAAATAACTTTCTTATCCTTTACCGGCATGGTTTGGTTTGGTAAAGGGTGTGCCTGCTCCAGATCATCACGCCAATGGGAAACATCCAATGCATAACAAGGTACCTGTACTTGCTCTACACGCGCAATCATTTTAGCTAAACGCTGAGCGAGAATTTCACCTCTGGTCTTGATGCCGACAAGAACGATATCTTCAACACCTTTGTTATGTTCAATGATTTCATGTGTAATTCTGGTTAAACTGCGGCGCAATCCTAAAGCGTCGATTATCTCTTTTGTTTCCATGCAGATCCTCCTTGAAAACACTACTCATAGTATACCTGTTTCCGCCTTTAAACGCAATCATTTCCCGTCTAGGATTTCATCAAGAATAGCATTTGCCAATCGCTCAAAAAGAAATTGTTTCTGATACGGTGTTCCCTTCGTACTCAGCTCATAAATACCTACGTTTTGTGTATATAGAATGGTTAAAAATTCATGAATGAGTTCTTGGCTTTTTACCTGATGATCATAAGCAGCTAAGGTTTGACAGAAGAAATCTTCTTTATCATGATGACCGAGAAATAAAGCGATGGCATCATCCAAACTCTCAACTTTTCGCCATCCTTGAAACTTTGCCTTTGCGTTTAAATAGAATAAGGCATGGACCGGATAAAATTGCAGACTGCTTTCATAGGTTGTCAAAGGAGTGATCTGATAACGAATAGTATCTTCTTCTTTTAGAAAGATGCCGGATGCATAATGTGCGAATAGTTGTTGCTTTTTTACATAAGAGATATCTTTACAGGCACTGACCTCACTACCGGTACTGACGATGGCATTATCAAGATAGTGCAAAATGCCGCTATCATCATAATAAGCACTTGCGGCTATCTTGCGGGTATGACAACTTTTCAATATGGCATCTAATAATTCACTTTTACCACTGTGGGTCATCCCGGCAAAGACAAGATTTTGTTGCTGTTGCGAACATGCAATATGCACCATGGAGGCATGAATAGGGAGATCATGCTTTTGAATACAAAGCGCATTGTATAAGGTTAAAATCATTTCTTTTAAGTAGAGAAAATGTAACATCTCATCCCCACCGCTGACCATACCGATGTATAAGGCATTTGTCTGATCGTAATAGTAACTCCGCTGTTTACGATGGCTTTGTAACCCAAACAAGAGAAGGAAATCATAAGTAACACCTGGTTCTGTAATAGGATACATGGCGGATAGAGCTGCCGCAAACCACAATGCTTTACGATGTAAAAAAACAATGCCTTGAAAATTGCCGATGCGGATACAGATGCCAAGATAGCTAGCGGCATCCATACTGATATCCCGATATAAAAAAGTATCGCTTTTTCGTATCGGATATTGATGAGAATGTTTTGCCATAGCGATGACCGGAACACTGTGTAACTGTACTTCGCTTAAGAAAGGAATATGACTCAAGGGAAGGTGCGCATAGGGATGCGATAAGGGGTGTTTCTTTACTTGATAGGTAGCATCAAAAGCAAATTGATGCATGGGTAAAATGGAGCCTGATTGTTGAACAAGACGACTCATATTTTCCCAAAGATGCTGTAAAGAGGGAGAAGGAACATCTGGCTTGGTGATGATGTGAATTTTACCAATAGCAGAAAAGTATTGCAGAAAAGTTAATAAAGGACGGTAAGGGAAAGGGTTTTTTGTTAAAAGAGAAAGCACCATGGTCTCTTCAATATCGTATGGATAACATTTTAATAATTCTTTTAAATAAGAGCGAGCACTGACTTCCTCATCAAATTCTAATGCAAACAGCATAGTATATCACCTGTTAAATAGGTATGCCCGCCATTAACAAAATAGTCAAATGATCTGTTGAAAACATACTTTCCTAGCAATCATCGTTATGTGTAAGAATAGATGTGCTATAATAAAAAAAAAGAATGCACAGAAAGAAGTGTTGAATATGAAAAAAGTTGTATTTCATATAGATGAAATGAAGAATTGGTCATTAACATTAGGAAATGTGAAGAATCTTATCACGTTTTATGAACATCATGATGAGGTGTTTCAAATCGTCGTCGTAGCAAATGGTGAAGCCGTAAAAGGATATGGGAAAGAGGATACACAGGAAAATATTGCAAAGGAAATCCTTGCTTTATTTGCTAAGGGAATATCTTTTCACGCATGTCAAAATGCGTTGCGTGCACAGCAGTTAGAAGCTGTCGATCTTCTTGAGCATATCGTCATTGTTGAAGCAGGTGTGGCTGATATTGTCGCATTGCAAGAAAAAGGTTTTACCTATATAAAACCATAACAATTGCATGAAAAATGAGAAGAGGTGGTCTTATGAAAATCAAATTTTATGAAAAGGTTGATGATGAAAAGTTGCTATTTGCGGTCATAGTGGCTAAATATAAGGAACAATGGGTCTTTTGTAAACACAAACAGCGCAACAGCTATGAATTATGCGGCGGACATCGAGAAGCAAATGAGTCTATTCTGGATTGTGCAAGACGGGAGTTTTATGAAGAAAGTGGAGCGAAGGAATATCAACTAATTCCCTTGTGTGTGTATTCCTGCCTTGGTAAAACACGCGTAAAAGAAAGCAGTGATGAGCATGAAACATTTGGTATGTTGTATTATGCAGAGGTGTATGACTTTGATGAACTTCCTGAAAGTGAGATACAGGAAATTGCTTTCTTCACGGATGTAAAGAAGATACCAGAGTGGACATATCCTCAGATACAGCCGATATTATTCGCAAAGGCACAATCCATGTTAACAAAGAAATAAAAAAGCGTTGAAAAAAAGCTTGTTTCTATAACTAAAAAAACGTTGAAAATCTTATAGACGAAATGAAAGAGGCTGTCCTTAAAAGCATATGCGCTTTGCAAGGATCCAGCCTCTTGTTCTTGTAAGTTAGAATAAATCCATAATTTCATCTTTGCTCATGCTAGTAATCAAACCGTCATTCAAGTGAATGATACTATCACTTAAATCTTGTTTTAATTCTTGTAAATGCATGATTTTTTCTTCGATTGTATCTTTGGCAATTAGTTTAACGACCTGTACATTGTTGTGCTGTCCGATGCGATAGGCTCGATCGGTAGCTTGATTTTGGGCAGATACATTCCACCATGGATCAAAGTGAATGACAACTTCGGCACTGGTAAGATTCAACCCGGTTCCTCCGGCTTTTAAAGATATCAAAAAAACCGGTGTAGCATCAACATTAAAGGCATTTACATATTGCTGACGCTGTACTTTTGGGGTGCTGCCTTTTAATAGATAGTAATCAATTTCGCGTTGCTTTAGCTCTTTTTCAATCAACGATAACAGTGAGGTAAACTGTGAGAATAATAAGACTTTTTTACCCGATGCACGACAGTTTTCGATAAATTCCATGCACGCGTTAATTTTATTGCCTACCCCCTGGTAATTTTCATACAGCAAGCGGGGATCACAGCACAATTGGCGCAATCTGGTCAACATACTCAGCACCATGATCTTACTATTTTCAAAGCCTTTTTGTTTAAAGCTTTTATGCAAATCTTCTCGTATCAAAGATACATTTGCCATATATAATTTTCGGGTTTCTTCATCTAATTCGATCATCATCGTATGTTCGACTTTTTCAGGAAGTTCTTTTAAGACATCTTTCTTTACACGGCGCAAGATGAACGGTTCTACCATTCGCTTTAATTCCTTTAAGGTTATAGGATCATTTTCTTTCACGATAGGAATCTCATATTGCTTTTTGAAGTAAGGGTAGGTATATAGATAACCTGGCATTAAGAAATCAAAAATGCTCCATAATTCCGCTAATGAATTTTCAATCGGTGTTCCGGTTAAGGCAAATCGATGGGCTGCCTGAATCTGTTTGACAGATACGGCATTCTTCGTATTATGGTTTTTGATATACTGAGCTTCATCAATGATTTGATAAGTAAAGTGGAAATTTTCATAGTGTTCAATATCACGTTTGAGATAATCATAAGAGGTGATCACGACATCATAATCTTTCGCTTTGTAGATTAAGGCTTTTCGTTCCTCCATATTCCCGGTAATCAAAATGCTCGTTAAGGCATCAGAAAATTTCGCGATTTCACTTTGCCAGTTCAAAATCAGTGAACTTGGACAGACAACAAGAGAGATAGCCTGTGGATCATGGAGCTTTTCATCTTCCAATAAAGTAATTACTTGCAAGGTCTTACCAATGCCCATATCATCAGCTAAAATTCCTCCAAAACCATAATTGGCCATCGTTTTTAGCCAGCGGAAACCATCTTTTTGATAATTTCGCAAAATGTTTTTCAGACTGTGAGGAACCTTAAAATCAGAGTCCTTAACATTGCGTATACTACGGATGATATCTTTAAAAGTCGCATCGCGCTCAACCTTGATCATCTCAGCATCTTTTAGGCTTTTATCGATGTATAAAGAACGATATTTGGGAACCTTGATTTTACCACTTTCGAGCTCTTTTTCACTTACATGCATGCCATCTAAAATAAAAGACAACTCTTGCAAAGCACTATCTTCAATATTGACAAAAGAACCGTTGCGCATACGATAGTATTTTTTATTCAAACGGTATGCTTTTAATACCTCTTGCAACTCTTCGACAGGAAAATCAAAGGTATCAAAATCAATTTCTAGCAAATCACTTTCAATACGTACACCCATAGAGATATTCACACTATCACGTATCTGCAGTTTGCGGAATTTCTCACTGGCAAACATTTCACAGGTCTGTGATAATTCTTCAAAGCCTTTATTTAAAAATTCATATATGGCATCTTGTGAATGTTCAATATAGGCAAGTCCTTCCATCGCGTCAATCCGTGTCATATATTTGGTAAAAATCAGACGTACGGCAATTTCATCATTGAAGTTGCGACTGGCGGATAAGGAAGTATCACTGAACGCATTATACATATCATCTCCATAACAATACAGCAAACGTGCAGATATGACATTTTGTTTCGGCATATCGATATACACCTTACATTCTAATGGTAATGGCGCATACATAGAAATATCTTCACCATGCAGAGGCAGATATTTTTTGACATTTAAAATAACATTATTATAGAAAGCACTCATCAAGCCATCTGACACGGTTAAGGTATTATGATGTTCTAAGCATCCGCTGAGCATTGGCTCACAGGCTTTTGTAAAATCTTTATCACAACGATAAAGGATATGATTCATAAGAACATATAGATGGTTTCGTCCTTTAAACAGACGATAGTCTCCTTCATTCAGAGAAATATGAAAAATCTGCTGGGCATCTTTGTGTATCTGTAAAGAAAAAGGGGGATTGGTAGCAAGAAAGCGCATGTTGATCAATGTTTTTTCTTTCATGCGATGCATGACATCCTGATCGGTATATAATTCATAAAATTCATCTAAAGCATCCGGCGTCATGCAAATATTACGGGATTGCGGGGCTTTTTCTAAGGCAGGATGATTTAAAAAATACAAAACATCATGTTCATGATGACGCATGAAATCAATCAGCTTTTGACTCGTTTCATCAAAGCTATAATAATTATGCATGAATTCCAGTTCCTTACCATAGGCTTTTTTTACATTATGGGCAATATCATCCAGAAATAATGCGATGTCTTTGACGATATATTGTTTTTCATTGCCGATTTTTAAGGTTAACGCAAGAATGTTTTTTTTACGTATTTCTAATACGGGTTCCAAATGAATGGCTGTTTTTAAGTTCATGGCCAATGAAGAATAGACGATTTGTTCTTCGTAGATATTCATGATCTGAATGGCATGTTTATCGACTACTTTATTTTCCATCTGTT
This sequence comes from Longicatena caecimuris, assembly GCF_004341945.1. Taxonomy (GTDB): domain Bacteria; phylum Bacillota_I; class Bacilli_A; order Erysipelotrichales; family Erysipelotrichaceae; genus Longicatena; species Longicatena caecimuris. The sequence goes on from NZ_SMBP01000018.1 coordinate 45,506, forward strand.
CCTTTTCCGCGTTTTTGCGCTTACTGTCTTCCATTAGGCGCAGCAAAACAGCAACACAATGTGCACAGGTCATTTTTTGGGCATGCTCTTCACAGCCACACAAATGAGCTCTTACGATGAAGTCATCCTTATCGATTGACATATTCACTTCCCGATATACTTTTTTATCTACGACATTAGCATTGACCATAATGATCTCAGGACTTGAAAAGTCATCGATATCCAACGATTTGATGGCTTTTTCCTTCATCAATTTTTCTCCCTTTTCAAATGTTTGCTCATCGCCTGCAAAGTCACGTATCTGAGCTATTGTAAATTCCATACCATCACCTTATCTTTCATCTTATTATTGTATCATTATTTCAGATGAAACGCGATGAAGATTAAAAAATTTATCAATGTAAGAAGGAAAGAATTCATCAGAAGAAAGCGTAGAAATGCTACCACCATTCGTATTGGCAAATACCACCAATTTGTGAATACTTTGTATGCAATAGTATAGCATCACATATTCAAGATTTTACCTTTTTAACTTTTATAAAGTGAGAAATCACAAGATGGCTATGACGGTTTCTGCTTTAGGTAATAACAAACTTCATCAAAGTAGGTACCATCGTAATATTCATAAGCATCATGCAAGGTGCCTTCAAATTGAAATCCCAGTTTTTCGATAACACGTTTACTTTGTATATTAAAAGGGAAATGATAGACACTGATCATTGTGCAGTGCAGATCTTCAAATGCATAGCGTAAGACTTCTTTTGCAGCCTCGACAACAATGCCCTTGCCCCAATAGGGTTTTCCGATCCAATAGCCCAACATGCGATAGCCATTGCGAGGACGATGTTGATCCGCATCTAAGCTGATGAGTCCATACAGAGTATTATCCGTTTTCTGATAAATGCCCCATGTGTGATCGTTTATCAGAAAATTAGATAAGATTAGTTTTGTTTCTTCCAGAGAAGCATGCGGCTTCCATCCACACATGCGAGCAACGTCAGGATCTTTAGCCATCTCGTACATTTGTACATGATCTTGCATAGACAGTCGCTGCAGCCGTAAACGCGTTGTATCCTGTAAACGTTGACGTGTTTTATGGGATTGCAAAATACTAATGAGATGATTGGAATGTGCAAGTTGCTCTCTTTGTTCACAAATGGCCAGATGAAAACGCAGCCATTCTTCATATTGTGGTTTTGTTAATGCGTTGATCCGTTCTGCCAATACTTCTGAAAGTCCATCTTGACTAAAGGTTTTTAAAAGCGTAAAGCCCATGCTTTGAAAGAGTTGCTCTGCTTTCTGCACATAGGTGCTTACAAAGGGATCATTGATGACTTTAAAGGTAGTTGGATCATATTGTGAGCTATTCAAAAAAGAACTATTCGGATATAAGGCTTCCGTGGTAAACACGGCAAGGTTACTAAGAAATGCACAAAAGATAATTCCACCATCTTTTACAACGCGATGCATTTCATCCAAACAGATTCGTTGCTCTTCTTCTTTAAGATGATATAGAGGTCCCATACATAGTATGATATCAAAACTATCATCTGAAAACCTGGAGAGATCCATAGCATTTCCTTGGTGAAGGGTCAGCTTCATCTGTTTCTTCTTTTGTTGTTTCAAACGATTTAGGTGATGGGGCATCAGATCCATGGCACATACCTCATAGCCTGCTTCAGCAAGCGGTAAAGCATAAGCTCCAGTGGCAGCTCCTAAGTCTAAAATACGTTCATGTCCATGCAAATATTGTGTAAGATACTGCATGGTCGTAAGAAATTCGATATGCGCTGCGGGTGATTTCTGTAATCGTTCTTCTTCATGAACATGTTGATAAAGTTCTTCTAAATTCATAAATATCAGCCTCCTGTAAAGCTTATTGTACCACTGATAAAATGCCTTCCAATAAATCTGCATGTATAGGTAAAAGACGCTTGTTAAGAAGAAAAAAACAAGGCATATGCAAAAGAAATGGGAAAAGATAGTTAGGCGAGATTTAATCTATCTTCAAATAACAATAGTTGTTTATAATTGCGTGTTAGAGGAAGCAGAGCTTTTAACTCATCGTGGTAAACCTTATGAAATTCCGGTGCCAGAGTCTGTAAGACAGGTAACAGTGTTTTCATGATATAGGTTTCCAATGTCTGGGCATTTTGACCATCACGCTTTAAGATAAAATAGTGCCAACAATCGCGTAATGCTTTACTGCAGGCTTGTACATCAATTTTTTGCATGATACAGGTTGGCAATGTTTTATCAAGACAGAATTGTGCATGACACATCCATATCAATAAAGGCAAGGGGGAATGGCTCTTTGTATCGAAAGAAGATTGATAACATGTCAGCGCTTTGGCATATTGTTTCTGATAATAATAACATCCGCCAATATTATAATAGAAGATAGCAAGCGTATGAGAAGAAAGGCTTGTTTGTTTCATATAAGATAAAGCTTTTTCTTTATAGAATTCAAATTGCTGGGGCTCTATAAAAATGGCAAGATTACTCATCCAATGATATATGGAAAAAAGCGCATGGGGATTGTCCTTATGCATTAGCTCATATTGTTCACATTCCTTTAAGATGAGAAAAGCTTGTAGATAGTCGTGATGTTTATCACTTAAATGTAAGACAATACCAATTGAAAAGCGGGTGATATGATGATGGTAATGCATATGGAATTGTTGATAAAGTTGTTCTAATACAATGTTATTATGGGGAAAAGTACATTGCCATTGATAAAGAGCATCCTCCATCATGATTTGCAAGGATTCACTTAGAAAATCATGACAGGATAAAAATAATTGGTAATCTTTTGATGAAAGATATTCCTGACTTGTCCAAAGGCGAGTAAAGACTTGTAATATGCGGATATAAAAGAATTCCTGCACATGTTGCTGATAAGGAAGTAAGGATTGCAATAAAGCTATGCAGATGGCACGCATAGCTTCGTCATCATAATGCGCATAAGCAGAAAGCATAGCCGATAGCATTTGCTCGATATGTTTATCCATAGGGTGCGTATAATTAAAGGATAATGCAAATTGATCCAGTAACGTATCATAAATATCATCATCTTTTACAATTTTTCCTTGTTCTAAAGATATCAATGTCCGTAAAGAGAGGATCCCTACTTTATCAACAAGCTGTTGTTGTGTCCAGCCGGCTTGTAAACGCAGCCATCGTATCATAGCGCCTAATTGTTTTTTATTATGTTCATTCAGATATAATTTTTCTTTATGTGTTGTTTTCATGCGTTTATTATAGCATATTGAGTATTATCTTTTGCTATGGAAAGATATGGTCTGTTTATAAGGACCTCTCTGCCCCTGCCAGTTTATAAAAAAAGACACCGTTTCGGTGTCTGGCTATTTTTCATGGCAGGGGTAGAGAGGATCGAACTCCCATCAGCGGTTTTGGAGACCGTTATACTACCATTGTACTATACCCCTAAGATTTAACTGCTTAACTATATTACCATAGAAAATAAAATCTGGCAATAATAAAATAAGGAAAAATATGTACTTTCTAACATGCCAGCATATGGTAAAATAGTATTCATACGGATGGAAAATATTGTCTTTTTGTTTTATAGGAACAAACTTGCCATGTTCAGCATTCTGTTGCCTAATTTCGCTTTGACTACTTCCTATAGCATATTCCATTCGGCATTTATCATCATAAGATATCTTTATTTCATAAAGTCGGATTGTATGTATGACGCAGGCATCTGCTGAAGTACTTCATAGTCTCTTGCTGCTTACTTAACCTTTAGTTCTTTTTCTTTTATAGTTATAATATAACGTATCATAAGGCATTCTAGATACATAACCCCTCTTATGCTTTTTTGGCCAATGCTATGTGGAAAAATTTATTATTATTTCAAATTTGTAAGGAAAGTGTAAGTGACAACGATGGCAGCGAGATACTTGTTCTTTTATAATTACAGTGAAAGAAGGGATGTAAATGAAATTAACCAGACTTGCGCTGCATAACGTCAGAAAAAGCTATAAAGATTATATGATCTATTTTCTAACTCTGATGTTTTCTATCTGTTTATTCTATACCTTTAATTCCTTTCAAGCGCAAAAGGAAATCATGTCATTAAATGACTCACAATCCATCATGCTACAAACACTTGGCATTTTCATGGGAATCTTATCCGTTTTTGTGGCTATCGTACTGGCCTTTCTGGTCATGTATGCCAACAACTTTTTGATTAAACGACGGAAAAAAGAATTTGGTTTATATATGTTGTTGGGCATGGAGAAAAAAGATATCTCTAAGGTTTTAATTTATGAAACCGTATGCATTGGTGTGGTATCACTTGGTGTTGGATTATTACTAGGTATATTGTGCTCACAAGGCTTAGGCATCTTTACCGCACATCTGTTCTCAGTTCAAGTAAATTATAACTTTGTCTTCTCGCCATCAGCAGCTATTATCACTGCTATCTCCTTTACGATTATTTTTCTGGTTATCATGTTGCTGAACACCAGAGTTATAGCGAAAGTAAAATTGATAGAACTATTGCAGGCTGAGCGTAAACAGGAAAAAGCTAGAATTCAAAAACCTTTCATCGCTGTACTTATCTTTATCGTTTCTTTGTTGTTGTTAGGGGCAGCTTATTATCTGGCGACACGCTCTACTCAGATGTTTGCAAGCTGTTTAGTTCCTATTCTTATTATGGGAAGCTTAGGAACATTGTTCTTCTTTTTGTCCCTATCGGGTTTTCTCTTACAGTTCATACGTTCCAGCAAGCGTTTATACTATCGCGGATTGCGTATGTTTGTATTACGTCAGGTAAATGCCAAAATCAATACTAGTTTTGTTTCTATGAGCATAGTTTGCCTCATGCTGTTATTAAGTGTAGGAGCCTTATCTGTAGGATGGAATCTGAATGATTCATTAAAAACATCCTTGGATACACAGACACCATATGCTTATTCCTTTACCCAATATCAAAAAGCTGATACACAAAAGATGCGTCAGATCTTGATGCTAGACACGGATAAAAATATAACGAGTAGTGAGACAATTTCCGTTTATACGGATCATCTGAAATTAAAGGATTTATTTAATTATGCGAAAGATGTAGACACTGGTATGTTGTATAAAGATGCAAATCTGGAAATTATCACATTAAGTGACTTTAATAAAGCCAGACGTGCCTGGAAGTTATCTCCCATGCAGTTAAAGCAGGATGAAACTTTCTTTATCAGCGGCTCATCTAGTATCATTCCAACCTTAAATGAAATCGCAGAACAGACGAAAAAGCCACTGCAGGTGTTTAATCATAAACTGCATTTACAAGTAAAGCAAGAGGAAGCCATCAATATTGCCACAGAATTTGGGTTTAGTACAGGGGCTGCCATCGTTGTGCCTGATGCCATATTGCCACCGCAAATAGCTAGCCATCATACTTTCTGGAATATTGATGTTAAAGATGAAAGTAAGATCGAGGCATATGATACGAAGGTACATGAGAATGCAAAGAAGCTGTTGGGAACGAATGAACAAACTCTTCGCTATTCTTCTATGACTCGTAAATTGATTATTGATAATCAGGCAGGATTGGGTATGCTGTTCACGTATGTCGGTTTGTATTTGGGAGTAGTCTTCTTAGTGGCAAGTGCAGCAGTATTAGCATTGCAACAGCTTTCTGAGGCTGAGGATAATCAAAAACGTTATTTGATTTTAAGAAAAATCGGTACAAGTGAAAAGATGATGAATCATTCCATCTATGCACAGATATCTATTTATTTCTTATTGCCATTAGTGTTGGCTGTTATTCATGCATCTGTTGGTATTCCTGTAGTATCTACATCTTTAATGTCCGGTTTGGGAATCGGTGATATAGGATTAGCTAATTTCTTCTGTGCCATTGTCGTTATCTTAATTTATGGAAGCTATTATGTATTTACGTGCATGAGTTATAAACAGACACTATATGCAAGAAAGTAAGAATTCAGCTTAATGATTAAAGAAAAAGCATACTTAGGATATGCTTTTTCTTTTGCTCATGGTATGCTATAGGTAAGAAAAATAATCTGATAATGAAATAATATTTTTATCTATCAGCATGTATAACGATGGGTTTAAAAAACATTGCATATACGCAAATATGGAAAGGAGATGAGCGTAAATGCGAATTGATCGGATATCGAAACAAGAAGATGTTCAGGTGAGGGAGCTGATATGGAAAACCTTTTTGCGATTTGATGCAGTTGATTATAGTGAAGAAGGTGTGAAGGATTTCTATGCCTATCTGATGCGGGATGATCTTTTTGAGCGTCTCATCTTTTTAGGAGCATATGAAGAGGATATTTTGATTGGAGTAATGGCAATGTGTGAGGGACACATCTCACTTTTCTTTGTAGATGAACACTACCATCGCAAAGGGGTAGGGAAAGCTTTGTTTCAAAGCATGTTGCGTTTACAAAAACAAATGATCATCACGGTGAATTCCTCACTCTATGCAAAAGAAGTGTACGAACATTTAGGCTTTCGCGCCATCAATCATGAAATTGAAGCCGGCGGCATTCGTTATATTCCGATGTTGTATACAAAAAATGGGTATCTTTTATAAATGATTTTATCCTTAAAACATATGAGGAAAAAAACCTTTCATTAGGAAATGGTGGGAGTGCGTCGTAAATTCAATATTTATTAGATAATTATAATGATGGAAGGAAGAAAGCGTTATTAACCTTACCGACAAATTTATTTGATTTAGAAAAACTACAAGAGCTTATTTGATCAACATCCATCAACATCACTTGTATAAACACACTCTATAAATGAGAGTGCTAATACACTAATCATTGATAAATACAGTGTTTCTGTAATCATCTTTTATAGTATATCAAGAAAGAAACAGCAACATTAGCCATCGTCCTAACAAGACAGCAAGGATACAAAACAGCAGACTGCCACATGCATATATACTGCCACTAAGATAACGTTGTGTTTCAAAAAGCTGCACCGTTTCTAAAGAAAAGGTAGAAAAAGTCGTAAAGCCTCCACAAAATCCAGTCTTAATGAAAAGTATGATATCCGGTTGTGCTTTTGTTTCTTGAGCATAAGCTATTATCATACCAATACAGAGTGCACCAAGAATATTTATTAGCATAGTCATAAAGGGGAAAGAAGTACGCATCGGAAGAAGTCCTAAACCATAACGCAATATGGCTCCTAAGGCGCCTCCACATCCCACTAAAATCAATTCTTTCATTCACATGCCCTCCTGCTCTTATGGTAATGATTGTATCATGGTTCTAAGTTGTAGAAAAGCAAAGGATCGGCAATTTTTATAGGTTTTATTTCCTGTTTATGATATAGTTATGTGGGATTAAAATGAATACGTAAAGGAATAGAATGAAGTTTGTGATAAAGTGATGCCGCTGTAAAAGTTATGATGGCATTATGAACGTTACGCATAAGGAGTCAGTATGAAGAAATATAAAACGCTATTATTTGATGCAGATAATACCTTGTTGGATTTTGATAAGACGGAAAAAGAAGCTCTGCGTAAAACCTTTACCATGCAGAATATTCCCTTTACTCCAGCGATGAAAAACCGTTATCTGCAGATTAACACTGCTTTATGGAATGCCTATGAAGAAGGAAGAATGACAAGGGAAGAAGTTATCTTTACACGCTTTGGTAAGCTGTTTAATGAATTCCATATTGCTGAAGATGGTGTTCAATTTGAGCATATATATCAAAAAGAATTAGGAAAAGGACATGCCCTCATGCCACATGCGCTCGAACTTGTGAAACATTTGAAGAAAGATTATGAATTGTATATCGTAACAAATGGGGTAAGTGCAACGCAGCATTCACGTTTGCATGATTCAGGCTTAGATCAACATATCCGTAAAGCATTCATATCAGAAGAAATCGGTTATCGAAAACCAATGAAGGAATATTTCGATTATTGTTTTGCTCATATTCCATCATTTGAAAAAGAGCAGACATTAATAATCGGAGATTCCTTATCAAGTGATATGCAGGGAGGTATTCATGCAGGTATTGCGACCTGTTGGATGAATCCTAAACAAAAACCAAATGTGCAGGATTTACCAATTACCTATGAAATAACCCATTTAAAAGAGTTATATTCTATATTAGAGGAGGATGAAAAATAATGCGAGCAATTCTATTTGATTTAGATGGTACCTTAACGGATCCTAAGGAAGGCATTACAAATTCCGTGGCATATGCTTTAGAAAAAGCGGGTATCCCTATCGAAGATAAAAATGATTTAATTATCTTTATCGGTCCGCCTTTAGCAGATTCGTTTGCACAATTTTATGGTTTTAATAAGGAACAGTGCGATGAAGCAATCAAACAATATCGCGTTTATTTTAAAGAAAAGGGAATCCTGGAAAATAAAGTATATCCTGGTATAAAAACGATGTTGCAACAACTGAAGGAAGATGGAAGACAGTTGTTTGTGGCAACGAGCAAGCCACATGTTTTTGCGAAAACGATTTTACATCATTATCACCTTGCTGAATATTTTGATGGTATTTATGGCAGTGAATTGGATGGCACAAGAAGTCGTAAAGGTGAAGTCATCGCCTATATTTTGGAAAAGGAAAACCTAGAAAAAGAGCATTGTGTGATGGTTGGTGATCGTAAGCATGATATATTGGGGGCAAAGGAACATGATCTTGCCAGTGTCGGTGTATTGTTTGGTTATGGAGATGAAGAGGAATTACAACTTGCAGGTGCGGATGTCATCGTGAACGATGTTGAAGAATTAAAACAATATTTACTTAGTAAAAGATAGGAAGTGAAATGCATGAGTGAAAAAAAGAAATTAGATACGAAAGCTTTGCTGGAAAAAAGTCGCAGCGTAAAACAGAAGCCACAAGGCTCCCTGTTAGAACGTAAGTTGAAAAATAAGAAAAATGGCGCAAAGTTTGGTAAAGTGAATTTCAATGGATAACAGGAACGCTTCCTGTTTTTTTTATTTGATAAGGTTAAGTGTTTTAGCATACTTTTACGTTTGTATGGGTAATATTTGATATTATGAATGGCGTGATAAAAGCGTAAAAAATTGCTTATCTTTATCATCATGATCAATGGAAAGAATTCTGTTATTTCTCTGCATCGTGTTATAGCAGTATGGTAATCGCTTTATGATGATTTTGGATCTTGGCACAATGCACGCTTCCTCCATCTTCTCCATCTAAGGTCCATGGTATTGCTTGATCACAAGTCATCGTCAAAGCAGAAGTTGTCAGAAAATGCATCCAGGTAGTATTTACTTCGCGTTTCAATAAGGCCGTTATAATATTTTGCACATCTAATAGATTATTCGGTACGCGCAGTAAAAGTACTTCAAATAAACCATCATCTAATTTGGCATGTTCCCCGGTGATAGAAGTAAAGCCTGCCACATAACGTGAATTGGTTATACAGCCAAAGATACAATCCTCCTCAATACGCATATCTTTTGTTTCTAAAACTATATGATAACGTGGGATATGGGTCAGCTGCTTAATGCCTTCCAAAAAATAAGCAGCCTTGCCAAAGGTGTTTTTACTTCCTTGAGGTGTCGAATAGGAGATTTCGGTGAACAGACCAAAGGCGGCAACATAGGTGAAATAGCGTTTGTTGAACTGTCCGATATCACAAGCAAAAGGCGTTGGTGTTGCCAGATGTTCCATCAGCTTACCAGGACTTTTTGCTAATTTCAGTGTTGAGGCAAAATCATTAACGGTTCCCGTTGGAAGATAAGCGACTGCCGGTTTTTGTGCCACCTTCATTAGACCGCTGATAACTTCATTCCATGTGCCATCTCCTCCACAGCATAACAGTAAATCAAATTGTTCGGCCTTTTCTTCAACCAATTGGCGTGCATGGTTACCAAACTGTGTCACAAATACCTTGACTTCATCTTCCATAGCACAAAATGCATTGCATAAGGTAAATAAATTTGCTTTGGCATTTCCTTTACCGGCTTTTGGATTGACAATAAGCATGACTTGCCGCATGGTATCACCTCCTGCATATAACTAACATTATAATGAAAAAGGCCAAAAATTACCAATAATTTATCGTAATCTTTTTCTATTCGTTCATGTAGCAGTCAAACTTACGCATATATATAAGCAGACGTAATTGAAAATTCAAAGAAAAAAGGTTTCTTTTTTGACCCCATTTCGATATACTGTTTAAGGAAAGAAAGAAGTGAAAGAATGAAGAGTGATCAACTGCTGAATGTCGTAGGATATGCCGGTAAATTATTAATTGAGAGTGGAGCGGAAATCTATCGGGTGGAAGAAACCATGGTCCGCCTATGCCACAGTTTTCATGAGGTACAGGATGCGGAAAGTTTTGTTACGCCAACCGGTATCATGTTGTCAATCACGGTGGATGGTAAGACTTCGACAAAAATCATGCGCGTACATTCAAGAGGGGTCGATCTAAATTGCATTGACCGTATCAATGCATTGTCAAGAAGAGCGAGTGAAACTGCTTTTTCTTTAGAAGAATTGAATCAACAATTGCAGGAAATTGGTCGAAAAGAGCGTTATTCATTTGGGATGACCTTACTATTCAGTGCGCTTAGTGCAGGAGGTTTTGCCATCTTCTTTCAAGGCAGTATGTTAGAGGCAGGCTGTGCCTTTTTCATCGGTTTGATCATTAAAGCAATTACGTGCTTTATGGAACAGCGAGATTTAAATAATTTTTTCATTAATGCGATTGGAGCGGCTTTTGCGGCGATGGTTGCATTAGGTCTGCATAAGTTGTTAACGAATACGGATGTTGATATTATGATTATTTCCAGCATTATGTTATTAGTGCCGGGACTGGCAATCACCAACGCCATACGGGATACGGTTGCCGGTGATTATTTATCCGGAGTTGCCAGAGCCTGTGAAGCATTTTTAGTGGCGATTGCCATTGCGGTAGGCATCGGTTTTATCTTAAGTATTTTCATGGTACAAGGAGGTGTCTGATATGCTGAATCTGGGCAGTGTGATGATTTCCAGTTTTCTTGCCAGCTTAGGCTTTGGGGTGTTATTTAATATCAAAGGAAATAAATTATTACTAGCTGGTATTGGCGGCAGTATTGGCGGTGTTGTGTATCAATTGTCCATGCAGTATGGCTGTAGTGAAATGATGGCGATGTTTTTGGGATCTATCGCTTTTTCACTTTATTCAGAAATCTTAGCACGTATCTGTAAGACACCGGTCACGACCTTTATCATTTGCGCCTTAATTCCTTTGGTACCTGGTGGTGGTATGTATCGCATGATGTTACAGGCGATCCAGGGACATGTAGATGAGGCATTAAATATTGGCTTAGATACAATTAGTATTGCAGGCGTTTTGGTGTTAGGTATCTTAATGGTTTCAACAATCATGCGCTCAGTTTTTAAAACGAAACGGCAGGTGAAAAGAAGTGAGAACTAATGTGGAATTATTAGCTCCGGCAGGAAGCTTTGAGGCATTGCAGGCAGCCGTTCAAAATGGTTGTGATGCAGTATATTTAGGAGGAACTATGTTTGGCGCAAGAGCATTTGCGCATAATTTTGATGATACGCAGATGGAAACGGCAGTTAAATATGCACATGTATATGGTGTGCGAGTATATGTAACCGTGAATACACTGCTTTATGAGAAGGAAATGGAAGAAGTCATAGCGTATGTAAAACGTTTGCAGGATATGGATGTCGATGCTTTGATCATTCAGGATGTCGGCTTATTTACCTTGCTGCATGAGCGATTTCCGGATATGGAGTTACATGCATCTACACAGATGCATATTCATAATCCGCAAGGCATTGCGATGTTACAGAAAATGGGGGCAGCCAGAGTGGTTGTTCCAAGAGAAACAACGATTGAAGAAATTCGCGAATATGCAAAACTTGGCGTAGATTTGGAAGTGTTTGTACAAGGGGCTTTATGTGTATCGTATTCCGGGCAGTGTCTGATGTCTTCTCTGACTTTGGCACGCAGTGGAAATCGAGGAGAATGTGCCCAATCCTGTCGAATGCAATATACATTGGAAGAAGATCATCATGGTTTACACAAAGAAATCACGACCAAAGGGCAGTATTTGTTAAGTCCGAAGGATTTAAATACCTTAGAACAAGTACCGACCTTAATTGAGGCAGGGATAGCATCCTTTAAGATTGAAGGCAGAATGAAGCGTCCAGAATATGTAGCCTTAATGTGTGCCTTATATCGTAAAGCAATAGATGCGTATACTCGTAAGGAAACGTTTCATGTAGATGCTGCTATGAAACAGGAAATGGAAAAAGTGTTTCATCGTGGCTTTACCAGCGGACATCTCTTTCACCAGGTTGGAAGTGCGTTAATGAATCCGCTGCGTCCCAATCATATGGGCGTGCGTGCAGGTATCATTGAACAGATCAGCAAAGATAAGATGACCGTAAAATTGGTAGATGATTTACATCAAGGAGATGGTGTGCGTATTTTGAAAGCCAAAGGGGATGAGGGCTTTCGTGTCAATCGTATGTATCAAAATGGCTTATTAGTGAATCACGCAAAAAAGAATGAACGCATTCAATTGGATAAAACCGGTTATGTGGAAAAAGGCAGTATATTGTTAAAGACGAGTGATTGTCAACAGCTGGAAGCTTTGCGAGCATCCTATGAGCAGCGTTCACGTACCATTCCCATTCAAGCATCCTTTTCCATGCAGCTTCAGAAAAAAGCAAAATTGATCGTTAAAGATGAGCAACAGCATCAAGTGGAAGTCTTTTCCGATATGCCATGTGAAAAAGCAATGAAAACCCCTTTATCTAAGGAACGCATCCTGGCACAACTACAAAAAACAAAGGATACGCCATTTGCTATCAGCTGCTGTGATATGAGTGATGTTACAAGTGATGGCATTTTGCCTATTAAGGAATTGAATCGCATGCGCAGAAAGGCATTGGAGCAATTGCAGAAACTGCGTGAAGTACGAAATGGTGTTCGACGTTTTGCAGAAGAAAAAGCAAAGGTTATCGCTTTGCCATCAATGCGTGAAGTCATGATTGTCGTACATACAAAAGAACAATATGAAGTATGTCGTGAAGAAGGTTTTTCTTCTATTTACATAGCGGATGTCAGCTTATATCAAACTTTACGACAAGCCAATGAAACAGTCTATTTACGAGAAGAGCGCGTAAAAAAAGATGCTTATACACAACCTCATACTTTAATTCAAGAAACGGCAGGATTAAGTTTTGCCCAAGCTCATGCCGGAGATACTTCTTTGAATATCACAAATTCTTATAGCGCTGCTTTTGCCTTTGCAAACGGTGTGGACATTCTTACCTTATCAGTAGAACATACCCCAGATACCATACAGGAATTAACCACGGCATTTCAAAAGCGTTATCATAGAACAGGCAATTTTGCTGTACAACTATATGGTCATGTGGAATTGATGCTGAGTGAATATTGCCCGATACAGGCATGTCTTAAGGATGATGGTAAGAAGCAGTGTGGTTTATGTCGAAAAGCAACACGCTATAATCTGAAGGATTTGAAAGGGCATCGCTATCCGATTTTAAGTGATGTACACTGTCGTATACATTTATTGAGTGAGGATGCCTATGATCATATCGCAGAATGGAAGGCGTATCAAAAGCTTGGTATCACTTCGGCACTTATTGTCTTTACGATAGAAGATGCGCATAAGACACGACGTGTTTTGCGGAAAGTGAAGGAACAGGTTCATGTCGACTAAGGTATCTTCAAATCGGCTATTGAATGATCGTGTGCATCGGCTATATCTGCATTATCTTTTCCCTACGCTGATTGCGATGGCGAGCAATTCCTTGTATTGCCTGGCAGATGTCTTCTTTATTTCCAAAGGTGCCGGCAGTACCGGTTTAGCGGCATTGAATATCGCTATGCCATTGTTTACACTATATTCTGCTATCGGCTTAACATTTGGAGTTGGGGGAGCTACGATCATGTCCATTGCGGAAGGAACAGGACATATGCAAGAAAGAAATCAGGCATTTACTTGCAGTGTGTTGGGCATGAGTGTAATAGGATTGTTTATTGCGGTTTTTGGGACGATATTTGCTCAACCTTTTGCCTACATGTTAGGAAGCAGTCAAGAGCTTTTGCCACATGTTATGGAATATATGCGTCCAATCAATGCTTGTGCCATGTTTTTTGTCATTAATTATGCCGGCAGTATCTTATTACGTAATGATCATGCCCCCAAGCTTGCCATGCAGGCTACCTTATGTGGCAATATTACGAATATCATCTTAGATTATCTTTTGGTCATGGTCTTTGGCATGGGGCTTTTTGGTGCTTCCATTGCGACTGCTTTATCAGCCGTATTAAGTTTATTGTTTATGTTGCCACATTTTTTCTTTAAGCAAAATACGGTGCACTTTTATAAGGATATCTTTTCTATTGAAGTATGGAAACGTATGCTGATGAATGGAGCCGGTAGCGGTGTGTTGGAAATCAGTGCCGGAAGCGTAGTGCTCATTTTTAATTATGTTATTGTCCAAGAGGCAGATCAGCTATTCTTAGCTGCTTATGCCATCGTCACCAATATCGCTTATGTTACCAAAGGGTTATTAAATGGCTTTGCCCAGGCCGCACAGCCAATTATATCGACGAATTATGGGGCAAGACAAAAAAAGCGGACCCAGCAGGCATTTCATATATCCTTAATTGCCAGCTCTCTTTTTGCGTTACTTTTATACATCCTTTTTCTCCTTTTTCCTAACACTGTGGCTGCCATTTTCAGTGATGGAGATATGCAGCTTATTGCCAGTGCCGGGGATGGCATTCGCTTTTATTTTACAAGCTTGTTTTTTACGGCCATCATCACCATGATTCTATATTATTTGCAAGCCATTGAATGTAGCCGTGCTGCTACTATTTTGGCTCTTTTGAAAGGATTTGTCTTTGTGATCATATCATTATTTATCATGGTCCATCTATTTGGGATGAATGGCATTTGGTTTACGATTACGCTGGCAGAAGGATTGGCAGTACTCAGTGGTTTCTGGCTGTTAAAAAAGTTATGAAAAATTGATAATAAAATACAGTCGTTGTATCGTTATGTAGAAAATATAAGAAAAACACCCTTCGCTTACCTGTTCGCAAAACAGCAGTCTTCTTAAAGGGTGTTTTCTTATGTCTTTATGAAGGAGTAATTTTAAAAGATCAATCAATAATATGCGGATCAATCTCATTGAATCCTTCGCCGTAACGATGTAGACGATAGGTAGCCGGTCCTTTGATCAATTCACCGGTATAGGAAAAACGAGAACCATGACATGGACAATCCCAGGTCTTATCCATGGCGTTAAAATGGCAAACACAACCTAAATGCGGACAAGTCACATCGACGATATGCAGAATTTCTTCCTCATCACGATATACACCATAAGTATGATCATCAATCTGCACTAGTTTCCCTTCACCGATATCAGGATATTGGTCATCGGGATGTTTAAATTTACCTTTAATAAATTCATAGGCAACGTTTAGATTTTCCTTTACAAAAGGTAGGGAGAAGATATCCGACATCCGTTGTGGTGTAAATATTACGCGATATTGGCTGCGTTTACCTAGTGCATGTGCACATAAAAGCTTTCCGGCGATATTTGCACTGGTATTGCCCCATTTAGAAAAACCGCTGGCAAATAACAAGTTTTCATTATGCTTATCTAATTTACCAATGAAGGGGATATGGTCAAAAGAGATATAATCCGAATTGCTCCAACCGGCTTTTACATCACCAATGCTAGAACTTTGGGCAACTTCTTTGAGCATTTCCTGCAAATCGCTGCTATCCTGCTGACCGCTTTTACCGCTGTTTCCTCCGATTAAAATGCCATCTCTGATGGAATTCCAGGAACGCATCGGGGTATCGATTGATAATGCCGTACAGTCTTCTCCATGATAGTCACAAAGTAAAATTGTTTCTTGATCACAGCGCATGCGGGCGAAGTAGAAATGTCCATGATCCAATATAGGAAACTGCGTGGCAAGAATGACTTTTTTAGCATGAATACGTTGATTGTTACAAAGCAGTGTATAACTGCCATCTGCTTCTTCTTGCAAGTCACTCACGGGAGAATGCTCATAAAGTGAAACGCCTGCATCACGAAGCACCTTAGCCAAACCGCAAGCATATGCATAAGGATCATACACTGCCTGATAATGCATGGTAAGTCCAGTTTTCATCGCAAAAGGCGTTGTTTGTTTTTCCACATAGGTACAAGGAATATGCAGATCCAAATACACTTGATATTCATCTTGCAACTGGGCAATTTGTACATCATCATTTGTATATAGCATCGTATCACAACGATGAAAATCGCAATCAATCCCATGCTCCTGAATGATTTCTTCGATGGAAGTGATTGCTTCTTCATTTGCATGATAGTATAATCGCGCAAAATGTTTGTCATAGCTTTCTAATAAATGACGATAGATTAAGCCATGCTGCGATGTGACCTTTCCCGTATTGCGTCCGCTGGCTCCACGACCAATTTCCTCAGCCTCTAAAACAATGATGTCTTCTTTTGCTTTAGAAAGATAATAAGCACTGCTTAACCCACATAAACCACCACCGATAATGACAATATTCGTATCCAATTCCTTTGTGACTTGTGGAAATTGGAGCTGTTGTTTTTGTTTGTTGATCCAATAAGAATCGTTCATGCTCTCACCTCGTTATCCTTTATCATGCCCCATACATGGTTTTTTATAAGTTGACATTCATCTTTATTTACGCTATCATAAAAAGCAAGATGAAGGAGTGATAGGATGTACAATCGATAATGAAACTTAAAAATGAATCCGTAAACAGAATCGTTTTTGTCGTGTCATTATCGTATGATCACTTATCCTGATGAACAATCACACAAAGAACGTCTGACGTTCTTTTCTTTTGTGTCAAAAGGAGGTATGTCCATTGCTTATTCTAAAAGATGTTACAATAAAAGATCAAAAGAATCATATATTACTTGATAAATTTAATTATTCCCTGGGAAATGAAGATAAGGTAGGAATTATCGGTGAAGAGGGAAATGGAAAATCAACCTTATTAAAAGCAATTTATAATACAAAACAAATAGAAGACTATGCAGAGGTAAGTGGAACGATTATTACAGACATGAAACATATCGGCTATTTTGAACAACAGTTAAATGACAAATGGCAGGAAAGCTATGTATATGAATATGTTTTAAAAAATGATGTTGCGGATATCATAGAAGCAGAAGACTATAATCGCCTAAAAGAATTTGAACAATTATGTCATCAGGTACATCTGGATGCCACCTGTTTGACATCAGAACAAAAAATCAAAACGTTAAGCGGTGGAGAAAAGGTTAAACTTCAACTGATAAAGTTGCTAGCCAGTCATCCGGAGCTATTACTTTTCGATGAGCCGACCAATGATTTGGACATTGAAACACTGGAATGGTTGGAACAATTCATCGTTCAACAGACAATACCGGTTATTTTTATATCACACGATGAAACATTATTGGAACATGCGGCCAATGTCATCATCCATCTGGAACAGCGAAATAAGAAAACAAAATGTGTGCATACGATCTATCGTGGTACCTATCAAGAGTATGTTAACAGCAGAGCAATGAAATTAAATAAAGAAGCCGCCTTAGCTTCGAAAGAACAGTTGGAATATCAAAAAAAGATGATCAAATTGAACGATATGCGTAATGCGGTACATGATGCATTGAATGATACGGTGCGCAACCCATCCATGGGGCAATTATTGAAAAAGAAAATGAAAAATATCAAGGCACTGGAAAACCGTTATGAAAGAGATGGGGTTCATAAGGTGGATACAGTAGAAGAAGCCATTGATGTCTATTTTGAAGCAACACCTTTACCGGCTGCGAAAATAGTTATGCAGTATCAGCTAAAGGAATTGCGCATACAAGAAAGAATACTGTTACAAGATGTTGATTTATTGATAAAGGGGCAAGCAAAAGTGGTAATTACAGGGCCCAATGGCTGTGGAAAAAGTTTATTATTGAAAAGACTTTATGAAGAAATCAAGCTGCGCAATGATCTTAAGGTTGGGTATATGCCGCAAGCATACGCACAATGTTTTCAAGAACATGAGACACCTATTCAATTTCTCTTGGAAGAAGGTGATCAAAAGGATGTTACCAGAGCCAGAGAATTACTAGGAAGAATGAAATTTACGAGTGATGAAATGATACATTCCCTCATGGAATTAAGTGAAGGACAAAAAGCAAAAGTGTATCTTTTACGCTTCATTAAAACCAATTGCAATGTCTTACTGTTAGATGAGCCGACCCGCAATTTATCACCACTTACAAATCCGCTTCTTCGTCAGATCTTAAAGGAATTTAAAGGCTGTATCCTTGCGGTATCACATGATCGTAAGTTCATAGAAGAGGTCTTTACAACGCGATATCAAATCGTCGGGCAAAGGCTCATAAGATGGAAGTGATTATGATAGAGTAATGCCATAAACATGCGATAAGAAAATGTGAAAATTTTACTCATGTGCAAAGGGTATGATAAAATAAAAAAGCAAATGGATACACGCCTTCGTAGTTAAGAGAGGAAGATTTTATATGGCAATTATTGGAATAGATTTAGGTACAACCAATTCATTGGCCTGTGTTTGGCGAAATAACAAAGCAGAATTGATCCCAAATGCATTAGGGGAATATATAACACCAAGTGTCGTCAGTGTAAAGGATGATGAAATCTTAGTAGGACGATTAGCAAAGGAACGTCTGATTACCCATCCCCAAGACAGTGTTGCTGCGTTTAAGCGGGACATGGGTACAGCCAAGCAATATACGTTAGGTAATAAGACATTTAAACCTGAAGAGTTAAGTTCTTTTATCCTACGCCAACTGATTGAAGATGCAAAAATGTATTTGCAGGAAGACATCGAAGAGGTCATTATCAGTGTGCCGGCATATTTTAACGATGATCAGCGTTGGGCGACAAAGACAGCAGGGGCATTGGCGCAAGTAAAAGTGGAACGAATTATCAATGAGCCAAGTGCTGCTGCGTTAGCACAGCATATTCATGATGATGGGGAAGACAAAACTTTTCTCATTATCGATTTTGGTGGTGGTACTTTAGATATTTCCGTTGTAGATGCTTTTGATAATGTGATTGAAATAGCTGCGGTTGCCGGCGATAATCATTTAGGTGGGGAAGATTTTAACACCGTGATCACTGAAGCCTTTTTAAGGGAATATGGTCTGAATGCTACAGATATCAGTGTCCAGGAAAAAGCGATGTTAATGAAGCAGGCAGAAATATGCAAACGTAAACTGAGTGAACAGGATGAGGTGAACATGAAAGTACGCATCCATGATACGCTTTTGAGTATGAAACTTACAAATCAGCAGCTGATTCTGTTGGGTAATAGCATCTTAACACGGATGGAAGGTCCCTTAAAACAAGCATTAAAGGATGCTGGTGATGATATTGGAGATATTGATGATATCATCCTTGTCGGGGGCTCATGTAAGATGCCAGTCGTTCAACATTATATAGAATATCTGACTAAGCATACCGTAACTATGCACTTGGATCCGGATAAGGCGATTGCTTATGGATGTGGAACAGCAGCCGGTATTAAAGAACGCAATCAAGAAATCAAAGATATGCTCCTTAGTGATATCTGTCCCTTCACTTTAGGCACTGCTATATATCCCGACGGGCTGAAGGATGCAATTATGAGTCCTTTGATTGAACGTAACAGTGTATTGCCATGTAGTCGGGAATCTTTGTATACGACTATACATGATCAACAAGAAGTCATTGATTTTGAAATTTATCAGGGAGAACATTACCATGCAGAAGATAATCTGTTGTTAGGCAATTTAGAAGTTAAGGTACCACCCAATAAAAAAGGTAAGGAAATCGTAAAGGTTCGTCTAACTTATGATATAAATGGCATTTTAGAGGTGGATGCCTTTGTAATTTCTACCCGGCAAAGTTTTCATAAGATGATCTTATCGAAAAATAATCGTATGAGTGAGGCAGAAATTAAGCAAAAGCTCCAAGAATTAAAGGAGTTGAAGATACATCCACGTGATAAAGAACGTAATCGCTTATTACTGGCACGTGGTGAACGAATGTTTTTAGAACTTGTAAAAGAAGAACGTCAAATGGTAGCAGATCTGATGCGCTATTTTGAACAGGTGTTGGAAAGTCAGAATGAACGTGCGATTGATCATGCTTATCATGAAGTCAGCCGACGCCTGGATAGCATAGAAGGGGATGGGGATACAACGACGATTCCTCGTTATTTTCAAGCATAGGGGGAATGAAGTATGAAATCTTGTTGGGAAATTTTAGCAATCACAGAAACAACAGATCTAAAAGCCATTAAAAAAGCCTATAGTAAAATGGTGAGACAATATCATCCTGAAGATGACCCCGAAATGTATCAAACGATACGCCAAGCTTATGAAAGCGCCCTAAAAATAGCCAAACAAAGCGCTATGTCGCAATCTGCAGAAAGTAACAATCAAGCGGAACATGAAGATATGCATAGCATCTATGAAAGGTTATTTGCTTTTGAAAAAGAGGAAGTTCATGCGAATGATGATGAAGAAGCGTACAAAGATGTTTTTGATGTATTGCAGGATATACAAAATAACTTTGTTGAAAAGTGGAAACAGCTCTATGAAACACAAGCCACATACAATGAATGGGAACAATTTTTTCAAGAGTATAAAGGTTTTGAAGACTATTTATTCGAAGCGTTAGAGGAATTAATACCATATCATAAAGACAATTGCGTATTTTCATGCGATACAGCGCTTCTTCTACGCTTGCGTCTTTCACTCTATCAATTTAAAAGAATAGAGACAAGCGTTCCTATCGAAGCCTTTGATGAACAATTAAAAAGGCAGACGATGATGGAGCTAAAGACACCGACTGCTGTTTTGCTGTCCATAAAAGAAAAGTATTTCTATGCACTTTTGCATCTCGTATTGATGGATTGGGCAGCACTCGACCAAAGTCCGCTGCGAACACAGCCATCCAGCTGGCAAGCTTTTTTTAAGACAGTAAGTTTTCAGCTGGTGAAACAAGAAGTTAAATTCCATGAACTCTTATGGAAGACATTGGATCGTCCAAAGCCACTTCAAAGCGAGGTACAACAGATGATGCAAGAGCAGCTTTCCTTGCCAAAGGAAAGTGAAGTGCTTGCTCATATAAGTGGAAAATGTTTTGACATAGTTGATTTCTCTGATTTGATGAGTAAACAAAGACCTGTTGAAGATACGGTGTTGGAGCGATGGATAATGCTGAGTGAATCAACTAAACGAAACGATACAGCGGTTTGGATAACCTTTTTAAGTACGAATGCCTTTTTAGAAGCTAGGACAAATGGGCAATTCTTAAAACGCTTATCAGAGTATATCTTACCAAAGAAACGATATCGTCAATCTATCAAAGATCTTATGGATAGACAATTAAAATTATCATCCTATTTACTGTCTATCCAAAACAAAGCAGCGCAAGGTATTCCACCTGAGCAAGACGTAAAGAAAGCTGTCTTTCAATTGCATCAGTACTTGTCGAAAAGCAGAAAAGTACAGACTCCATCTAAATTACCATATATCATTGCAGTGGCCGTATTGTTTAGCATTATGACTGCTATGAATTACCAAGCAAAAGAGGAAAAAGATAGAATGAAGGAGTATAGCAATATTGTTCATTCTAGTTTTGACGAAAATATATATGATTTAGGCTTTATCATTTATGTGGAAGAAAAAGAAGGTAAAAAGATTTTGATGCAGGGTGATGAAGAATTGCTAGAAGTTAAAGATTATCGTAACAATAAAAGTAATTATCGCATTGTGAAGCTTAAAGACGGTTGGCATTTTTATGACCTTGCATATCGTCAAGTCATGGATGAGGTATATGATGACATTTTGGTTGTGAAAGGCAAAGATGGGGAGAGTGAATATTATGCAGCTTGTCTGCATGGTAAATGTGCCCTTTACGATGAACAATTAATAAGAGTAGAAGACTATAAATATATGAAGGAGGATTTCCAAGGAAAATACTATGCTGATGGAAAACTGCATGATAAAAAATAAAATGTGATGAAAGGCTGCGCATACATCGGAAGCAAAGATGTTGGCAGCTTTTTTCATTTACTGATGAAAATATATATGACTTTACTGAAGCAAGACATCATCAAAAAATCTTACATTTTATGGTTGCGTATGCAACTTTCATACGGTATAATACAATAGTTGTTTATGCAACGGTAAGTTAAGAGGTGATGAAATGCCTGTTATTAGTAAATATTCTTCCATGGTATATCGGCTAAGTCAGATTTATTTCGATGAACAACTGGCACCCTATCATATTGGCTGTGGACAGCAGTTTTTTCTATTACATATCTATCGTCATCCGGGGATTAATCAATATGAGCTTGCATATCAAGATCATTATGATAAAGGAACGACGGCCAGAGCAGTAAAAAAATTAGAGGAGCAGGGTTACGTATTGCGACGCAGTGATGAACATGATCGTCGTATCACGAAACTGTATGTGACAAAAAAAGGCGAGGCCATTGTTGATATGATCAATCAAGTGCTTGCTGATTGGCATGCGATCATCACAGATGGGTTAAGTGATGAAGAATGCGAAGTTACAGCGCGCCTCATGGGAAGAGTAGCAGCGAATGCAGCTGCTTTCGTTAAAAAGAAATAAGGAGGGAATCTATGGAACAACATGTACATCCAAAAACAAGAAATCCATTAGGGTATCAGCCGATTGGACGGCTGTTAATGCGTTTTGCTATTCCCAGTGTCATCAGTATGCTGGTGAATGCATTATATAATATTGTTGATCAAATTTTCATCGGGCAAGGTGTTGGTTATCTGGGAAATGCCGCAACAACGGTCACATTTCCTTTGATGACAATTCTTTTGGCAATAGGCACGATGTTGGGAGCCGGTGGTAGTGCTTATGCGGCAATCAAATTAGGGGAAAAGAAAGAAGACGAAGCCGAAAATACATTGGGAAATGAATTTTTGATGCTGTTGGTCATCGGTCTTTTGATTACTGTAATTGGTTTAGTCTTCTTAGAACCTATATTAAACTTATTTGGCGCAACACCGAAAAATATGGCCTATTCGAAAGACTATGCAAGCATTATTTTGTTAGGATCTACGTTTAATTTGTTAGGTATCGGATTATCCAATATGGCAAGAACGGATGGCAGTCCTAATGTTGCCATGTATAGTATGCTGGCAGGTGCTATTTTAAATACGATGCTCGATCCATTTTATATTTTTGTCTTGCATTGGGGAGTAAAAGGTGCTGCGATTGCGACCATAACATCACAAATCATTGGTGCTGTCATCTTACTATATTATTTCTTGAAAAAAGGTCATATGCGTTTACGCTTTGATCATATGAAGTTAAAATCATCCATCTGTAAAGCGATTTTCGCATTAGGAATCTCTAGTTGTATTACACAGACAGCAGCGACAATCATGCAGGTAGTCATGAATAACTCTTTGGTATATTATGGTGATATGACATCGACCGGTGGAGATGTGGCATTAAGTGCTATGGGTATTGTCTTAAAGGTTTCGATGATCATTACTGCTATTTGTGTGGGCATTGGTATTGGTGCGCAACCCATTTTGGGATTTAATAAAGGCGCAAATCAACCAAAGCGCATTAAGAGTACTTATAAGCGTGCGGCTGGTATTGCGACAATTACTTCCATTGTTGGCTGGTTGTTATGCATTACCATTCCTCATATCATATTATCTTTATTTGGCAGTGGCAATGCGACATTTACCGAATTTGCTATCCGCTGTATGCGTATCTTTATGATGGGAATCTTTTGTGCAGGGTTCCAGATAACAGCGACAAGCTATTTTCAGGCAACCGGGCAGCCATTAAAGGCGAGTGTCTTATCGATGATGCGGCAATTGATCTTATTGATCCCTTTAATTTTAATCTTACCTATGATCTTTGGTTTAAATGGTATTTTATATGCCGGTCCGATAGCCGATATAACAAGTGGTATTGTTGTATTCGGTTTTATCTCTCATGAAATGAAGAAATTGGACAAGCAGATTGAGGATGAAGATGGAAAAGAAGAATTAGGGGTACTGGAATAGACTATTAAGAAACAGAAGCTAAAAGATAGGAAAATCTGATTCTCATAATCCTTTATGAACGCGCATGTAAGGATACTGCCTTATATCGCATAAGCAATGAAGAGTGGCAATTGCCACTTTTTTATTGTGTGGCGGGCATGCCACATATCTAGGGTGAAAATCCCTCGGGGCGTAGTTATCGACGAACCCAAGAGCGACTTGCAAGTTTCATATCGTGAGGTATGGGAGAGAGGAAGCAATAGCGAAATCGTGGCTTAACGGACAGGAAGTCTGAACATTAAGTTTGGATGGCTGATAATAAGGCGACATTAGTGGATGAGATGGCAATAAGCATCAAAGTCCAAAAGATAACCGTAACCTAATGGCGTAAATCAGATAAGTAAACGAGGAAAGATATGTGACTTACCCCGCGAGGTCTCATTGACTCAGTAGGCGAGACGTAGAACGACGTGCAGTCGAGGAGTAGTAACAACGAACAATGAGAAGTCAGCCGAGGTCATAGTAGGTAGAAATACTGAAGGACCGAACGTTTTAATCGCACGAGCAAAATGTATGTTTCTTACAACAATCAGACAGGGGTATGAGTGAAAACGTAAATGAGCAAATATCCAAAACACATATGATGATTTGTAAGAAAGCGGAAAGGATAGGAGTGCACAGAGTATGTCAAAACTATTAGAAAAGATACTGAACAGAGAAAATATGAACAAAGCCTATAAACGTGTAAAAGCGAACAAAGGAGCAAGCGGAATTGATGAAATAACGATTGAGGATGCCTATGTTTATATAAAAGAGAACTGGGAACGTATCAGAGCTGAAATCACAGAGAGGAAGTACAAACCACAGTCAGTAAAGCGGGTTGAAATACCAAAAGCGAATGGAGGAACTAGAAATCTGGGGATACCAACGGTAATGGATAGAATCATCCAACAGGCAATGGTACAAGTATTAAGTCCAATATGTGAAACGTTCTTTTCGGATTATAGTTATGGATTCAGACCAAATCGGAGTTGTGAACAGGCCATAATGAAATTATTGGAATATATCAA
>NZ_SMBP01000019.1 GCF_004341945.1 Longicatena caecimuris
CGTTGACTCATTCCTCGTGCATACATCGCTAATACTTTATCTTCTATTCCTGAAACATCTCTTTGTCGTTTTGATATCAGCTGTGGCTCAAAAGAACCATCACGGTCTCTTGGTGTATCTATCGTGATATCTCCCTTTGTAGTATGAACAGTTTTTTGACCATATCCATTTCTACGATTCTGCGTTTGTTTATATTCTTTATTATTATTCTCATATCCTAAATGATGACTCATCTCACCTTGGAGCAACGATTCAAATATCGGACCAAAAAGTTCTTTGAGTGCTTCATCTGCATCTTCTGCTGATTGTGGATCAAATTGTTTTGCGATTTCTTGCGCGAGTGCTACTGTTTTTGGATCTCTTTTTATTCTTGCCATATGTTATTTCCTCTACTTTCTTTTATTGTATCATAAGCATATAAAAACTGTGTATCGTTAAGTCGTACGCTCTTAATTTACACAGTTTATTTTACACTCTCAAAATTCACAAAAAAAAGGAAGTATCCAATGATTATCATCATTTTTCTGCTTCCTATATTCTCGATTCAACATACAAAAACGCAACATGGTAACCTTTTATTTACCTGCAATATCTTCTTTTGTTGTCACCTTTATATTCTCATAACTGCCTTCTACCGCATATACTTCATAATCACCGCATAATTCCATGATTTGCGCATCATCTGTCGCCTGCAGCTGTTTTTCATATGCGATATGATAGGCTTTCAGGATAGCATCACTGCGAAAAGCTTGTGGTGTCTGTGCCTGATATAAGGTAGCACGCTGTGGAGTTGATACAACTTTTCCATGTTCCACTACTTTAATCGTATCTTTCACCGGCATCATTAATAAACAAGCAGCCTTTGTTTGAAGCGTATCCACAATGCGATCAATACATGTCATGGACAGCCATGGTCTGGCACCATCATGTATCAGCACATAATCACATGCTACAGCTTTTAACCCATTATAAACAGAATCCTGACGGGTAGTACCGCCTTGTACAAATACCACATTCCCCTTTGCACATAACTGCATAAAGGTTTCCATATCCTCTAAACTAGCTACTACAATGATCTGATGACAACGCTTATCTTGTCTAAAACATGCAATGGTCTCTTCTAAAATCGTCCTGCCATTCTTTAATGTAAATAACATTTTATTATATCCCAATCCCATACGACTGCCACTGCCTGCTGCTACAATGAGTGCTGTATATTTCATAAACCATTTCCTTTCTCGATCTTAAATACTTACATCAGTTTTCACAATTATACCATAGAATACGCTTATTTCTGAAAGAAACTTAAGCGAAACTGTGCTATAATTAGCTACAAGATAATATATCTCAAGATGAAGAAAGAAGGATCTTATGTATAAAGAAAGACGAAAAAAATTGGCTGCTGCTTTGCCAGATAATGCCATTGCCCTACTGTTTAGCAAAACAGCCCCTTATAAGGTCGGCGATGAAAAGTATGAATTCTCTGTAGACCGCAGTTTTTATTATATGAGTGGTTTAGACAAAGAAAATATGGTACTTGCCATCATCAAAGTTGAAGGACGTGTAAGTGAGTATTTATTTATTGAACGTTATGATGAAGAACTGGCAAAATGGGTCGGCGGCAGAATCATGCCAAAGGATGCCGCAAACATCTCCGGTATCCAAGAAATCTATTGGCGTGAAGAAGCCATGGATACCATAGGAAGTGTCTTATCACGTTATTTTAGTGGTTATGCAAATGTTGATGTATATGCGGATTTCACGAAACAAGAAGCTGAACAGGCGGATAGTGAAGCGCATATTTTTGCACGCAGTTTACTGCAAAGATATCCACACATCGTTTTACATGATCTGGCAGGATACATCAGTGCACTGCGTTTGGTTAAGGATGAAGATGAATTGGCAAAATTACAAAAAGCCATTGCGGTGACAAAGGAAGCCATTGAAAATATGATGGCTCATGCGCATGCCGGCATGGGAGAATACGAATTGGAAGCTTATTTTGATTTCGTCTTAAAATCAAATAACTGTCTGCATTCTTTCCCATCCATTGTGGCAGGAGGCAAAAATGCAACTATCCTACATTATCAGGAGAATAGTCAAAAAATCAAAGACCGCTCTTTGGTTTTATGCGATTTAGGGGCAGCTTATTCCTATATGAATGCCGATATTACACGCACCTTCCCGATAAATGGGAAGTTCACAAAACGCCAACGTCAAATTTATGACATTGTTTTAACAGCCAATAAGATGATCATGCAGATGGTAAAACCAGGTATAACCTTACGTGATTTAAATAATGAATTGATTAAATTTTATCATCAAGAATTAAGTAAACTTAATTTATTAAAACATGGAAAAAGTGTTGCCGATTATTATTGGCATGGAGTTTCCCACATGCTTGGCCTAGAAACACATGATGTCACCTTGCCAAACTATAAACTGCAGCCTGGCAATGTCTTTACAATTGAACCCGGCTTGTATTTAGAGGAGGAAGGCATTGGCATACGCATTGAAGATAATGTGCTGGTGGTGGAAGATGGCTGTATCAACTTAAGCAAAGATATTATCAAAGAACCGGATGAAATTGAAGCCTTTATGGCGGCTCATGCCAAATAAATCCTACGTGCAATCGTTAAGAAAGGGGTATACACATGAAAAAAATTTATGCAGAATTTAAAGAATTCATCATGCGTGGAAACGTGCTTGACTTAGCTGTTGGTGTTATCATCGGTGGTGCTTTTCAAAAAATCATTGGTTCTTTGGTGAATGATATCATCATGCCAATCATTACGATGATTACCGGTGGCATTGACTTTTCCAACTGGTTTATCGCCCTTGATGGCAATACGTACACTTCTTTAGCAAAAGCACAGGAAGCAAATGCATCTACCTTGAATTATGGTGTCTTTTTAACAGAGGTCATTAACTTTCTCATCATGGCCTTTGTAATCTTCATGATGGTCAAAACAATGAACTCCTTAGCGCGTAAAGCCCTTCGAAAAAAAGAAGAAGCAGCAGAAGCACCTACAACAAAAATTTGTCCTTTCTGTAAATCGGAAATCGCAATCGAGGCTACACGCTGTCCACATTGTACCAGTGCATTGCCTAACGAAGAAGAGGCAGCTGATGAAGTGGCAAGTGAATAGACGAATAACTTTCTGAATGAACATAAATACATCAAAAGAAAACTGGAACTTCCTATCGTAAGACATTCTGCTTATAGGATTGTTTCCAGTTTTTTATTTCTGATTTTATTTATTTTTACGATGCTGAATGTGATAACTACAGCTCATCAACAAACGATTTGGTAAAAAGCGTGTCGCGATATAAGAGGCTTTCATCAACATGCCGGGAATGATCAGTAACTTTTTTTCTAACATACGGCGTATGGTAATCGCAGCTACCTCTTCGCTTGTTTTTCCATCCATTAAAAACTTAACATTTGCCACCTTGTCGAATTCGGTTCTCACCGGTCCCGGGCATAATACCGAGATGGAAACATGACTGCCTTTTTTCTGCAGCTCTTTCCATATCGCCATCGACAAGCGAAGTACATAGCTCTTGGTCGCATAATAGGTTGCCATCAACGGTCCCGGTAAAAAAGCGGCGGAGCTGGCTACATTTAAGATATAGCCTTTATCACGACGAATAAAATCCTTTAAAAAGAGCTTGGTAAGAATATGCACCGCCTGTATATTAGTTTGCACCATCTGTAAATCTTTATCTATATCCGTTTCATGAAATTCCCCATAATCTCCAAAGCCGGCATTATTGATCAGAATATCAATAGGTTCATGGACAAAGCGTTGGTATAACGCTTCACAGTTCTCACGTTTTGAAACATCTAAAACAACTACGGTAACATGTACCGGTAATTCCTCTTTTAGTTCCATCAAACGTTCTTTTCTTCGTGCAACCAGAATCAAATCAACTTTGGCCTTTGCCAGAACTCTGGCCATATCTCTTCCAATCCCACTGCTGGCGCCGGTAATTAATGCTTTCATAACATCACTTCCTTATGTCTTTACTATAGCACATTTTTTCGGTTATAACGCTCATTTCCTTCTAGGTTTAGAAAAAGGAGGTTAGACCTCCACGAGATGCTGTTTTAGTTTTCTGGTTACTTCTTCCATGGATGTGCAAGAAGAAATCACTTCTTTAATCTTTGTATCCGCTAAAGTCTTATTCCATTGTTTTAAGACATTATGAACGATGTGCAATTTATCTTCCTGCTTCAGATCATGAAACCAGAAGATTTCATCAATGACGCTTAAAAATGATGCAGGCAACTGTCGAGATAAGATTTGTTCCAGACTTTGGGTTTCTTGAAAATGCAATTCACTGCTATTTGTTAGCGTGAAATCACCATTCAAGATCATGATACAATGGCGCAGATCCACCTTGTAAATATCATGTTCCATATACCCTTTTTCAATGGATTGACGTAAGAATTGCAGCTGTGCTTCATGCGCCATATGCAAATTCATGATACATACGATCGTATAGGGATTGCGTCTTAGTAAAGATAAATTATGCGCAAAGTTTTGTTCAAAGGCTGCCATATCAAAAGTTACCATATCTTCCTGATTAAAATAAGTGCGGTTAAATTTTTGCATCAGTGTCTTCTTCCCAACCCCGGGATTTCCTAAAAACAGCCAAACCCCTAAAGGACGTTGGGTAATTACGCCCTGCTCGATCCATTGTAACTGGGCAATTAATTTATCAATAACTTCTTCCTGTCCAATCAAGGATTCTTGCAGCTGCGCCTTTAACAATTGTACACGATCAACACTGGCAAGCGGAATCGCTGTAAGCTTTTCCACAACATCTTTAACCATATCTTCATTGACTTGATGCGTATTGCT
Source organism: Longicatena caecimuris (assembly GCF_004341945.1). Classification (GTDB taxonomy): domain Bacteria; phylum Bacillota_I; class Bacilli_A; order Erysipelotrichales; family Erysipelotrichaceae; genus Longicatena; species Longicatena caecimuris. The sequence continues at coordinate 4,869 of NZ_SMBP01000019.1, forward strand.
CGCTTTCGCACTGACACAGGATAAATCTAATACATCAATCGCTTTATCCGGAAACTTACGCTGTGGCATATAATAGTCACAATACGCGACGATTTTCGCTAAGATATCCATCGGAATATGCACCTGATGAAAATCCTCATATTCTTTTACCTTAACCTTTAACATTTCCAATGTTTCGCTCTGATTTGGTTCTTTGATCGTGATAATTTGAAAACGCCGTTCTAAGGCTCGATCTTTTTCGATATATTTTTCATATTCTTCTACTGTTGTAGCACCGATACATTTAATCAATCCACGCGCAAGATATGGCTTTAACACACTGGATACATCAATGCTGCCTTCTGACTTACCTGCACCGATCATCTGATGGATCTCATCAATAAAAAGGATCACATTCGGATATTTCTCTAACAGGCGAATAATATTTTGCAATTTCTCTTCAAAATCGCCGCGATATTTCGTTCCTGCTACTAATGAATTCAGATGCAGTTCATAAATACTGGCATTGCGTAAGGATGGTACCTGATTTGCCTGTATCATCCCGGCAAGCTTTTCCACTAATGCGGTTTTCCCCACACCGGGTTCTCCGATCAATAATGGATTCGCCTTATCTTTTCTTGATAATACCGAAATCATAAAAGAAAGTTCTTTATCTCTACCTATAATATCCTGATTTAAACCACAGGTATTTAGATTCCGTAATTCATTTACTTTATCCAATTCATTACGTCCCCCATGTTCCATCTGCATCAGCAATACATTCTCATCAATATCATAGCGATGCAAGATTTCCGTAGCCACACAGCTTGCTGTCTGCAGCAGTGCTAAGGATAAGGAATGTACATCCATCACTTTTGCTTTTTTATGCTGTGCGATCTGCATGGCACGCTCTAAGATATCATCGACGACCTGAGTGATTTGGATTTCTTCAACACTTTGATCACGCAAGCCAAATAGTACCATTAAATCTTCTTTCATTTGATAGTAACAAACACCCTGTGCGCTGATTAACTGACATAACTGAGTCTCACTATCTTTTAAGATTGCCAGTAATAAATGCTCGCTTCCTATATAGTTGTTTCCCATATCACGCGCCTCTTCACCTGCGCTTTTCATGATATTTGTCACCTGTTTATTTAAACGATATTTCATATCTTCACCATCCGTTTCCATATAGCATATGATTTCTCTTGGTTGCTTTTGTTAGTATGGACTGCCAAATTCATTTAAAACGCAAGAAAGAAGTCTAAATCTTTCGATATCTTTATTGTATGAATTCAAGAAAAAGGATATGATAAACTCATAGAGAGGTATGAATGAATATGAACATAAAAGATTATGCAAAAAAGATAAACAAGGAAGCCATCTATTGTTGCTATGACACTTATATAGAAAATCCGAAAGAATATGAAAAAATCACGAGATATCAGATGCTTGCTTCCCTTTATGAAGTGTTTACACAAGAAGATGCTCTTTTTCACCTATTGAGTTACGAAGAATTTCTGTCATTAAAAGAATGTATAAAGAGTCCAAAGAAATCAGCAAATGGCTTTATTCCCCATAAAAACTCATAAGAATTTTGATTATCTTTTCAAATGTTGTCAAATGCCGGTATAACCTGTATTTACGGGCTTTTCCGATGTTTTCTTTTCGGAAGATACATTGCATAAGCTGGCATATCCATGTATGACTTTGCTTTCAAAAGTAGTAAAAGTGTAGTAAATTTAGCCTTTACTACTAAGCTGACAGCCGTTCCATTTCAGCTTTTGCAGAAACGAATGAACCATGTGCATAATAGCCAAGTGTCATGGTGATGTTGGAATGTCCCATAATGTACTGTAAGGTATTTGGGTTCATTCCTCTGTTTGCCATGTTGGTACAGAATGTATGTCTGAAAGTATGTGGGGTCACATTCGGTAACTTGTCCTTATGTGTCTTGTTGTACTTCTTAATCAGCCCTTTAACCATACCCTCATAATTTCCTGCTACCTTTGGTAAGCCCTCACGGTTGAGGAACAAGAAACTGTTGTAACCGTCAATCACGATTGGCTCTGCTTTCTTACGGTTCTTGCTAATGCGTCTAAACGCTTGATAAGCCTTTTCACTCATTGGGAGCTGGCGAATACCGCTGTTTGTCTTAGGCGGTTCAATGTAGTACCCGACTTCTGTATCTCTCAAAAGCTGGTGGTCTACATTGATTGACCTGTTTTGAAAGTCTAAGTCCTTAACTGTCAATCCACACAATTCTGAAACACGAAGCCCTGTTTCTAACAGAATGATGATTTCATCACGATACTTTTTATAAATCTTGTCGCTTTCCATAAAGGACAGCAGGTCTGCTTCCTGTTCTGGGGTTAATGCAATCTTAGGTTCAGTATCATCTTCCAGAACATCACTCAATTTGAAGTCGAAAGGGTTCTTTCTGATACAATCGTCCTGTATTGCTACATAGAATGACGCTTTCAGTGAACGCTTGAAATTGCTTATCGTCTTGTAGGCATATCCATTTTCATTCATTCTGATACACCATTCTTTAGCGTCTGACTGTTTGACCGTATCAATGCTTCTAGCACCGAGGGAGTCTTTTTTCAGAATGTCCATAAGGTACTTGCGTCCCTTTTCCGTATTGCGTTTGATGTTCTTTCTGTGGCTGTTCTTCTTAGCGTAAAGCTGGCAGACAGTCATTTTCTTTCCAACAGTGTCAATGCCGTCATTAAGGTCTTTTTGTATCGCCTGTTCTTTTTCACGGAGTGAAATATCTTCACGTTTTCCTGCTGGGGTTTTATCCGTTGGAACAAGTTTCCAAGCATACTCAAACTTTGGCTCTCCAAGTGCGTTTATATATTTGTAGGCGTATCTTCCGTCTTTTCTCTGGCTCTCTCCAGTCCTTAAAATTCGTCCTTTGTTATCACGTCTTTTTTCCATGATGTTAAGCTCCTTTCAAAGTAGAAAGAGCCTTGATACGACTACCTATATTGTACCATATTTCAGGCTCATTTTCACTAAATAACGTCCAAAGTATCAACGATTTTTTCAAACTGTTTCCGCTTAATCTGCACACGGTTTCCATTCATAATGACCCAGCCAGAGTTGATGTTTTCCTCTGCCAGCTTACGCAATTTCTTCTCCCCAATACGAAAATATTTAGACGCTTCCTCTATTGTCAAGGTGTATCTTTCCCAAATTGGCACATCAGTATTGTTCATAGTGTACCACCTCCTTTATGTGCTTTTTCAGAAGCAGACAGACGGCTTTGGAAAGCTCCGCTAGTATCTCAACTATTCTCATTCTTATGAGTGAACCGTATCATTAGGGCGTATCATTATTCTGTGAATACAGGTCAAGGCAGAACGACCATTCCAAAAGTCGCTCACGGATCACTGCATGAATCGCTCACTTTCTTTTGGGAAAGGTCATGGCGTGCAAGTTCCGTTGGCTCACTATACCCACAAACGTATCTGTCTGCTTTATTCAGTTGTCAAAGAACAAATCGGCTTATCAGCCTGTCAAAGCCTACTTGCGTGCAAATAAACTTTAACAGTATGATAAATTCCAGTCCCAGAGGGAGGACGCAGGAAAGGGGGTATTGCGTCACTCCGAATGGGAGAGGAACAAGGGGTTAGGCTACTTTAAAATCAAGCACCTTTTCTATCAGCTTTGTTTCCAGACGGCGACGCATATCATCATCAACACGGGTGTGTGGATTTCCGTAGTCGTCATAGACCGTCCTCATGGATAAACGGGCGATATATGGCTCATAATGGCTCAATACAATATCCATAGCCAAAGGGTCGCCCAAGGAAGCTGATACAATGACAGGGAAAGGCAACAGCCCATTCCCTTTATGTATGCTTTTATTCTTGTTCATGCTTTTTGTCCTCCATTCTTTTTTTCAAATCTTTCAGAGCTTTGTTCCTCTGGTCGTTCACTGTCCTGCGGACGCTGTTCAGCAGTTGTGCTATCTCAATGTCGCTGTATTCCAGAAAATAGGAAAGCAGTACAATGTCCCGTTTCTTTTCTGGAAGCTCCTGTAAGGCTTCTGCCAGCAGTTCGTCCCGTACTGCAATGTCATACTCCAATACTTTGAACAGGCTGTAATCAGTGGAATACTCGTCATAGGTACAGAGTGTTCCTAGCTGTTCCTGTGATAGCTCTGAAAACGAAGTCTGTACGCTGTTCATGTATTGGTTATTTCTCTGTATGTCGATTGCTTCATGTTTCAGTACACGTTTGCAGTAGCAGTCAAAGGTAAGCTGTTTTTCTTCTTCAAGGGAAGTGGCTTTTTTCACGTTCTCACCTCCTTCCGTTTATCAAAAGGCGGTGATTTCAACCATTCCTTCCCCCTTTCCGCCATTAGTACGAATGGGAGGGGGCGGTTTGGCAATGTTATGGAAAAAAGTTGCAGACAATTAAAAAAGCTCAAAACAGGTTGTCCCATTTGAGCTTTACTTAAAATATCTAACAAACACTTATGACGTTCTATCCAAAGTCCACAATATAGTGTTTTGGATAGGTTTTTATTATTTTAACTGTTTTACCTGTATTACAGCCTGTCTACTGCAATTTCCCATAAATAAAGCTCCTCCCATGCGAAAATGCCTGTTATGGTGCAAATTTCCGCATGATAAGGATAACGGACAATTCCTTTTAATCTCCTGTCATATTTCCGTTTTTTGGAAGGAATTAAAAAGGTTATTGCATGTCAGCATAATGCTGGTGCAATAACCCTTTACTATCTCAATCCAGTTTGTGTGTTCAGTTTATTTCGATAATATTCTTGCTTATCAGCAGGAATATGGTTGCAGAAATCATCAATCCATTTCTGGTATGTTTCTGCGGTATCTTCATCTAGGTAATAGGCTGGATAATCAGCCAGTATTTGATTTTCCCGTTCAAGCTGTCTAGTCAGCTTAACAGTTAATTCTATATACCGTTTATGCAGGTCTAGGGAATATTCCACATAGTCCAGTGCCATAGTAAGGTAGGTAATGCGTTCAAAATCCTGCAATGTCATGTCTATACGCCCTGTAAGCAAATCACGGTCATGTGGACTGCATAACGACAGGAAAGTGCTTTCCTCTTTTTCCAACTTCTCCATGCTTCGCCCTCCGCTATTTTACAGTTTGCGATTCAACTTTTTTGTCATTATATAAATAAATTCCTCTGGGGTAGGAGTGCTGTTCCCAAAATATTTTTTAAACTCTGCCTGTTTTTCTGGGTCTGGACTGTTCCGTGCTTCGTCAATGGTAGCCTGCATTTCTTCTCTTACTTCTGCGACAGAAATACCATGTGTACGGGCAATCGTTTTTAACAGGTCTTTTGTATCTCTTTTCTTAAAGCCAATCATATACATACCTCATTTCTTATATACTTGATAATCATAGCATTTTTACTATAACTCATGGAATGATTTATTTTATGACACCATTATAATACATTTTTGCAAAGGTTACAATATAAGAGAATACTTTTGACGAAAGGAGTGTGCCAGCTATGGAGCTTGACTTTAAAGCCATAGGAAAAAGAATAAAGATAGCAAGAATAAACCAGAACATAACACAAGAAACGGTTGCTGACAAAATAGGTGTCACTCCGCAACACGTCAGCAATATAGAAACTGGTAATTCCAGCGTCAGTCTAACGACACTTGTTGCGATTGCTAATCTGCTGAAAGTGTCGGCTGATGAATTGTTATGTGACACTATCTTGATTGCAAAACCAGTCTTTGAAAAAGAAGCGAAAGAATTGTTCAGCGATTGCAATGATTATGAAATACGGGTATTGGTTGATGTATTGAAAGCAACTAAGGCTTCTATGCGTACCGTAAAACTGTTTGAAACTACTATAAATGAGAATGAATAAAACCGTAGTCTGTATAGATCACACGAGTGTGAAGTACAGCTACGGTTTTTCTTCATTGAATTTGTAACCTACACCCCAGACTGTAAGAATGTACTTTGGGCTTTGTGGGTCTGGCTCTATTTTCATTCTTAGCTTTCGTATAAACCCTGTTAAGTTCTTAGCGTCTGCTACATAATCGTAGCCCCAGACATTGTCGTAGAGCTGTTCTTTTGTAAATACCTGTCCTTTATGTAACATGAGGAAGTAGAGCAGGTCAAATTCTTTGGCTGTCAAATATACAATATTTCCATCTTCATTATTAAAGGTACGGGCGTATGGGTCAAGATGAAATCCATTTACCGATTGCTTAATAAAGGCAGGAGGACTAGAGAATTTAGATGATAGCCATTCAACGGTTTGCTGAAATATTTGTTCTTCGGTTTCAGAAAATAATACCACTAATATTTTCCCATTTTATCGACCTCCTTCCAAATTCTATTTAGAGATAAACTGGAATTTATCGCTCTTTATGTTTTATATCAATTTACTTAATTCCAAATAAAAGTTTTGTTATTTTAAATCTTCTGCAAATTTCATAACACAATATGGAAAAAAGAAAGGTTCCCAGCATAATACTTAAGTATTGAAATGGTACGTTCAATTTTGTTTTTAAAACAAAATACGCCAGTACAACTAAAATTGACTGATGAAAATAATAGAGAGGAAAAGCCGCTTTTGATAAATACTGCATGATAGGATTTGTCTTATTAAAAAACTTTCTCCATACTCCCAAAAACGCTAAAATGCCAAACCATTTTACAATACGGTTTGCAATATCCCACACCAAGCCACACATATCAACTGTCATATAAATAAGGGATATTCCCGCAAACAGGCACAGCAGCAGTATCCAATTTTTCTCCAGCAATTCCTGCACTTCATCTAAGGAAAGCAGGAAGAAAGCGATAATGAACAAGGTAAATGCCTCGCCAATGCTTTTTCCTCCTGCAAAATCCAAAATCGGCGTCATGATTAGAATAGCTAGAAACAGCGGAAAGAGTTGCCATACTTTTATTTTTTTCCTATCAATCGGCTTATTCCGTTTCTGAAACAAAGCAATCATGGGAATTGCCGCCACAGACACAATAAACAAAAAGAGTATAAACCATAAATGTCCAGGAGTAAATCCACCGTCATATCCGGTCAGGTCAGTAAACTTCGTAAAATAAACTGCATAATGTGCAAAGTAATTTCCTTTATAGCCATTCCAAAATACATCTGCAATATAAGACTGTACTGGAATAATAAGCATAATTCCCACTAAAAGCGGTATCAACAGTTTTTTCACTCTTTCCATAAAAAATTCTTTTATGCTCCGCCTTTTTAAAGCGAATGCCACCGAAATCCCTGAAATAGTAAATAACAGCGACATCCACCAAGGCGTAAGAAACCCCATGGGAACAGCAAGCCCCTCCACAATCTGTCCATGTATATAAAAAGCCTCTCCAAAATCATTGAATATCATAGCTGTATGATACGGAATCAACAGCAATATGCAAAATACCCTTAAATTATCAATATAATATTTTCTCATTTCTCTGCCTTTCGTCTGGAAATTACGCCCTTCTTCTCGATAAATTCTAATTTATCTATTCATCAATTCAAGAGTTTTTTCAAATGAAATACATTCTGCGTATCTTCCATTCCAAATGTACTCATTATAATATCTATAAGAATTTTCCGCTGTCATATACTCATTATCAAGCGTACTATTTGTATTTGCTGGAACAATCATTTTAAGTCCATGCTCAAAACCACATTTCACTGTTGCATCCATGCAGTAATCTGTTTGTAGCCCTACAATAATAATTGTATCTTCTTCTTTTTCATGCAGGTAATCCAATAACCCTGTATCTCTAAAAGCACTGTTTACATTTTTATCAAAAACACGCTCATTTGGCATTGGCTGAAATTCTTCGTATATTTCATAGCCTAATGCGCCTTTAGTTAATTTCTGTCCAACACCATCATCATGTCTAACATAAATAACTTCTATATCATTATTGCGCGCCTCTTTGATTAGTGTTTTAATACGATATACAAAAGTCTGTAATTCGTATAAGTCATTATTCATAATTAAATTTTGAGTATCAACAACCAGCAATATCATTCTATTACCTCCCATATTCTAACTTTCAGTGAAATAATCAGCACTTGTAATAACATCTGCAAATTTACCGTTCAATGAAGCCATGTATACATCGTTTATAAAACTTGCAGGTAGCTTTCGCCCATTCCATTCTAAGTCTTTTGTTGCACATGCGTCTGATATAAGAGTGACGTAATAACCAAGTTCTTTTGCTGCTCTTACAGACGTATCTACACACATATGTGTCATCATTCCACACATGACTAGGTTTTTTATTGACAATGAGGATAACTTTTCATGCAAGGTTGTTTCATGAAAACTGTTAGGCATATACTTTACAATAATATTTTCTGAACGCAAAGGTTCTATATCCTTGTGGATTTGAACACCTTTTGTGTTTGGAAGAAAAAAGGTTGCGTTCTCTGGTGATATGTGTTGCACATAAAAAATAGGGAGTTTTTCTGTTCTAAAATGTTTCAGCAATTTTTTTGTTACTGTTAGTGCTTGTTCCGCTTGAAAAAGCTCACACTTCCCATGAGGAAAATAGTCATTTTGAATGTCAATAATTACTAAGGCAGTATTCATTTTATCAAATCCTTTCTCTTTATAATCTTTTCAGCTCTCCAAAATTCTAATTTATATTACTTTCATCTTTAAATGGCAAAAATGCTTGTAAGCTATTTTAAAATGTCGTATTACCTTATATAACTTGCCTTTCAAAATAATTTCTCATACTATTCAATAGGTTTAATTTTGAAAAAATCTTGTATTGTAGGTAGCTTTTTAATGTTTTGAGAATATGTTTTATTCTTAAAATTGCTATCAATATTAAAGGAATGCCATTTATTCTCTTCCAAACCTCCCCAACAAATATCAATTTTTCCCAAAGATAAGTTAAAGACAATACTTTTAATTGTTCCAAAATAATCGTCATAAAATGGAAGCATTAGACCATTAGGATAAGGGGTTAGAAGTAATTCTTTAATTTCTGGCTCATCTATAAGAGGAGTTTGCGTAACCCATTTTTCCAAACACTTGTATCTTTGGATTGAATTTTTCATTGCATATGGCTCAATATTTATCATGTTTGGAATATGAATATGATTAGTGGCAATGAGATAATCTTTTTTATTATCCTTTTGAATAAGATTTATTTCTTTTTTTCCGTCCATAATTTCAATAAGTACGGCTTCTCCACTTTTATCGGCTATCATCAAATTGATATTACAGGCTATAGGCATATCATATAAAGTATCTAAAGCTTCTTTGACGTTTTTGCAGTTTTCTAATAGGGTTCTTACAACTGCCCAAAATTGCAAACCAATGACTTTAGGTTTTTTCCCTCCTTGATAATCATTGACAGGTCTACCACATGCACTTTGAGATATTGCTAACCCACACTCATTCATCCCTTCGCCACGTCCAAATTGCATAATATTTGTACCTATATGTGAATACTTATTTGTAACTGATGTTTTACTTAAGCAAAAATCATCCATTTGTTCTGAATAGTCGTAATTTCTTGCCATAATTGTATGATGATTTTTAGTTTTGTTAGGCAAAAGAATTAGTTGACTACAAGCTGGAGTTAAGTAGGTTAATGGAACAAAAACAATTTTACTTTTTGATATACCCAAGACATCAGAAAAACCTTGTAATTCTTCATTCAATCCAGGACAATATTTGTCAAAAAGTTCAAATACATTTTTTTCATTGTCTGAAATAGCTTGAGAGTTTATAAAAATATTTTTTAAATGATTATTTTCCAAAACTATATTACCTAATTGCTTTCCTATATCATAACTTGTACCTTTTAGTTCAAGGAAATTCACATTTATATTTTTCATTCTACTTTTCTTCCTTTTGTTCTCGAATATATTTTTCTACTTCTTCACGATTAAGTCTTCTGATTTCTGAATTGTTAAACTCAATGTATTTTGAACGCTGATAGATGGGCGTCATTGCAACACATGTCTTACTTTTGTTTTTCTTTAAGTATTCTTGCAATTCTGCTTCATTAGAAAAAATTTTATATGATTTTCTTCCATTAGCACTAACAATCTCATAAATACCACAATTCGTTTTCATTGTAACATCAGCTGTCCGCAAATATAGCTTTGCTATATCTAACGTCTTAAATGGGAAGTTCCATCTTTGCATACCACCTTTTTCTGTTTTATTTATACAGATACATCTACCACATGTGCTACAAATATACTGTAAATGATTTTCCAAACATTCCCGTGGTTTTAATAAAGGTGTAATTCTTTTCTTGTTACTATAACATTCTTTACATTCATTCATGTTGTCTCTTCTCCTTTAGTTTTATAATAATTTCTGATAGATTATTTAGTTCGGTATAATTTGTCCTATAATACGGTATATTACCTTTCCGTAATGGTACAACCAAATTACAATCAACTAAGATTTTAAGATGTTTTTTCGTATCATATTTAACTAGCAACAAAGATTTTGAGATTTTCCCTGCGTCCTTTGGTTCTTCAAGGATAGTAGCAAGAATATTTCTACGTGTTTTACAACTTAGTGCCTTAAATTGAAGACCAATATTATCTGATTGTTTGTTTTTTAATTCTACTTCCATTAAACATCTCCTTTCGTTATAATATAAGTATAAACGTTATCACTGTTGCAAGGTCAATAGAAATTTTATGAAAGTAGGAATAGGCATGCTTAGAATAAAAGAGTTTTCTGTTTTATCCCAGATTGGAGTTCGTATGCTTCGACATTATGATAATATAGGATTATTACATCCAGCACATATAGATGAAAACAACAATTATAGATACTATGACGAAGAGCAATTACTAATAGCAAATACAATACAAACACTGAAAAGTATAGGCGTTAACTTGAAAGAAATAAAATCTTTGTTAAATAATTGCGATAATTCAGTTTATATGAGTGCCTACTTGAACGAGCTACTTATAAAGCGTCAAAAAGAATTAAAGGACATGGAAGATAATATCACACATATTAGTTCTGTTCTTCAAAGTATAAATAATAACTCAATATATAGTTTTAAAATCAATTTAAAAGAAATTCCTCAGCACAATGTAGTAAGTTTACGAAAAAAAGTACATTCTTATCAAGAAGAAGCAGAACTTTTTCAAACTATGTTCCATGAAATATCTGAACAGGGTATAAAATTACAAAGTCCTCCGTATAACAAAACGATTTACCATGATAAAGAGTTCAAACACACAAATATTGATATTGAAATTCAATGTAACGTGATAGGGCAGTATTCAGATTTCCACGACATCACTTTCAAGACTATACCTTCTAAAAAAATAATTTCAATCGTTATGCAAGGTGATTTTGACTTCATGAATGGTTTAAACTTAGCGGTGGCAAACTGGTTAAGGGATAATCATTATATTTTTTCTGGACCTATGTATAACGTATACCATAGACCTCCAAACAGGAATGTTTCTTGTGAAAATTGGCTTATTGAAGTGTGTTTTCCTGTGGAAAAAAAATAATAATAGGGGGCTGTTTTACTAACAATTAGTACACAGCCCCTTATTATGTTATTTTACAATCTTCCAATTTCCGTCCTTGTGAAGCACTAGCTCAAACTGTGAAATCTGTATTGCCTTTGTCTGATTATCAATAAATTTCACAAACACGCTTACTTTCACATTTTCCCCGTCCTGTGTGAAAATAGGGTTTATCAATTCCGAATACAGATAGTCACCGTTTATCGGTTCAAGGACATTTCCTTGTACATAATAGGCAAGTTCCTTTTCCGTTGCCGTAGGGTAGAGCTTGAAAAAGGTTTCCAGAAATGTCGTTGCGTCCTGCATGGTTTCAGCGTCCACCGTTCCGTCTGTTTCCTGTGCTTTTGGCTCATAAGTTGACTTCTGGCGTGCTGGGGCAAGGGTCGGGTTCTTTGTGATTACCATGTTTCTGTCTGCGTCCACATGGACAGCTACGGTATAGGTAGCACTGACCGATTTCGTCTGGTCGCCCTCCTTTACCTGCTGATCTACTTCGTAGGTAGCAGTAAATTCGTTCTCCCCAGACTGCGCCACATTCCATATCTGCACGTCACTGACCGTTGAACTGGTTGGTATATCCGTCCGTATAGTATCAACATTCAAGTCCTGCAATTCCTTTGTCAAATACTCGTTGATAGAAGCGGTACGCTTCTCAATGGTTTCTTTGTTGTTATCCCATGTATAGTAAGACTTCGCAAAGTTCTTCACGAAATTCTCAATCCCGTTTGTGTCATTAAGCCGTAGCTCTATGATTTCCTTTTCATGTGTGGTGTGCTGGTCGATTGCCGTGAAATTCTTGTATATTCCGAAGCTGACACTTGCAATCAGTACCAGCCACAGGGCAATGACCGATTTCTTATGCGTCCCGACTTTCACGGTACGCACCTTTTTTTCTTTGGGGAGCTTTTCTTTCTTCTTGAACATTTCATCAATCCTTTCTGTGATTTCATTTTTTATTGTTTCATTCTTCCTGCACCGATTAGGTGCTGTTGCCAGTAGGAGCTTGTAAGGTCTGCGTAGCCGATAGGGTCGCCGGCATGATACATCTGATTGTTGCCAACGTATATTCCGACATGACTTACATAGCTACCGCTGTTATAGGTGGAATGGAAAAATACCAAGTCCCCAGCTTTTGCTTCTGACAGTGGGATATGCTGGGTCACGTCATACTGTGCCTGTGCCACACGAGGTAAGCTGATACCAGCCTTGCCATAGCACCACTGCACCAGACCGCTACAATCAAAAGAGGTATTCGGGTTGTCGCCACCATACACATATTTCCAGCCTTGATATTTCAGTGCTTCGTTCATAACCGCCTGTACGGTTTTATCATCAAAGTGTGTGACAGTAAGGTATTGGCTTACCAATTCCACATAAAACATATTTCCGTAGTTGTACCGCCAGCCCCCGTTACGGGCAACGGCTATCGGGTTCGTGTAGGTCACTTTCGTACCTCCCGACTTGTCCTGTGAAAAATTCTCCGCCAGCGTAAAGCTGTGCTTTTTTCCGTTTCCAGCTACATAGCCCAGATAACCGCCACCGTAGTTGTAGCTTTGAATGACGGCGTTTATGTCCTCAATCCCTTGTCCTTTGGCAGAAGCAAGCAGTTCCGAGAAATACTTACAGCCTTGTTTGATTGAACTTTCTGTATCTAAGGAGTTGGGTGGAAGCCCCAGACTTTCAGAGCTTTGCATAACATCAACGGCTGTCCCTCCGCTTTCCACCTGCATAATAGCAAGCAGATAATTCACATAGTCCTCAATTCCATATTCCTTTGCATACTTTTCTACCATTGGCTGATGTTTGAGGACTTCGGGGGACAGGTTCATGCCTGTAACAGTGGAAGAAGAACCACTGCCCCCGTCATCGTCCTCCGCACTAATCAGTACCCCGAAGAACAGCACAAGAGAGAACAGCACAGGGAAGATACTGCCGATAATCAGCATGTGCTTTATTCTCATTTCCTGCGTCCTTTCTTCTTATGGGTACTGGTTTTCTTCTGGCTGGTCTGCTGGGAATTTTGGATATTCTGGGACTTCTGCAAGTGCCTTGTGCGCTGGGTATTGACTGTCCGTTCCGTCTGGATATTTTTCTTTAGTTCCTGTGTGGTGGCAGGTTTTGGAGTGTCCGAAGCCTTGACGGTCTGACGCTGTGCGCTCTGCCTTTGCTCTGGAACTTTCACGGAAGCCCCAGCCGTAGCAGGTCGTTCCTTGCCAGCAGTCGTTGTCGGTGTGGCAACAGCAGGTCGTTTTTTATCCTCTGCCTTTGGTACGGTCTTTGTTTCTGGCTTTGGTGTAACTGCTGGTCGTTCATGCTGACGGGTAGCTCCTGTTGTCGCTGATCCGTCCGCTTGCTTTTCAGAATGCCTTGCTTCCTGCGCTTTCTGCATTTCCATACGCTTCTGTGCCACGCTCTGTCTGCGCTGGTTGAGCTTGTCACTGCGCCCAGACTGTCTTGTTTCCTGTTCCTGTGTTACGCCACGCTTGAAGTCGGACACGGTTTTCTTTGCGTTTTCCGTTGCTGAATAGACCGCATAGCCAGCCTGTATGGGCATATCCTTGACCGCTTCTTTGACTTGTTGTGCTTTGTCTTTCACACGGTTCTTTGTGTCCATGACTGCACCAGCCTTTGCACCTGCACGGCTTCCAAAGCTGGAAGAAGCGGTATTGCTCCGCTGTTCCTTATTCTGGTTAGGCTTTCGGGCAGAACTGCCACCGCCAGAGAACATAGAGCCTGTGACCGCACCAGCTACACTTCCAGCACCGACAGCCCGTGCCATTCTACGTTCCATACGTCTAGCCCTGTGACGCATGAACATATAAGGTCTGCGGAATATCCTGCGTCCCATGTTCTGGCTGTCCCCAGCATTTAAGCTGAACATACTCATAATGTCGCCCAGCTTGAAGTAGATACCTGCGAATGTCACTATCTGCAAGAACGCCACCATAAAGAACGGGTAATTGTCGGACATATTGTAGAACATACTGGAAATGGAAAATGCCACGGTCACAATCAAGGTAATGCCGGCACGGGTCATGATAGTGTTGAATACCTTAACGACTGCTTGTTTTGCCATGCCCTCATAGCTGGGTATCATGGATAGCAGGAAACTTATAGGCAGGAACATGGCGAAGATGATAAAAAGTATCTGGCTGAAAATCATCATAGCCGTAAGCAGGAATACAAAAATCGTTATCCCTAAGTTGAAGATAAGCAGGAAGAACACCATTCCCAGACGATTTACCACCTGCGGTATCGTCATGTTATCATTTTCTCTGTCCTCGATTTCTGTTTTCACAATGTCCTCTCTGGTTTCCCCGTCCTCGTCTGACGGGCTGGCAGATACCAGAGCTTCCACACGGTCAGCCCCGATTTCCTCCATGCTCGAATTGCCGAACTGCAAGAGAAGCCACGGCTGTTGCACCTGTATGGCAAACAAGCTGTCACGAATGAGGTCTACGCTGTCCTTGCCCTTGCTGTCACTGTCTGGGAGCATGATTTTTGTTCCCAAGTCCAGCGAAGCTGTACTAATATCTGATGAAAAATCGTTTACTTTCTTGATGTAATCGGGAGCATAAGCGATAAAGGAAGCCGATACCAGAAACACCACCAGAAAGTTAATGACTGCGTGGATTGCCTTGCTGGTTTCCCGTTTGATTAGTCCCGTGTAGGCAACATAGATACCTACAATAAGGATAAGCAGAAGCAGGAAGCCCACATAAAAGCCAGAACTGGAAAAGCCCTTTGATGTAACCCCAGCAAGGGTCTGTATGCTTTTTCCGATACTGTCTGCCATATCGTTAATAAAGTTGAGCTTGTAGGCTTCCTGCACCACATAGCCCGTAGCGTTGCTAAGATATAAGCTGATAGTCCAGACAAAGTTGGTAATACAGTAAAGCCCGTATTGAACACTTTTTCCAATGCCGTCCAGCCAGTTCCAAGGTAGCCACGACCACGAGTTATCCACATAGAAGTCAAGCTGATAATTGCTTAATGGGTACTTTGAATACAGGTTGCCAGCGTCTATTGTATCGTCCACCAGCCCCGAAGCATGGGCGACTGTCCCAAGCATGGCTAATAAGGCAATGACGATAACAAACACCAGCAGAGCCATTCCCAGCACATGAAATACTTTCTTTCCTGTGCGTTTCCAATCCATTACACCACCTCATTTCTCACGGGTGGTCTGGTATCAAAGGCGGTCAGCAGTTCTTCAAAAACAGGGTGTATCTGTACCACGCCCACACGCCCGTACAAGTCCTGCAACAAGCACTGTCCATTTTCCAAATCACGAAGCCGTTTCTGGTTGTTCTCGTCCTCCTTGTCAATGCCGAAAAATTCTAGGGTCTGTTTTATCTCTGCTATGTCGGTACTGCGGAACGCAAATTTCAGACCGATATTGTTTTTCAGACTTTCCTTTGCCACGTCCCCAGAAGCCTGTGTAACGAAGTAAACACCTGCGTTCATGGCACGACCAGCACGAACCAGTTTGTTTGATAAGGTTTCGCCCTGTGCCACGTTCAAGAACGCCCACGCTTCGTCAAGGTCAACTATCTTGAAAATCGACCTGTCCGAATGAATGAAGTCAAGCGCAAAGGTGGATATGACAATCAGCATTGCCACGGATAGTAATTCAATGGTGGTGTATTCCTCAAAGGTGGTATCTTTATCGGGCAATACAAGGTCTGCCACCTGTATAATGTTTAATTGCTTTTCAAGGCTGATAGCGTGTTCCACCTTTCCGTCACTAAACAGCAGGTGTGCAAAATCATAATCGGTAAAGCTCTCGATATGGTCTGCGATATTCCGTGAAATAGGGGTATCTTCCTTGCGTAGCTCGTCAATGACTAGAAGCAGTCCTTTTGTTTCGCTCTGGGTCACGGAGCGTACCGCTTTACGAAGTACAGGGAACTTTTCGCCGTCCCTTGATGAAATACCTGTAAGGAATGTTAGTGTGTCGATTGCAAGGCTTTCAGCGTCTTTCTCGTTCCGCATAATCACGAACGGGTCAAGAAGTCCTTTGTTCACTTCATCACTTGTCAGATTGACGATATTTATCTCGTCCGCAATCTCTGGAAGTGTCGCTTTCCAGTTGCCACGCTCACTTTTTGGGTCTAGGATAACCGCCTGTCCACCAAACAGCACCGCATAGTAAACAATCAAGTTGTTGCAGAATGATTTCCCACCGCCCAAACTTCCCACAAAAGCAGAAGCTAGGGCGTTTGTCACTGAACCTTTTACACCTCGACTGGCAAGGGCTGGCTGTAAGTAGACGTTTCGTCCTGTGTCCACAGAATAGCCGATATAGATACCCTCATTTTCCCCCAGCATTTGGGTAGCTCCAAACCCAAGCGAAGCCAGAAAGTCAGACTTCACATACTGTACATAGTCATTGATATACCGCTTGCTTGCTGGCATAAACTCGGAATGAAGCCCCAGCATATCCCCAGCAGGACGCACCAGCTTCACATTCAAATCATCATAAAAATCTTTGACTTCATCTGCACGGCGTTTCAGTTCGTCAAGGTCTGGGGCAGATACCCGTATCACATAGGACAGCTTGTACATGCTTTCCTTGCTCTGGTCTAAGTCCGTTTCCAGCTCGTCCACGCTGTCTAAAGCGTCCACCACGTTACTGCTGGTTTCGCTTCCAGCTTGATAGGCGTGGTTGTCCAAATCTTTCAATTCCTTTTTCTTGTTGCGTACTGTGGTTAAGGCTTTCTTGTTTCCCACGATTTCCACATTCATTGACGTATCTATTGGAAAGGTAAACTGCTGTTGCTGGAAATAGAAGATTTCACTGGACGGAAAATCTAATTCGCCCACAATGGCGTTGACCGTAAAATAGGTCGCATAGCTTTCTGTGTCCTCATGTTCTAATCTTAAATACCGCTGGCTTTCCTCAATCAGACAACGGCTGGGACGGATAAGGTCATACCGCTTGATAAGCGTTTCTTTTTTCAATTTCTTTTTGGGTAAGTGATATTCGTAATCCTCATAAGCGATACCGTCCCGTCCGTAAAGGTGTTCTATCAGATAACCAAAATCATTTTTATCCAGACGGCGTACCTTGAAGCGTCTGGAAATCTTGTTTTCCAGCAGTTTTTCCATTTTTAAGTAACGGTTTGTTTCGTCATTACTCATGGAAACGAAGTCATTCATTAACGTGTGGTTGACTTCCAACAGAAATTCCTTGAAGCTCATAAAAGCAGATTTCTTCATGCTGGACAGGTTCAATTCCTGTTCTGTTACCATGAGCTTGAACCCTAAGAAAAAGCGATAGTCCACTTGATTGTCCCCAATCATGGAAACAAGGGCTTCCGTCTGCTGGTCTATCTTTGCTATCGCCACTTGACGGAGCTTGCCTGTGACAAGCCGTTTTGATTTTTCCTGTGTGGCACGGACAGAGCTTTCTGTGGCTATCTGCAAGGCGTGTAGCTTTCCCTCACGGCTCTGTGCGATTAGCTGACGGAAGTTGTCATGGACAATGTATTTCTGTTCTGGGGACAGGAACGAATAATTGTAGGGGATAAGCTCATAATAGGCGAATACTTCGCCGTCCTTATTCCACACAAGGTTGTTTTCAATGTATCGTATCGGGTACATAAATCTCACTCCTTACTGCGGTAATGCTTTCGTTGCATTTCTGGTTGTGCAGTTTTACCGCCTTTCCTGCGTAGGTCGTTTTGGGTCGCATGGCATAAGTTGCCATTGACTTTAGGAAGCTGTACGGCTTCTTGCCGTCAAAGGTCTTTTGCGACATAAACCAAGTGAGGGCAACGGGAATACCGAAGTATTTTAAAAATGCCCCCTCAATCAAGTTCAGTGGTGGCAGGTCGGCAAACAGGATAATGACAAACTCTGTCAATACGAACCAAGCCATTTGTGAAAAGGTAATGGGGAACGGGAGGTTAAAATCGTTAATGCTGTACAGCACTTTTTCCACGTTCCAGATACCTGTGTAGCTTTTTACTTTCTTCAAATCGTTTCACTCCTTTCATGGGAAAAGGGCAGTCAGCACGTCTGGCCGTCTGCCCTTAAATCAGAAAAGCTGTCTGAATATCCCTTAAAAGGGTTATGATCAGACAGCTTATTGTTGAATTTCGCACATGCCGTAACTGGTTTCGATAAAATAACCGCCGATTTCCAAGTTGCGACCATATGCTTCATAATCAATATAATCTTGTAAGCTGGGCGGTATTTCTCCCAGAGTTTGCAGTTCGTCTACAAAATACCGTGCCACGTCCTCCATGCTGTCACAGTCGGGGTAGAAGTAAATCTGGTCTTTGTGTTCAACCACACCCTCCAAACTTCCGTAGTATGAAATAAAATCGTCCAGACTGTCCACGACTTCCTCTGGTAGTTCTTCTATCATTTCATACATCTGGTTCAATTCGTCAATGGAGATATATTCTGACACTTCACAAGGGAAGTTGTCCGTATCATGGACGGAGTATTCTTCATATTCGCCGTTCAGCCCGATACGCTCTGCGATTTCTTCAAAATCGAGAGGAAACGAGAACCAGTCCCCAACTAAATATCCCTCGTTGTACTTGCCGAGATTGGCAATGTAGACACGCATATCATCAACTATACGCTGACACCTCTTTTCCTACCACGGTATCTCAAAAATGCCGTGGTCTGTTTCTATGAACCGTCCGTTTTCATCAAGGCTTTGTCCATAGGCTTCAAAGTCAAAGTAACGCACACAATCTTCCGACAGAGAGTGAAACGCTGGGTCATCAGCCAGCACATGACGGGCAACGTCTGTCATGGAATTACAGTTGGCATAATGGATAATGTCATGCCTGTAATTGTGCAGTTCGTCCAGATTGGAATAATACGCCATGAAAGCAGGTAATTCTTCTCTGATTTCTGCTGGCAGGTTTTCATACATGCGGTATAAATCATTTAGAGTATCGACCGTTGTTGCTTCGCTCACATCATCTGCAAAGGGAAGTTCCATTTCCACAATGCGGTAATCTTCGCTGTCAGCTTCCACGCCAAGCAGTTCTTCAAACTCTGTTTCATCAATCGGCAAATCAAACCAAGCGGAGGGGAATTCGCCGTTTTTAGGGATTGTTGCTTCTATCAAAACTCTTAATTCTTCCAATTTATTTCACGTCCTTTCGTTTGTCTGGGGTTTCTTCTTGTACCATTCCTTACCCCCTTTCATTCCCCCTAAGCCCAGCTCCACTAGGGGGAAAGGTGGGTTTTGCAGGTGTGCAAAACCTGTTATCTAAGCACCAATAATCTTATTGAACAGGTTTAACAGTACGTCTTTCACACCGCCAGCGTTGAACACAAGACCTACCGCAATCAAAGCTACCACCAGAAAGCCGATAAGTTTTGAAAACTCACGCTTGAAGCCCAGATACACGCCGATAACCACGATTGCCATTAAAACAAGGCTCTGTGCATTGCTTAAAAACCAGTTGTATAAGTTCTGCCCGAAGTTCATTCTTCCTCACCTCCTTTCATGCGCTCCATCTCCCTGTCTGCCTGTTTTCCTGCAATAAGCAGACACATGAGCATGACACCGATACCACCGCCCAGCGATACCAGCAGTAAATCTTTCAATAATTCCAGCATTTCTTAGTCCTCCTTTGATTGAAAAACGACTTCCTCACTGGAAGCCGTCTGCTGTTCTATGATTTTTTCGTGTTTGTCTGTGAGTTTTGCGTCCTGTACCAGACGGTCAATGATGTTCGTGCCGTTGATACGGTCAATCTTCTTTGCCATTTTCAAGGTAGGGGCGACCTGCCTTGCTATCCAGTTCAGCGTCCGTTCCAGCGTGTACGGTTCTGGTTTGGTCGTTAATTTCAAACGCCCACGATCAGAACCGATAAACCACGCCCAGCGGTCATTGACCTGCCAATCACTGCGCTTTTTCCCGTCCTCCTTGTCCACGAAGCGCATATAGCGGTTGATAATGTCAAATGCTGTCCGCTCTGCGTCATAGTAGGTCAGCAGGTCACGCACGGCATAATAGGCACGGTCATTTTTCAGTCTGATTTCAAAGCGGTTCTTCACAGGTGTTTCTTCTAGCGGAGTACCCAGCTTTGCATACTGTTCCTGTGCCTTTTCGTAAATGCAGAAGTAAACTTCTGATTTTAGAGAACCGATATATAACGTATGTCCCATACCTGCCTTGTCCTGTTCGTGGCTCTTAATCAGTTGCCCTGAAGCATAGGACTTGAAACTGCGGAACACGGAGATACATTCCTCACAGTCGCATTTCTCTGTAAGCTCTGGAATGTCAAGTATTCCTGCCTTGTCATTGATTGCTAGGTCTAACCGCTTCATTACACCGCCGTCAACCAGTGCGTCCATGAGGAAGTCATACCAGCTTCTTTCCTGTGCCAGCAGGTAGCTTTCCATTTGCCGACAGCCTTTGCCTTTCAGTTCCAGCAACACGCCTTTTTCCTCGTCCGCAGAAGTAAGCACGAATATATCCCCGATATAGTAATGCTCCGTATAGCTGTAAAAGCCGAAGTCCTCATGTAGCATGAAGTCCATGTTGAGCTTTAATATATCTCGTATTACGTGCTGTACGTCCATTGTAGGGAAGCGTATTCTTACATAGTCGAACAACATTTCCAGCGAATTGTCTGGATTGCATTTTTCCAGTGCTACGGTAAGCTGTCCCTTGATTTCCTCTGTCAGCTTGATTTTCCCGTTTTCTATACGGCTTACATGTTCACGGCTCATGCCAGCTACCAGCGCAAGCCTGTTTTGTGATACTCCATAGACAGAACGCTTATCTTTAAACTCTGTTATCCAGTCTGTTTCATTCAGTTGTCATTCCTCCAATCTGGTAATGTGACATTTGACTGCTGTTGTCACACCCGTTAGAAAACAGCGGAAACCCTTGTACCTTGCGGAGATTTCCGTATTTCTTGATACTGTTTTCTGGTATTTTGTGCCCCTCTGTTAGATACCGAGGGGCTTAATCGTTTGGCAGGGCAAGCCCTGCCAAACAGGAACGGCACTTTACGGTCTTGTTGACCGCAAAGCACCGTTCCTATTGGTCTATCTGTTCATGCCGATATAAAGCACTATAAAATCAATATCTGATTTAAGACAGGCTTTCAGCGTATCTTCTGGAATTTCACTTCCACGAATATCTTCTTTGAGAAAGTCCTTTCCCACAAGCTCAAAAGCATAGTCAATACGGCTGTTACAGATAGAATGTCGGCTATCCAAGCGTATACAGAAACGACACGGCAAGTTACGCACCTTATAAATAATTTCATCTGTGATTTTATCTATCCTTGCTTCAAAGCGATTTTTTGGATTGATACTAAATGGTTTATATCTGTCTGCTGTCAATACGTCACAGTCTGAAAGAAATTGTTCATAATTCAAACAGATATATTTCATCCTTTTTCCCGTTGGTGTGTGAAACACTTCTATTTCTTTATATTTCATGTATTTAGTCCTCCATTGGTTGTTCTTCTGGTACAGCTTTTCTTACATTAGCAAGCGTACCAATAGTTTGTAAAAAATCATGTTCTTTTGGTACAAGTGGGGTGTAAAACTCTGATATGACGCTTGTACCCACATCACAATAACCACGCCCTTTGATACGCTTTTGAAAGAACTTCTTTTGCGTATCGCTTCCAAACATCATGCCGTAGCCAAGCTCACTCATGCGCCCTAATGCCACACGGAAGTTGAAGTTATCTCTGATACCGTCACTGAAATACTTTGCGTCTGGACGCTGACAGGCAAGGATAAGGAAGTAGCCAGCCTGTCTGCCTAACATGACGATTTTCTTTAGCTGGCTTAATATGGCTACGCTTTCCTTTGTGGTTAAACACTCCATGAACGCCACGTATTCGTCAAAGATAAGGAAGTGCGGAGCAAGCCCCAGATAGGCGTAGTTCTGTCCTGTTTTGTAGTTTGGCATGAGCTTCATTGCTTCACTTCTTGCCACCATGCCGTCATAAAAGCCATTGACGCAATCAATCATATCTTCCTTTTTGTAGTAGACCTTATCCATGACCGTTCCCAAGTCCGCAAGGTCGGCGTTCTTTGGGTCGAGGATATAGAGGACGGTATTTGTCCGCAACAGGGCTTCAATGATAGTTAAGATAAAGTAGGTCTTACCGCCACCAGTTCCACCACAGATAAGGGCATGGGGGAGAGCGTCATATTCCCAGACAAGGTTTTTCATCAAGCGCAAGCCCCCGTTTTCTGCCTGTACTTCCTCTATGGAAATGCGATTTGCTATCATGTCATAGAGCAGGGTATATTCCACGTAGCCGTCATACAACAGCTTGTCGGTCAACTCGCAATACAGACCGCTTTCCAGCTTATCTTCCAACTGCAAGAGCTGGTCTTGATACTTCCCCAGCGTGATTTCACACTGGATATGAAGCAAGCCTTTTTCCATGCGGTAATACATTCGGGGAAAGTAGCTGATTTTCTCCTTTGACTTACCAGATTGCAGGTCAGTGAAGAAGCTGTTTCCCTGTATCGTCACTGCTTCATACCAGCCGTTTTCCAAGACCATACGTGCCAGCTTTTGGCGGTGTATAAGCTGTTTATAACGGTCAAAGCAGAAGCGGTAATACAGAAAAGCGACCAGTATACAAATACCAGTCGCTATAATAATTGTTATGAAGTTGTAAGGGGAGAGCGACAACGCCAGCCCGTCATTTCTGATTAAGCTAAACGTGTCCCAATCGGTACGCATAATCTGTCCCAAGTTCAAAAGCAGTATGACCGCCACGAACAGAAACAGGAGCGAACCGCCACAGAAGCGGTACACAAGGGACTTATCGCTGGCTCTGATACGCTTCCCCTTATATTTCAGAATAGACATAAGACCTCCTGTTGGTTGTTATAGTGCTGGGTATTGTACTGACAGACATTTTTATTGAAATGTGGCTGTAATATTTTTTCGTATCTCCTGTTTGCAATACGCCTTTCAAAATACAGGCTGTTATTCTTAGGATAGCTATGTTGAGTATAAGTTGGATATTTTTTCAAAATATGCCTTGCTTCCTGTGTCAAAGGGTAGATATAACGAAACATAAGACCGTTGATTTTTTCTATCTTCTTGTGTTCGCAAAATTCGTGTGTCAGCCAGTGGCGTTTTTCCACTCCGTCATAAACTGCATTTTCTTCCAGCAAAATCCTTGCACTTCTAGGGTGTATCTTTTCCAACGTCTGGCTGTCACGATATACACTTGTCTTAAAACTTCCGCAATAATAAAAATTGGAAGCCTGATAGACATAACCGCATTTTCCCTCGATACCGTCTGCCAATGTGTATAAGAAAAGGCAGTCTGTATACTTTTGCAACCATTTGATTAGGTACGAAAGTGTAAGACTGCCGAAATACTGTGTATGGTTCATTTCTGGAAGAAAACACATTTTGCCGATTTCCAGATAATCTGCCGTAACAAGATTATGTGACGGAAACAACTTGTGTAACGTCTGCAAGGGCTGTGTACCCCATCCTAATTCCACCACACCCAATAATTTCTCATGCTGGTATATCCCTAAGAAGTAACGGCATAACCGAGGTACCACTTTTGAATAGTGATACCTGCGGATAAATGCGACTGCCTGTTCTTTCGGGAGTTCCTTGATTGATAAAGACATATCCTTGTGGGTCATAGTGTCTATTTCCCATTAGGCATATCTTTTTTTGCTTGCTGGTTCTGTGAGCTTATAGGCTGTCCCTGTCTGTTCTTTAACACAATGTCGTCTGCCTTAATAAACCAGTCCACGTCTGCCCCTTGAAAGGTGGCGTTTGCTACCGTATCCGCAACAGGGTTGATAAGCTCCACCTCTGCGTTGTAGTCAAATTCCTTTAACGGAACAGTGGCAGGAATGGACACCTGTATCATGCGTCCCTGTCCACGGCATTTAAGGTCATAAGTGCGTTCTTTGATTTCATCTGAAACCGTTCCGTCCTCATTCTGGATATGCACCTCACGTCTTAATGCCGAAAACTTCAACTGCCCGAATGTCTTTTCTTTTTCAATCACGATACCGTTTGCTAATCTCATATGCTTTCGTCCTCCTTATTTATTCTCTGCTGGTAACATATCATCTGCCAGCAGGATATAGTTTGTAAACCCTCTCGTGCCGATTTTGTAGCCCTCTGCGGTAATGCGTGGGTTAATCAGCTTCACTTTCTGTTCTGGCTGGAAATGCTTTTCCCCAGCTTCAGCAGGAAGCACCACGATAATATCGTCTGCCCTCTGCACATCACTGTAAAGGTTGTAGCTTCGGGACACTGCCGTCATGCGTCCGTTGATCCTGCGCTGTACAACCTCGCTTTCTCCTGCATATTCCAGATTGCCGAATGTCTTTTCCATGTTCGGCACTACAAATTTAAGTTCCATATGTTTTACCTCGTTTCTTTCTTTTGATAGTTATTGTTTATATGGGGAGCTACACTCCCCATGCCCCTAGTGGACTGTTTTTTTCTATCAATCAAAAAGACGATTGACAGAAAAGAAACAGTTTGAAGTTGTGTTCTGCGGTAGGCGTTCTATTGCGGAGGGGAACGGGACTGCTCCTGTATATATTTTCTTGCCATAGTGATACCGCCCTATGACTTCTTAGTTTTGCGTTTCTTCAAGAAGTATGTTCCAGCTAATGCAATGCCAGAAGCACCCAACAGAACAAGCAGACCGATAATATTTGTTGTATCGCCTGTCTTTGGACTGTCCGTCTTTTGCACTGGTGTATCTGGCTTATCTGGTGTGGACGGCTTTTCTGGTTCTTCTGGAGCAGGTGTTTCTGGTTTCTCTTTGACCGTTACCGTCTGCCCTTTGTCGTTAATGTCCTTATGTTCTGTAACCTTTTTCGGTTCATCTGGATTGCTTAAATCATACAATTCTTCAAAGGTTACAAGGTCTTTTCCTCCAAGCTCGGAAGCGTCAAAGGTAAAGGCAATCTGGACTTCCATTGTTTCACTGTCTGCGACAAATGAATAGTCATTTTCCACACGCTTGCCGTCAATAACAAGCTCTGCATTTTCTTCCTTAATCATCTGCCAGCCCTTTAGCTGATACTTTGTACCAATTTCCAGACCGTCCAGCTTAGCCGTATCAATGATAGTTACTTCCTTTCCAGCTTCCACGACTTTTTCGCCGTCCTTGCTGGTAGCAGTGGTGTGGATATTGATGATACGTTCAGTAATCAATACCGTTTGTCCGTCATCCTCAATGTCCTTGTGTTCTGCTACCTTGACAGGCTCTTTCGGATTGGACAGGTCGTACAATTCCTCAAAAGTTACAAGGTTCTTTCCACCAAGTTCAGAAGCATTGAACGTATATTCAATCTCAATTTTCATTTCCTCACTGTCAGCAGTAAAGGTATATTCACTTTCCACACGGTTGCCGTCAATGACAAGCTCTGCGTTTTCTTCCTTTAACATCTGCCAACCCTTTAACTGATACTTAGTACCTTTTACAAGCCCGTCCAGCTTGACGGTATCAACAATAGTGACCTCTTTTCCTGCAAGGATAGATTTTTCCCCGTCCTTGCTGGTAGCTGTGGTATGGATAGAGATTTCTTTTTCGTATTCATCTGTCAAAGTACCTAAATCAATGACGGTTCTATCTCTTGACACTACAATGTCAAAAGCAGGAATGAGCTTGAAGCCTTTGTTGCTGGCACAGCGTAATTCCTCAATCTCGTAAGTATCGTAAAGCAATGCACCCTTGCTGTCGTCTGGCTCTGATGAACCAAACCACACGCCGTCCTCGCTGGTCTTTCCTGCATTGGTATTGTGCTTGTGGGAAGCCCAATCCGAAGCAGTGGAGAACTGCCCGTTTTTGTCTGTCACGACAATGTGGCTTTCGCCTGTGGTCTTGCTGGTAATCTTGAAAGGCACATCTGCTAATCTCTTATGAGTGCCAGCACCAATCTTCACACCCTCAATGTCGCCACGCTTAATCTGGTTATAGATAGAGCTTTCTTCGCTTGTAAGGTCAACGATTTTCCCATTCTCTTTGATTTCAAATTCACGGGAAACCGCACCTGTTCTTAGATAGCCCTCTGGGGCTTTGCTTTCGTCAATACGGTATCTTCCATATGGGAGCGTATCAGAAGCAGTGGAAGCGATACCGTCAATGCCTGTGTGGATTGTCTTTACCACTTCGTCTTTACCGAACAGTTTACCGCCCACCAAGACAGCATTTTCATTTAAGGAAGTAATACTAAACGCTGTATCTTTTAGTGTCGCACCGCCTTGTGGCTTTGTATCTTTGGTTTCAAGGTCACGCTTTTGTATCTTCACACCGCCACGGATAACTTGATTGTAGGCAGAGTTTTCCTTGTCTGTAAGGTCAATGATTTTCCCGTTCTCTGTGATTGTAAATTCATGGGAAACCGCACCTGTTGTCAAGTAGCCCTCTGGGGCTTTGGTTTCGTCAATGCGGTATGTTCCATATGGAAGCGTGTCAGAAGCAGTGGAAGCGATACCGTCAACACCTGTATGGATTGTCTTTACCACTTCGTCTTTGCCGTATAATTTCCCGTCAACCAAGACAGCATTTTCATTTAAGGAAGTAATACTAAACGCTGTATCTTTTAGTGTCGCACCGCCTTGTGGTTTCGTGTCCTTTGTTTCAAGGTCACGCTTCTGAATTTTCACACCGCCACGGATAATCTGGTTGAAAATGGCGGTTTCCTCGCCTGTAAGGTCAACGATTTTCCCATTCTCTGTGATTTCAAATTCACGGGAAAGCACGCCTGTTGCCAGATAGCCCTGTGGCGACTTGCTTTCGTCAATGCGGTACTTTCCATAAGGGAGCGTGTCGGAAGCAGTGAAAGCGATACCGTCAATGCCTGTATTGATCGTCTTTACCACATCATTCTTTTTGTAGAATGAACCCTCAACCAGAACAGGGCTTTCATTCAAGGAAGTTATGATAAACTCTGTATTTTCCAGTATCGCATTACCTTGTGGGGTTGCGTCCTTTGTTTCAAGGTCACGTTTCTGTACTTTGACACCGCCACGGATAACCTTGTCAGATACGGAGTGCTGGTTGCTTCCAGATAATACGGCAAGGTCGCCGTCCTCTGTAATTTGTGTTACATACATGCCCTTAATCTGTTCCGTGCTTCCATTGGCTTGCATATATGCACCCTCTAACAAGTAACCTGTTGGGGCTTTGGTTTCTTCAACGGTTATCGTTCCTAAAGGCAGACAGTTGATACCGTTCTGTGAATAGAAACTGTCCCCAGCTACTTTGTACTTGTCAGCTAAACGGGTAACGTAGTGTACTGTGCCGTCACTATCTTTTTCAGCAAGCGTCTGTGTTGTCCACGTTCTTGTGGCTTCTGCTGGAAGATTGCCCTTGTTGTAGTAACCGTCATAATACTTCCATGTAAATTCTGCACCTGCAAGGGAAGCGTTCCCTTGTGGGTTGTCTTGTCCTGTTTCCAAGTCAATCTTGAAAAGTTCCAGCAAGGTTTCTGTGACTTTTGGCGTGTCGCTCACTTTCAAAGTGGCAGTCTTGCCAGCTTCCACGGTCAGCGGATAAACATTCTTGTCTAACTTGAAGCCAGCAGGAGCTTGTTGTTCCTTGATATATACTGTGCCAGCTTTGACTTCTACGGCTTCGGTATTCCCGTTACTATCTGTCGTAAGGGTGGTAATGACATTCTGGCAATTCTTATCAGAATAGACACCGTAGACCGCCCCAGCAAGGGAATACACATCACTGCCGTTTGTAATGCTGGCATTGGAGGAAACTTTCTGTAACTTTGCGTTTCCTACATTCAGCTTCGCCCAGAACTGCCCGATATCCTGCCCCTTGCCAGTGTAGATATAACCGCCACATTCATAGCGTCCTTTGTTGGCTTTCACAAAAGCCTTTGCACCAGCGTAGACTTCATCTTGTATGGCTTTTGAGATTTCATCATAGGAAGCACGGACGTTATCACACTGCCAGCCCAGATGAACGCTTAACCTCTGCCATACAACGCATTGTTCCAAAAGATAAAGCTGTTTGTGGTTCAGTCCTGTATGTCTTGCCCCGTACTGCTTGACATATTCAAGGGATAAAGCAACGTCCGCTATCTGGTCGGCACTCATGCGTGAACTTGCGTCTGAACGTGTCTTATAGCCAGACTGAAAGTCCGTGTTGATGTCAACACAGTATGCTGTTTCGCCCTCTACGGTCATAATGCCCTCATGGAATGTAGAACCGATACTGCCGTCATTCATAACCTTTTCTACATATCCTGCCTTTTCCTCTGCGTCTGTCCAGTATTGCTTTTCTGACGCATGGACTGTCGAAGCTGGCAGGGTAGTAAACACGGTTGCAAGGGTAAGCATACCTGTAAGCAATCGCTTTAATTTCTTTTTCATGTTCTTAATGCTCCTTTCGTTTTGGGTAATAAAATAGCCGTCCATTTCTGAACGGCTGGAAATAGAAAAGGAACGCTTCATTGTGGGCGTTCCGTAGTCTAAATGCTTTATTCAATTTTGATGTTTCAATACTGATGTGCTGTACCATATCTTTGCAAAACTAAGAATATCAGCGTATCAAGGCTCATTCGTCAGTAGTAAATAAGTAGTAAAATGAGTAGTTCTAATCCTTAGATATTGCGATAGATACAGTGTTTTAGGGGATAATCAAGTTTTTGCTGTGTTTTTGACACAAAACCTTATGAAACTTTATTACATAAGTTTCTTGTCATCTATAATTTTAATGAATTGTTGGTACCTAATGAAATCCAAGCAGCTGTGAAAGCAACTGAGCAGAAATATACGGAAGAAGACTTTCGAAAAAAAGATACGCTCAATCACCTCATGATTGGTATCTTACGTTGTTATGGCATTTTAACATTAACAGAATTTGACATGTTATGCGAAAAATATGCGATAGCGATTCCTTCTATTGAAGAGTATTATCTTACTGCTTTATACTTACATCCTTATTTTTCCTTATATTCAAGACAGGATGGAAGCATGTTACTTGTGAACGAGGAGATTTTTGATTACATAGATCAAGTCATTGATATACAAAACAGCCATGTTTATTGCGTATGTGATCGAAAAAAAGATGAGCTGCTTGCGATTGGCACAACCGGTGTAAATACAAATCATCCAGCAATCAATACGCTATATAAAATATTATCAGAATCGACATTCACCTATATAGAAAATGGATTTTGGGCAGATTTTTTCTTTGCTGTACATACCTGTAAAGACCCAGCCAACCTCATACAATGGTTTGATGATCTATCAATTGATGACGATATGCTTGCATCACTTTCAGAAGCGGTTTTAGATGCTTATTTCAACACCCCTAGTGCTGCACTATTTGGCTGTACACCGATGGAATACATGGACTATATTAATGAACAAAGTCAACAAAGTATGCAAGGGAATGCCTCACTTGATGAAAATGACACAGCATTATTCTATGATATTTATTTAGCCTTGTTAGAATATACAAATAAGAAATATAAAATCGTGAAAGGATTGAAAAAAATCTATCACCGCAGCCATCTAGAACCGGAAAAAATGACAAAAATTCGTAATTTCTTATTTGAGCATCGAAACATCATTGATGATTTTATAAAAAAGAATCCTTTTCAATTCGATGAGGAAAAACTCGCTTTGATCAAAGACTTTAAATATGCGGTAAAAGGCATGGGTATCATTATAAAATATGAAGCAGATTATACTGTTATATCTATGCAAGATGACAATTTTTATGCCATCTTAGGTTTAACTACGAATATTGACGAGGTGATTCCGAATGAACAACTTCCTTATCCGGTGCAAATTACCTTATTGCCATGGCGCAATAAAATTATTTATGATGGCTTGCTTGAAAGCTATGCGATACAGGTAGGAAAGAATATGAAAAAGATGATTGCCGAGGAATTGGCAAATCATCACCTTATTACTAGCATTAAACCATTTCAAGCATAATAGAATCACCAACCAGTAAAAGGCTGTTCACATCAATAAACAGCCTTTTTATGTGTATCCTTTTGCTAATTTTCTTCACTTAATAATTTTTTAATCTTATGAACAATAACGGAAACACAAGCCGTATTACATTTCACACAGCTTATGTTCTCTAATATTCCTATGCTCTATCTATCCTGTACCGCTTTGACAATTGCCTTTGCGTTGATGCCATACTTTTCAAATAAAGCTTGTGCATCGCCACTTTCTCCAAAGGTATCCTGTACACCGATATGTTTTACAACACAGGCATCCGCACTGCTTGCCACAACATCCGATACTGCACTTCCTAAACCGCCAATCACACTATGCTCTTCACAAGTGATGATCGTATCATGGGTTTTTGCCAATTCTTTTATTAAGGCGGTATCTAATGGTTTTATGGTTGAAATGTTTACCACAGTAGGGGCTTCCTCCAACATAGCAGCTGCTTTTAAAGCTTCTTGTACCATCATACCACTCGCCACTAAGGCAACCTTTTTCCCCTTACGTAAAACATTGCCTTTCCCAATTTCAAATGTATAAGATACATCATATACACTCTCTACTTTGCCTCTGCCAAGACGTACATAACAAGGTCCATCTATGTTAGCTACTGCTCGAATGGCCTGTTTAGTTTCCTCTTCATCACAAGGCTGAATCACTGTCATTCCCGGAATCACACGCATTAATGCCAGATCTTCATTACACTGATGACTAGCACCATCTTCCCCTACACTTAGACCTGCATGGGTAGCGCAAATCTTCACATTTAGATGAGGATAACCAATGCTGTTACGAATTTGTTCAAAGGCTCTTCCTGCCGCAAACATCGCAAAGCTGGACGCAAAGACGATATACTTGCTTGCCGCTAAACCTGCCGCAATGCCCATCATATTTCCTTCCGCAATACCAACATCAAAATGACGCTGTGGACAAACCTTTTTCGCTTCGCTTGTTTTGGTACTTCCTGCCAGATCCGCATCTAAAACAACAACTCGCTCATTCTCTTGTATGAGCTGTGCCAACGCTTTTCCATAGGCCTCTCTTGTTGCACACTTTGCCATTATGCCTCACCTCCTAATTCCTTTATTGCTTGTTCATACTGTTCTTTATTGGGGGCTGTTCCATGCCAGCCTGCTTGATTTTCCATGAAGGACACGCCTTTTCCTTTCACGGTATTGGCAATGATGGCTGTTGGTCTTCCCTTATTTTCTCTGGCTTTTGATAAAGCCGATAAAATTTCATCCATTGCATGACCATCTACCGTCAACACATGGAAATGAAATGCCCTAAATTTTTCTTCTAAAGAATCAACATTCATAACCTTTGCCACCTCACCATCAATCTGCAAACGGTTATGATCAACAATGACACATAAATTATCCAGCTGATACTGTGCAGCTGCCATGGCAGCCTCCCAAACTTCACCTTCCTGACATTCTCCATCGCCCAATAACGCAT
Organism: Longicatena caecimuris; assembly: GCF_004341945.1. Lineage (GTDB taxonomy): Bacteria > Bacillota_I > Bacilli_A > Erysipelotrichales > Erysipelotrichaceae > Longicatena > Longicatena caecimuris. The sequence continues at coordinate 36,784 of NZ_SMBP01000019.1, forward strand.
AGACACGATGATGGTTTTGGGCAAGCTTATTGCCCAGTGCCATGCCAACAGCTGCAGAGATTCCTTGACCTAATGAGCCAGTTGACATATCAACACCGGCAACATATTTCATGTTGGGATGTCCTTGTAATCGTGAGTTTATCTTGCGAAATGTCAATAATTCACGTTCATCAAGAAGTCCTTTTTCACACAATACCGCATATAACAAAGGAGATGCATGTCCTTTACTTAAAACGAAACGGTCACGATCGATGCTATTTACATTCGCTTCTGTGATATCCATCTCTTGAAAATATAATGCCGTCACAAGATCTGTTGCACTTAGACTTCCACCCGGATGTCCGCTTTGTGCCGTATAGACCTGTTTTAAAATATGCTTACGTATTTGTCTGGCATGTTCTACTAATTCCTGTTTATCCATAACTTACCTTCTTTCTTGTTGTCATGTTGTTATACATGTACTTCCTCATGATACACCTGTTTATAAAGGAAGAGCTGAAAGATGCTTCCAGCTCCTAAGATTATTTTTCAATGGCTTTACGAATACGGCTGGTAACTCCCTTTAGGTTGTAGCATTCGGCATACTGCTGTAAAGGACGTTTGATGTGATCAACAACAAAGCGCTGTCCATCAATATGGAATTTTGCCAAATTCGCATAAAGCTTCTGTAATTCTTTTTTTACATCTTCATCATTGAATGCATAATGACCGGAGATATCAAGAATTTCTAAGGATAATGCTTCATCTTTTAAGATATCCTCTACCTGTAGATTACGCTGTTCTCCCATCATCCATTTTCTCCAGCGTTCTGTTTTGATTGCTTTTACCAACAAGGTATTTCTTAAATCCGAAGTTTCATCAAGCAAACCTTCCTCTTTTAAGATTTTTTCCACATCACACAGCTTTAAGTAAGCACGGGTTTCTTCTGTACCATACTGTGGTGCTACATTGCTGGCAGTTACATTTGCCGGAATATGTTCCAGTAAGGTCACATCATCCAAATAATCCGCATTATGTTCCTTAAGTCCTACACCATATTGTTTCGCCATCTGTGCTAGGTCATAGGCGTTATGGAAATTATAGGTTCCTACCTGTTCTGTTTTTCTTGTTAACGTACCTGTCTGACCAACGATGAAAGTAGGCATTGGTAATCCTTTGGCAGTTAATTCTTTTTCCAGCTTTTCGATAAATTCATGATACTTCTCTGTCGAAGTTAAACCACCATTGGTTTCCTCTGTTCCAACTTCATAGCCAATTTCCGGTAAGCCGCGTTTTTTACGTTCTTCTTCACAATAGGCAATTAAATCAACCGTACGACTTAATACCACATCCAAAGGAATGACTTTACCAATTTCAAATGGGTCCTTCGTTGGGTCGATCATCAATAAATCAAAACCATTTTCAATATCAGCTAAGTAAGACTGACGAGCTAATTTCATTGCTTCTTCTTCTGGCAGGTGGGCATTACGCTCATTATCTCTTTGCCAAGGTCCACCATGATCACGACACAAATAGTACAAACCATCAAAGCCTACTTCATTCGCAACCTTGCGAATATCTTCATTAAAGCGTTTCTGATCCCAGCCATTCACATAGCCGCCACCTAACGCATCGGCATCTACCTGATTACGACTGGCAATGAACATCAAAGGGAAATCATAATCTCTGGCGATTTCAAAACTTGCCTGTAATAAATTAGGTGACATTGGCCCTATGCCTAATAACGTTGCACTATCTCCTGAATCTTGTAATTTTAATAGTCCTTCCACTACTTTTTTAATTGGTAACTTTTCCATATCTTTCTTCTCCTCTTTTTACCTATTTTGTATGTTTCACCGTTACGCTTGATAAGCATATGCTTATTTGTATAAATATGCTTTCCCAACGGTGTTTAACAGACGCATCTTATTAGCGATGACACTTCGCGCCGCCTGAATGGCCGAAGGAAATATCGCATTTGGCTCATATGCATCTGGATGAAGCGCTAAATATCTTTTTGTTTCAGTAAAGAATGCTGTTTTTACATCACTGGAAATATTGATCTTACAAATTCCTAAGGCGACGGCCTGAGCTATCTCTTCATCCGGATTGCTGCTGCCTCCATGTAATACCAAAGGGATGTTCACCTGTTCGCGAATGGCTTTTAATACATCCAACCTTAACGTTGGTTTATAATTTGTGGGGTAAATGCCATGGGCAGTACCAATCGCAACTGCTAAAGTATCCACACCTGTTTTATCCACAAATGTTTTCACCGCTACCGGATCACTATATTGAATGTCACTGACATGCTCCTTGCTAATCGCACCTATCGTTCCTAATTCAGCTTCCACGGATACATGCTGAGGCTTTACAAGCTCACAGATATCCTTTGTTCGCCGGATGTTTTCATCTAGAGGATACGAGGATGCATCGATCATGACGGAAGTAAAACCACAACGCAATGCTTGCAATATCTGTTGACGATTAGCGCCATGATCCAAATGGATGACACAGGGAACACTTGTCGTATGGGCAACCTCCAGAACCGTTTTCATAAAAGGTTCTTTCAAATAGGCAAGCTCATCAGGGTGAATCTCATAAATCACAGGTGCTTGTAAGGCTTCACTTTCTTCCTTCACAGCATTTAATATTTCCAGACTGCCGATGTTGAAGGCAGGAATCGCAAAATGATGTTTTTGTGCGATTGTTAACAGCGCTTGCATATTCATCAGCATATCTTTATTCTCCTTTTCGATTCCTATGAATTTCATTTTGTTTCTTTGCCTCATCTTCTAAATGATGAAGATATTGAACAATTTTCATGCGATACAAATGTCCTTTCAGAAAGCTTAGCAATCGAATACCGAAATGCACATCATGCAGTTTTTCTTGATAGATGATACAGGTATAGTTTTCATCCAATGGCTGTAAGCGATAAGAAATTGTCTGTGTATATTTAGGGTATTGGCTCTTTACCTTGTAATATTGTGCTTCCTGTAGTGCTTCTATTGTTACCGGAATGCGATATTCCTTATCATGAAACTTTAGCTTTTGAGTATACGAATAGCCCTGATGCAGCTGGGCAGGACGTTTAGCAAGCTTCACCTGTTGTTTGATATCCTTTTGTAGCTCTTTTAATAAAATGCGATAGATAGCTGCCGCATTTACATGGACATTTACTTTCACTTTCATATTCATCTTTCCTCATCACTTGGCTCTTAGGCAAGGATTACTTATTTTTTAAACGTACATACCATGAACAAATTTCCTTTAACAAATCATCTTGATAAGAGAAACCGCATATTTGATGAACCGCTTCGATGATGCCTTTTTCTTGAATGAGCATCTGCATCTGCATAGCAGCTTCATCCGTTTTTTCATCATAAAGCAAACCATACGCAATCGCTTGTACGATATGTTCATAAGGTAAGTGATGCGCTTTACACATACGGGCACTGCCACATAAGCGATCATCATAGCTAAGCTTACGCAGTGGATCTTTTCCTACCCGATAAACCGTATCCGGCATATCTCCTTTTGCTTTCGGAAAGACACTTAACTTATCCAACTGCTCTTCACTGATGGGATACTGTTGCAGGATACCGGCACGTATTTCTTTGGTAACTTCCTGAATAAAGGCTGCCCCATCTTCATCTTCCAATAGTTCATTAATGGTCGTATAACCTCGATACCAACCAAGATAAGCACTGGCCGCATGAGGACCATTCACAAGGAATACTTTAATATCTTTTAACATGGCGATATCATCACATAACTCTAACCACTCAATATCTGCGATATCAATCGTTAATGGCGGTTGTATCAATAAGGACAAGACTGCTGTTGAGCGAATGTTTAGCGAACGATGATCATCGGCATCGGTACTGCGGCGAATGATGGTATCCCGTATGACGACCTGATGCATAAACCAAGACAGTAGCTCTTCATTCATATCTTTTACAAAAGCATCCTGAATCATTGGTATCATGCCGTTTTTATTTGTTAAACAAAGCATGCTCAGCTTTTGATTGGGATTTGTCTTTGCCCGCATCTTAAAGATTTCTTTTACATATGCGATAGCCTCAGGAAAATCTTGGGGATAGATGCTAAGAAACAAGAGATCGGCATATACGATGGCATGGCAATCCTGTGGCTCTAGCAGGGTTTCATATGCCTCATAGCCGCTTACCTCATGTTCTTCTATGCACTCCTTGCGATAGACCTGCACATGGTAACTGCCTGTTTCTTTTAGTTTTCGGATAACACCGGCATCTTTATCTAAAAATGTTGTATGCCAGCGTGGTGCATTGGCAAGGGTTTCTCCAAGAAACCCCTTCCCCAATCTACCTGCACCAAGAATGACTGCATTTGCCATAAGACTTCCCTATTTCGTTTCTACCGCTTTGGCTTCTGCTTTCTTTTTCTTATCCTCTAAATTCGGTTTGATAAACATCAATGCAATGGCTGTCACAACGACACCGATTGCCATATCTAAGGTGTATAACAGCGGCTTGCTGGTAGCTGCTACAACGATCATACCGCCATGAGGAACATAACAGTCAATTGCATGCATCATTGCTAAGCCGGCACCTACCGCACTACCTAAACAGATTGCTGGCAATACATGTTTGATATCCTTAACAGCAAATGGAATTGCCCCTTCGGTAATACCAATCAATCCCATAAAGGCTGCGGTAATACCTAATTGTTTTTCAGCATCATCATATTTTTTACGTGAAATGAATGTTGATAAAGCTAGTCCAAGTGGAGGAATGGCAACCGCAACACGAAAAGCACCGTTTGGTCCATAAATACCTTCTGCCATCAATGCCATGGTAAATGCTGAAGCTGTCTTATTAATCGGTCCACCCATATCAAAGGCTGTCATCAATCCAATAACGATTCCTAACAGGATAGCGCTGCCGCCCTGCATATTGCTTAACATCGTGGTCAAGGCTTTCATCAAAGCACCTAATGGACCAACTAAGATATACATATAAGCTAAACAGCAAATCAGTGTTGATAGAATAGGAATGATCAAGACTGGCATGATGCTTTTAATGGTTGTGTTCACCTTCCATGATTTGATCCATTTGCATACATAACCAACAAAGATACCCATGATCATCGCACCTAAGAAACCGGTAGATACACTATTTTCACCAACGGGATTGTTAGCGATATAACCGGCAATCATACCAGGTGCTAAGCCCGGTTTCCCAGCTAGTGAATAAGCGATATAACCAGCTAGCATAGGAATCATCATGGCCATACCGGCAGAACCAATCGTATTCAAATTCTGCATGAAAGGATTGGTGACTTTCATACCTTCGGCACCGGCATCTCCGGTTGCTAAGGCGATGGCTAAGAAGACACCACCGATAACAACGGCTGGAAGAAAATATGAAACACCGGTATTAAACGCCTTTACCAAATCTTTTCCAATATTTTTAAACATAGGATTTCCTCTCTTTCCTCTTCTTTAGAGCTTTTCTGCCTGATCAATGATCTCAGCAGGATTTTTGATTACTACAGAAGGATCAATCGTGATGACCTTGCCTTCCTCTTCTTTTTCTTCAAAACGTTCTTCTCCTTCGATGCCGATGGCTACTGCCAAAATGACAGCATCTGCACTGGCGATATCATCTTCCTCCAGTTCATTTTCAATACCCATGCCCCCTTGGGTTTCTACCTTGTAGTCATAACCTCTTTTCTTACATTCCTGTTCAATGGCTTCCTGTGCCATGTACGTGTGCGCAATACCTGTGGTACATGCGGCAACGGCAACGATTTTCATTTCTTTTTCCTCCTATCGTTTATTCCTCTTCTAATACGGAAATACAGTCATAAAATGCTTCACTGGTTTTCGCATCTTGTAATTGTTGGCGAAAATCCGCTTTGATCAAATGGCGACTTAGCATTGCCAATATTCGCAAATGCTCTGCATTACGGCTTGCTAATGGAACTCCAATCATAAAGATCAAATTTACCTGTTCCTCATCCCATTGCAAAGGATGATTCAGCTTTAAACAAGCCACGAAGGTATCCTTAACCGCATCACTTTCGCCATGCGGTATGGCAACGCTGTAGCCAATGGCTGTAGATACTACTTCTTCGCGTTTCAAAACAGCCTCAACATAACTTTTTTTATCGGTAATCTTACCCGCTTTATCCGCAAGGTCCGCAAGATAAGAAATGACTTCCCTTTTATCTTGAAACTGTTGATCACTGACGTTTACTATCTCCTTTGTAAACACATGTTTCACCTCTTTTCCTTCGGTATGGCAACCATCACTTGCATACTCCCTTGCAAGGTGTAGCGCTTGGCAAGTGATGTGACAATGAGATTATCTCCCGCTTTGACATCCAGTGTTTCCTGCTTGGTTTCAAGTAATCCCTGACCCTGAAGAATCGTTAACAACGCATAGCTTTCATTTACGATGTCCACTGCTTCCTGTATTTGATATTGACGAATGGTGAAGATGTCATTGTCACAATACGTAATACAGGTAAAGGCTTTTTCCTTTTGTATTGTAGGAGTAAGTGGGGCATCTTTATGAGGGATGCATACAACATCTGCCGCCTTAGCAATTTGCAGAGGTCGTTTATTTCCGAAAGCATCTGTATTGTCATAATCGTAAATGCGATATGTGATATCAGAATTTTGTTGAACCTCATACACAAGCATTTTCCCTTCACAGCCATGTAAGATACCGGCAGGAATATACGCAGCATCTCCATCATGAATTGGTTTGCGTATTACCAAATCATCAATTTCACCCTGGGCAATACGTTGCAAGAAGGCTTCTTTGGTTTTGGCCGTATGCCCATAGATGAGTTGTGTGTTTGGTGCTGTTTTCAGATACAAACAGAATTCACTTTTTCCTGTGGCATGTTCATGGGCTTGAGCATAAGCATCATCGGGATGTACCTGTAAGGATGGAGAGGATGATACATCATTCATCTTGATTAACAAGGGAAAGTGTTCCTGTTTACTATTAGCAAACAACTCACGATGCTGTTCATACACTTCGCTCAAACGCATATCTTGAAAAGGTTCTTGTAAGATTCTGCTTTCTCCATGTTCATGGGCACTGATCATCCAATATTCACCAATGCGTTGATGGGTATCTTGGGCTAAACCCAAATATTCAGCAATCTGCGTACCGCCATATGCTTTCTCTTTCATCACGGATTTCAGTTTCAGAATTTCCTTGCTCATTGTCTTGCGCTCCTTTCTTACGCCCCTATTGTAAAAGGGGAAATTTATTTGCGAAATACCAACTCTTTTCTACAACTTCCGGAAATAAAAAAACACCGGCAATTACCGGCACCATGCTTTCCCCTATAGGGGAAAGATTTCAAGAAATTATGCTGTATTTATGCAAAAACTCCCTTTAAATGTCATAAAAAAATGTTATGATAGTGATACTGCACGTGTTCGTGTATCTTTTTTTCCACAACATCTGGAAAGAGTTTGCAATAGCCGATTCCAAGATTTCATCTTATGATATCTTAGGGATTTCTCTATTCCTTATTCTGAAAGGAGAATCACAATGAAATCATCGAAATTAACGCTGTTTCTTAATCTTCTGCTGGAAGAAGAAGACTTCCATAAGACCAGCTACTATGCCGAAAAGCTCATGGTATCCAGCAAAACCATCTCCAATTATATCAACGATTTACGCTACTATATGCGAAATCATCAGGTAGCGTTAATTTCACGCCATGGTGTTGGCATACGCTTAGAAGGCAGTATGGAAGAGCGCGCAAAGCTACGTGAAGCGATACAGCAGGATTTAGATGAAACACCCACAAGTAAAAATCGTCAACATAAAATTCTCGAAAAATTATTAATGAAAGATGAATGTGTGTCGGTGCGTCGTCTGTCGGATGCCTATTGTGTCAGTTCCACTTCCATCGTGAAAGATTTGGAGAAAATCGAACAGCATCTTTCGCAACAGGATCTTTATTTACAACGTGATAAAAGCGGGACCCGCATCATCGGTAAGGAACAGCGGATTCGCAGTGCCAAGCGGAAGTTTATTTTCAATGAACTCATGGCCTTGTCGCAACAAGATAAAGTCATTGACCGCAAGACTTGTCAAGCAATCTTATCTCGTTATGTGGATGAAGAAAGTCAAAACATCAGTCGTCAGATGATTCAGATGGCACAGGATAAATTAAATTTTCATCTGGATACCAATTACTATAATCAGATTTTTGTCACCTATGCGATCTTTATCTCAAGAATTCGCAAAGGTTATGGGATTACAGAAGCACCAGCCCGTCCGGTTGTTACCGAACTGCATATATTAAAGACCTATCCTATCACAGAGGAGATTACCCAATGGTTAAAAGATGCGCATGGCATCACGATGAATGATCGAGATATTCGCTGGGTGAATGCAAGGATTGCCGGTGTGTATCATGAAGATCAAAAAGCTAAGGATGGCTATTCTCCTATCGTACAGGATATTGTGAATGAACTGATAACTTCCATCGGTGATATCTTCTCGGTAGACTTCATGTCTGATGAGCTGTTAAAGACAGGTTTATCTAATCATTTTGTCCCTATGATTGCCCGCTTAAAAAACAACATTAAGATTACCAATCCTTTTTTGCTTCAGATCAAGCAGCAGTTTACCGCCATGTTCAGTGTCATTTCCCTTGCTTCCAGCGTGCTGGAAAAGAAATTAGGGTATACCTTGTCCGATGATGAAATCGGGTTTATCCTCATTCACTTTCAGGCAGCATTAGAACGACATAACTTATCAAAAAAGATTGCCATTGTGTATAACTGCAACTTAGCGAATGCCTTATTGATTGAAAATCAGATTAAGATCAATCTGCCTACCTTTGATGTCATTGAATTAATCAACATCCAAGATTTGAAAGAAAAATACTTGCATGATTTTGATTTCATCATTTCAACGATGGAAGTATCAACAGATTTACCTTCTGTCGTCATTTCTCCATTAGCTGATAGCAATGATATTCAAAAAATTAAGCAGACCTACGATAAGCTGATACGTGATGTCAAGGAATCACGCTTTTATTCCCTGTTGCAAGCCATTAGCAGTGATACGATCTTAGTGAAACAGAAATGTAAATCAAAAGAAGAAATTTTAAAAACAGCAAATGATATCTTACGAAAAAAGGGATACATAACCGAGGACTTCTATCAAAGTGTCTTAAATCGTGAAAAGATATCTTCTACAGAAATTGGCAATGGTATTGCCATTCCCCATGGACTTGATACTTTTGTAAATCATACCGCCATTGTTCTTATCACGTTAGAAGAACCTATTCTTTGGAAAGAAGATATGGTGCGTGTCATCTTCTTTACGGCAGTATCTTTTGAACAGAAGGAAATCATGAAAAAACTTTTAAAGGATTTGTATCATCTCATCAGTGCTAATGAATTTATAGAGCAGATATCCGCAGCGGAAACGTGTGAAGAGGTGCTAGGTCTTTTGTATGGTAAAAGATTATCGAAATAGTAAAAAGTAGTCACTTTGAAGTGTACTCAATTATTTGGACTTAAAGTAAATAGGCTAAATCAAGCAGTTACGAAGGATTGATTTCTGTATTGCACAGGAGTTAATCTTTTTCCTTTTGTTGTTATTCTTTGAGTATTCCTTTTTCTATGATCTTTAAGCGCTAAAAAACACTTGCGAAGTGCTGATTACATAAGACGGTCATACCTATTAAACCACCTACTGTAACAATGTCATCATTCTTATATAAATTTTTCTCCATCAGCATTCGCAAATGCAATGACTGCATACTTTATATCATCCACATATTCTCTTTAAAATTTAATGGTTCTACTCTCAATCATAAATATCCTTGCTAACATCTTGCTAACTATCTATCTAACAATCATTAGTAGCAAGAAAGCATGTTTTGCTTACTATAGTTATATGATAAATTGATTTTTTCTACTTTATTTACATAAAACATCATGATTCGATATTAAAAACTAATAAAAGTGAATTTTTTGTGCTTATTATCTTTGTAAGAAAAGAAGAACTATTTTAATCTTGCTAACAATCTATCTAACATTCATGCTAACAATTATTACTAGCAAGACTTTTCGTACCTCAAAATACACAACATAGTATACCCCCATTTCTATCTTTCCCATCATCTTTTTCGTTTCCTCTTACAGAATACTTGTACTTTTTTAATTGTACGATTATAATGAGCAAGAAAGGAAGGAACACAACATGACAGTACAAGATTTAGCTTCATTTCATGAAACCTTAAAACAAAATAACATACCCTTTTACACCGATATCTTCACAGATGATATATGGGGTGATATGGGTGTTGATACAGCATCGGTAAGTGTAACAGCAAACGAAGATAGCTGGCATATTCATTATATAAGAACACAAAGTGGCATTCCTTATATCTTTGCCGACTATGTAAGCAATATCGTAGATGAATACCATAAAGATTTATCCCATGAACAGTTCTATGATTACCTCAATCTGCATAATCTACAAAAAGCATTTGCTGATTTTATGCATACAAATCATGTATAAGCCTTGTGAAACATTAACATTTTATTTAACACGCAAGTTCTGCGTGTTTTATTGTGCTTTATCGATAAAGGTTGTTAATGCCTCCATCATGGTAAAACGTGCCTGTGATGTTCTGGCTCGCCATGCATAAACCAGCTTATTACGAATAGTTGTATGGGTGATTTTTTCTTCATAAAGAACACGATACTTTTCATCGAAAGGTTCAATTTTATGAACGAGTATTTGTATCATACCAGGATATTGCTTCTCCATTTGAAAAATACTTTGATTATCACATCTACGCAGACAACATAAGGTGCCATAGGAATCCTCAAAACAGAAACCTTCTTGAATATCCTCATAACGTAGATTCTTTTGATGTTTCTTCACCTCATCATAAAGCCCTTTTTTCAGGTTTTCAAAATAACGATTTACATCCATTGCTACAATTTTCACTACCCGCATAATTACGCTCCTTTCTAACAGCGAAATGACTCTTGAATAACAAGAGCCACTTCATCTATGCTTTTTTCAATTGTTCATAGTAATATAAGATGCGTTTGGTGACTTCATGTTCTTTAGCAAAACCAGTAAGTTTTACAATCGTCTGTAAGATACCTTCCTCATGAATGCTTTTTTGTAATACCACTGCTTGTTTATCTCTAGGCTCATCGTAGAGAAAACCATATGCCATCGCTTTGGCTATCGCGTCATAAGGCAATCCATGCGCATAACACATAGCAGCACTGCCGGCTAAACGATCACCTTTGGTCAATTTGCGAATTGGATCATACGCCACACGATAAATATAATCTACCATTTCACCTTTCGCCGCAGGGAAATGACTTAAGTTATACAACTGCTTTTTCGTTAGTGGATAATGCTGTAAGACACCTTCTGTTATCTCTTTTTCTACTTCCTTAATAAAGGCTGCCCCTTCTTCATCACTACTAATTTCATTAATAGTTTCATAGCCTTTATAATATCCCAGAAAAGCACTGGCAGCATGTGGACCATTTACCACAAACACCTTTACATCTTTTAATAGCTCTAATTGATCACATGTTTCCATCCACTCAATCGCTGATAGATCAACATTTAAGGGTTGCTGGATCAGTAAGGATAATACCGCTGTCGTACGAATATTTAAGGCCGCATTGCTTTGGGCATCTGTACTTCTTCGCACGATAGAATCGCGTAAGACAACCTGTTCCTGAAACCAGGCATGTGTTTCTTCTGGCAAATGTTCATAAAACATCTGCTCAATATCTTTCATTAAATGATTTTTATTTGTGATAAAGATCATACAAAGCTTCTTATCAGGCTGTTGCTGTTTTCTACGATACAGCCCTTCACAGACAGTGCATACAGCCTGCGGTATTTGTTCTGGGTAAATGACAAAGTAAATGACATCGGCATCGATTACACTTTCCATTGCCCCACTTTGTTTCCATGTATAAGCATCATAACCACGAACGCGATGCTCATCAATGCGTGTTTCGCGATGTACACACACATCGTAATACCCCTTATTTTTCATTGCCTCAATGACGTTTTCGTCAATATCTATAAATGTCGTTTTCCATCCTTCTGCATTCGCAAGGGTTTCCCCGATAAAACCCTTGCCTAATCTTCCTGCACCAATAATCAATGCGTGTTTCATATCGTTCTAAGCAGCTTCCTTATCTGCTTTTTCAACAATTGGCTTTTTTAATACATTTGCCAGTAAGGCTGTCACGATCGTACCGACGATAATAGCAATGACAAACCAAACTTTTTCATCAATGATCGGTAATACAATAGGTCCGCCATGTGGCGCATAATCCTTAACACCGGTAACTGCCGCAATAGCACCGCCAACAGCACCACCGGCCATAATGGATGGAATAACTTTTGCCGGATCTGCAACTGCCAATGGAATTGCCCCTTCAGAAATACCAATCAATCCCATGAACAAGGAAGCCTTACCTGCATCACGTTCTTCCTGTGTATATTTATTCTTTGATAATAAAGTTGCCAGACCCATACCTAATGGGGCAGTACAAATTGGAACCGCACAGATACCAAAGAATTCATAATGACCTTCTGCCATCATACCGATGGAGAACAAGCAAGCGGTCTTATTTACCGGTCCGCCCATATCAACTGTAACCATCATACCCATGATGATGCCAAGCACTACTTTACTGCCACTGGATAAGCTAGTTAAGAAGCTTTCGATACCGCCCATTGCCATACCGATTGGATTCGCTAAGATATACATATAGAAGATACATACGATAAAAGATGTCACAACCGGAATAATCAGAATTGGTACAACCGTTTTAATTAAGTCCGGATAATGAATTTTCTTCATATAACGTACGATATATCCAGTCATAAAACCTAACACCAATGCTCCTAAAAAACCAGTTTTTACCGCATTACCACCAATTGTAATTTCTGTGTTCGCAATATATCCGGCAACCAATCCTGGTGCTAAACCTGGTTTCCCCGCAATGGCATAAGCGATATATCCAGCTAATACAGGAATCATCATAAACAAACCAGCTGCACCGATTTCCTGTACATGCAATAGAAATTCGTTTTTGATTACCATACCTTCACCTGCCACGGCTGTACCACCAAAAGCAATAGAACCGGCATAGAAGATACCACCGATAACCGTCATTGGAATCATGTAAGACATACCTGTCATCAGATAATTCTTAATTTTCTTAAAATCAACACTCATAGTTTCACTCTCCTCTTTTCTTTATTATGTTGCTTACTTTACTGCTTCTTCTAACTTCATGATTGCGGCCTGCGGATTTTTAATCGCATCCGCCACATCAATCTCAACAACAATTTTGTCTTCAAAACGTTCCATACCTTCTACAGCACAACCAACCGCGATTAATACAACATCCGCCGTTTCCACTTCATCTTCAGTGATTTCATTTTCAGCACCCATCGCACCTTGCGTTTCTAATTTAATTTCATGTCCCCTTTTACGACCTGCTTCTTCTAATGCCTCTTGCGCCATATATGTATGCGCAATGCCTGTTGGACAAGCGGTAATGCCAACAATCTTCATAGCTAATCTCCTTTCTCTGTTTCCAGTTTTTTCAAACAGTTGAATAACTGTTGTTCATTTTCTGCATGCAGAATATCTTCACGAAACTCCTGATGCATTAGATTTCTGCTTAACCAAGCTAATATTTGCAAATGCTCTTTTGTTCGCTTATTCTCTGGAACCCCAATCAGAAAGATCATCTTCACCAGCTCATCACCCCAATGCAGCGGAGCTTCTAAGGTAGCGACTGCGACAAAGGATTCTTGTACATCTTGACTGGAGCCATGCGGAATCGCGATATCATAACCAACTGCGGTAGAGAATTCCTCTTCCCGTTGACAAACCGATTGTTTATATGCTTCACCTCCTATCACTTTCTTACTTTCTATCGCTTTTTGAATCAAGAAATCAATTGCTTCCATTTTGGTTTGAAACTGTTTCTTGACAAACGTTAACTGCTGATCAAACATGTCGTTATTCCCCCTTCACCATGCCTGGCTCACTTACCAATAAGGAAAGATTTCCATCGATCGTATACTGTTTTGCATTCGAAGTGATAATGAAGCTCATGCCTGCACCGATACCATAAGTATCTTCTCCTGTAGTTAATGTGCCTTTGCCATCTAGTACCAAGCATAAGGAATATGTTTCATTTTCTATACACTCTGCTTCATGTATGCCATACTTCGTAATGCGGAAGAAAGCATTGTCGATATACTGTTGGATTTCATTTTGTCCATGCTCTGTAATTTGCGGTTTTACCATCGGTTCTTCGTGTGGGATTGTCACAACATCTAAGGCTTTTTCCAAATGCAATTCACGTGGTTTTCCATTGACATCTACATTATCATAATCATAAATGCGATATGTCACATCACTGCTTTGCTGGACCTCTGCCATCAGCATCTTTCCTTCTACGCCATGTACGACACCTGCCGGTGTATATACAAAATCACCTGTTTTTACCTCTTTACGTATGAGCAGCTCATCCCATCGCTTTTCCAGTGCCATTTTTTGAAACTCTCCACGACTTTTGGCACGATGTCCGCGTACTAATTTTGTTCCATCATCCACATCCAGAAATAAACAAAACTCAGCTTTCCCTAAGTCATGCTCATGTACCTTCGCATATGCATCATCCGGATGTACCTGTACGGATACCGGACTGGTAATCTCATTGATCTTTACCAATAAAGGAAACCGTTCGCGTTTATCGTGATGAAATAATTCACGATGCTTTTCATAAACCTCTTTTAGGCTTTGCCCCTCGCAAGCCGTATTGGTAATGATACTGACACCGTTATCATGAGCACTGATTGCCCAGTATTCACCAATTTTCTTATTCATCTCCTCTAAAAAGCCAAATTTTTTCTGGATGCGATTTCCTCCATAGATTTTTTCTTTCAATGGCGATTTTAGAAATAACACCTCATCCTTCATATCATCACTCTCCTTTGACAACTACATTATGTCATGAGAAACTTTTTTACGATATGCCAATCCTCTTCATAGTTTTTTGTAAGTCTTAGGACACATAAAAAACCGTCTGCTTCTTATATTTAACAAACACAAAAAACAAACGGTTAGCTTAAATGATAATACAAGGTGTAGCAAGACCATTTAAAGACTTCTGACAATTTCATAAAATGCCTTTTCTGTTGTACATTCACGTACGCGGTGAATCGTATCTTTGGATTTGATGAACTGATAAATATTGCTAATCAACTTTCTGGAACGTTCTTTATCCGCAAAATTAAAGGCCAGACAAATAATGATGTCTACTTTCTCTTTATCCCATACAATTGGTTTTTTCAATGTCATTACGAGGATCTTTTCCTTTTTCACATACTTTGAAATCCCATGCGGTATTGCTAAACCATTTCCCATTTCCGTAGGTGCCATGCGTTCTCTTTCTTTCATAGATGCCAAAAAACCTTCACTGACATAACCATTGTGCATAAAAATCGTATGAATTTTTTCCAAGACCGTGTCTTTATCCTCATAATCTTGTTTTAAAAGTAGGGTTTCTTTATCCAACGTTTCTAACAATAGATTTTTAACACTTTCTTTGTGCTTGCTTGTATCGGCACATATCTGATTAATTTTATGAACATCATATTCGTCCACCAGTGGCGAAATCAAAATAACAGGTTTTTTATCATAAGCAATCTCTACCGTGGATATGATAAAATCAAAATCATCAAGATAGGATAGTTTTAAATCATCTAAATTAAAGGTTTCGACAACATCAAAACGTGGCAGATTGCGTTTCACTCGATGTTCTACTAAATCCGCATTCGCACCGCTTGAATGAATTACAATGGCAATTTTCTTAGAAAGATTATAGCGTTCGATAGCAGCCTGTACATGGATTAATAGAAAACTAATTTCATCATCTGAAAGATGAATATTCAAAGAATTCTCAAAGGTGGAAGCAGCTAAGACCAATACACTAAACAGTGCCGGATATTGTGCTTTTATTTGCGGTAAAAAAGGATTGGTAATCTTAATCTTATTCGTAATGCGTGTCATCATAGGAACAACATGCTGCTGTAAACCTTTAAATAATTCCTCATCATCATTCAGATTTTCTCCTACTACCGCCGAAATCGTTTCTATGAATTCACTTAACTGACTTCTAATCTCTTCCGCCTTACGACTCACACTATGTATATCATTTTCATGATAAACACCGGATACCCGAGCATTCAGCCAACGTACATCTTGATCTTTTAAAGCAATCCCATAGGTATTCTTCAGCCATTGTGCCAATTCTAATGTCACGGGATAAGTTTTTAACCGATGTAGTTCCGATACAACAGGACGATAAGTTGTTTGTATTAAAAGATGTTCCTTTTCCACACGATCAAGAAAGATAGCAAACTGTATAAAAATCTGATAATAATACATATCATCCATTAGTTCACAAGAAAGTTTATCATTTACAAAGGTAATCATTTCTTCCGCAATTTCCATATATCTTTTCGCTACATAATTTGCCAAAATTGCTTTGCATGTTTTTAAATCATAGCTTTCCTTAGCAGACAACTTCTCTTTAAACTTTTCAAAAACATAGTTACGCTTTGCACTGCGAATGTGCTGTTCCTTTCCGCTCACATATGTACCACTCTTATCTCTTACTAAGAATAATTCATTCTTTTGCAATACCTTATCTACATATTCTAAATCATTGACGATACTGCTTTTCGCAACATCATATTTCTCTACCAGCTTGCGAACAGATACCGTTTCATCTTTCATCAAAAGATTTTCTAATAACTCTTTTCTGCGAAAGTCAGTGAAGTCCTGTGTTAAATATGTTTCTTCAAGATAACGCCGAAACACATCTCGCTCATCCTCAGCACCAACTAGCAAATACCCCTCACCTCTTCGCTTTTCGACATGAAGATCAAATGGACGAAGCTCATATTCCAGCTCCTTTAAATAATTGTAGATCGTCTTTGTGGATACCTTTAAATGTTGGATAAAGTATGCAATCTGTTTAGGTTCTTTTAAATCTAATAATAGAATATAAAAATTTTTAAGATTTTCATTTGCTGCCATTTTCTCACCATCTTTTCCATTTTATTGTATAAATTAAGCATTATTAAGATTAAATACCATTATAACGTATTTTTTTGTCTGTTAATATGCATATTCTTAGGTGTATGAAAAAACTTGGAATCTCATTACTTTGGAGTGATCTTTATCACACCAATGAAACTCCAAGTTCCTTTAACTTACATGAAATAAAATGTTAGATATGCGTTTTCCTCATCCTTTTCTTAAGCACGAACAATACTCCTGCACAGCCAATGATTGCAATTCCAATGAATAGTGCAATCCCTGTTCCTCCTGTGATTGGTATCCAGAAGTTCTTATCATTGTACACGATCATATGCACTTCATCACTTTCGCCTACTTCCTTCGTGATGACATATATCTGCTCATCTTCACTCTGCTCTGCTGCTTTCCCATTGACCTTCACAAGCAGCTTTCCTGTTCCTTCTTCTCTTGTGATCTCGATCTTGATGCTTTCTTCCAGCAGCTTATAGCCTTTTGGTGACTTCGTTTCTTTCAGATAATAGGTACCTGCTCGCAGCTTTTTAATCAACAAGCCTTCTGCTTTTCCGCTTGTATAGCTTGCGATCGCATTTTTCATCTCTGCATCGCTATACAAAGTAAACTCTGCTCCTTCTAAGGCTTCCTTATCACGATTCATTTTCTTTAGATAAATCGCAATTTCTTTTGGTGTATAAGCATTGGTAAATGAGAATTGTATCTTCTTATCAAGCTTTTCTTCTTGTACATTGGTAAGAATCTTATATTCCACATTCGTCTGTTTCTCTTCTACCTTATAAGTTTCTTTTTGTTTCAGCTCCCTGAATAGCGCGGTCTGATTTCCTTTTACCTGAAATTCACCCGCTTCATTTGTCTTATATGTACTCTCTGCATCACCTGTTGGAATGACATAGTTCGCATTCTTGACAGCTTCATAAACGTCCCCATTCTTTCTGCTCAACACAAAGGTGAACTTGATATCATCCATCGGTATCTCACCTGTTGTATTCTCAATCAGCTTCGTAACGGATAACGTTCCTTCTTCTTTCATCTCTTCATTCACAAATGGCAGTATTTCCACATTATCGCCTACGACCTTGTTCTCATAGCCTTCATTGCTTACCGGTGTCTTTTGGATATAGCCTGGTTTTACTATTTCCTGTACATTGTATATCGTTCCTGGTTCTATACCTAAGAACATAGCACTCTGATTCGCTTTCAAGGTGAAATGTCCATTCTCATCTGTTGTATAGGTTGCATCATCTACACGTTTTCCACTCACACTATCATACAGTACATATTTCGCATTGCTCCATGCCTTTTTTGTATGATCTGTTAATAAGAACGTAAATGTTTCATCCGATGTGTTCTTATCGCTCAATGTCTTATTGACCCCAAAGGAAGCAATCGCATTGGTATATTGCACTGCTGTTACCGGTGCCTGTGTCGCTCCGCTTTGTTTTACATCACCCAATACTCGCCAACCTTCTGCGTTTTCCTCAACGACCTCATAGTCCACATCTGCCTTGACTTCCTTAAAGACAGCACTCTGTCCGCCTTTTAAGGTAAATCTGCCGTTTTCATCGGTCCTTGCTTCTTTTACTTCTTCGCCAGTATCGCTATCCTTGATCGTATATGCCTCATCCGCATATGCTTTCCCTTCCAGCTTCAAGGTAAAGTGAAAGCTATCTTCTCCATCATATATATAACCTTGTGGAAAGGAGATATGCTTTGTCACGATCAGATCCGTTGTCTTCTGCTCGATATATGGCATATACAGATTCACAAATTCGACTCTGGCACCATCCGGCTGGATCGTACCAACCGCAGAGGTCCCCGCTGCCGGAGAAACCTGTTGAAAGTTTTCTTGCGGCAGCTCCAAGATCTCATAGGATACCCCATTACCAACATACTCAAATTTTGCAGTATATCCCCCATATAAGGTAAAGTTTCCATTACGATCGGTCATGAAAGGTATCTTATTGGTTGTTTCTGAAGATATCGTACCATCCTGATGATTGTATACCTCATCTCCGTTTTCATTGAACACACGGTATTGTTCCTTATTGGCAAGCTTTCCATTTAACTTTAATACGAATTTGAAAGCCACATCCTTTGGTACCTCATAGCGATCATCAGCACTTTCTACATGCTTGGTGATAAAGAGGTCAGGAGTCTTATTCTCTTCATTGGTAAAGGTCACTCTCGTTGTTTCCTCTGCCTGTATAGCTTGCGTACCTGCGACCATACAGAAAGCAGCAAGCAATAGTACGCTGATTCGTTTTATATATTTCATAATATCATGCCCCTTCCTGTGATGATTGCCATTCGATTTTACCTGGATCAAAGTTCCAAGGGTAATTACGCATAGTACTTGGATCTGTATTACCTGTAAAAATGATTTTTTCAAGATTAGTGCAACCTTGGAATGCAGCATTTCCTATACTTGTTACGGATTTTGGAATAATTAATGAGCCAGTGAAACCATTACATCCATAGAATGATAAATACCCTATGCTTGTTACGGTATCTGGGATTATTAATGAGCCTTTGAATCCGTTACAACCATAGAATGCATATTCTTCTATGCTTGTCACGGAGTCTGGGATTATTAAATCTCCTGTGAAGCCATTACATCCATAGAATGTAGAATCTTCTATGCTTGTTATGGAATTTCCAATTGTCAATGAACCTGTAAAGCCATTACAACCTATGAAAGCATATTCCCCTATGCTTGTTACAGAATCTGGTATTACTAAATCTCCAGTGAAGCCACTACAATAAGAGAATGCATCATCTCCTATGCTTGTTACGGATTTGGGAATAATTAATTTACCAGTTAAACCATTACAATCATAGAATGCATAATTCTCTATACTTGTTACTTTGTCTGGAATTATTAATGAACTTGATAAATTGCTACAATTAGAGAATACATAACTTTTTATGCTAGTTATTGATTTTGATATTGTTAATGTTCCGTTAAATCCACTACAATTAGAGAATGCACCATTTTCTATGCTTGTTACTGAGTCTGGGATTATTAAATTTCCTGTAAAGCCTTTGCAACCATAGAATGCATATTCTCCTATGCTTGTTACTGTGTCTGGAATTATTAATGATCCTGTGAATCCTTTACATTCTTGGAATGCAGATTTTCCAATGCTTGTTACTGAGTTTGGTATTCTCAATTCTCCCGTAATTTTACTACACTTTTCGAATGCAGCTCTTTCTATGCTTATTATCGTATCCGGCATTTTTATACTTGTAATATTTTCATTGCCATAAAATGCAAGTTCACCTATTGATGTTATAACACGCGGATTGCCTTCATACATTATAACTTCTGGTATTTCTACATCGCCAGTATTCAATACTACAGGTTCTCCTGTATTGGCATCTATTACACCAGTAGTTACCATTTCTTTTGTTAATGTTATCGTTCCTATTGTTTTTAAAGATTTTACTTTCTTAATAGATTCTCCTGTTTGATCATCGGTATAGGTGAATGTTAAATCAAATGTTCTCACATTCTTAGGTACTGTATCTATATTTATCTCATAATCATCATCCGATAATCGTACTACCCTTCCATCTGAATAGATCGCATTTACAGTGAATTTGGATTTATCTACCTTACTGTCTTCTTTGAGATATTCTTCATTTGTTTCTACAGATAGGTCTGCCAGTATGATCGGTGCTTTTGCCTGTATCAGCATCATGTTCTTCGTTAACTGCAATGTCTTATCGTTTGTTCCTGATAGGTCGGTTAAGATATATGGTGTATCTTGTTTCTCACTTACTGTCCATGCAGTATCATCTGGTAGATCTAATCTTGCGTATTGATTGCCTTTGATCTTGATCTCACCTGTCGTTCCTGTATTTCCTGTTGCTATTTGTTTATTTGTGGTTACATCATAGATCACATAGTTGATGTTAGTTCCTTTTCTGCTTTCTAGGATATCCTCTAAGCTTGTGATCACTTCTTGTTTGGAACGTGTGACCTGTCTTAGCTCGAAGGTGAATTCCTGTTCACTGTCTACATTAAGTGCTTTCGCTATTTCAATTGGTGTCGTACGATTGCTATTGACGAAAGTATTCGCATCTTCGATAGCCAAGCTGCCATTATAGCTATCAGCTAGCTGCAGATATCCGGATAGGATGCCCCATGTATCTTCACTTTCTTCTAAGATTTCTACGATACGATAGCTATCTTTCATTGGATTGCTTGGATTGATCTTAACATCATGCTCTGTGAAATAGAGAATTGGATAACCCTTTGCTGTTTTCTCTACCGTTATCTTTCCATCAGCTTTTGTTTTCTGAATGCGATTGTTTATCCAATCGTTATCATCCCCTAAGATATAAGAAACTTCATTTGCCGGATTCCATACCGTTCCATCATAGCTTTCTACACGGAAGACCAATTGCGAACCTGTAGGTATTTCCTCAGAGCCTAGCCTCATCTTCTTTTGGATGATGGACTTCTGTTGTTTACCTATGATCTGATTCTTGATGATCGCTAATGGCTTGTTCTCTATCGTATCTTGTATTGCACCATCGTTTACCGGTTCTTTTTGGATGATCTCGATAAAGCTTGCTCCATCTTTATACAGCTTGTATTGGTCATTTGTACTTTCGCTCAAACGATAGCTGTCACCAGCTGTTAATGTAGGAATGACGACCTGTTTCCATGGTTCTATCGTCAAGGTACTATTGGCATTCCAAGTGATCGTTTCTATCGTGTTGGTTAGTGCATCGGTTACTTGCACATTTTGGGCTTTAGAAGGCCAGATCTTCCAATCACCATTTGCATCTTGTACTTCTAGTTTCAAGGTTACTTTTTCTTTTCCTCGAATGGTAGGATCATTCTTGATCGTTTCAAGATACTGCTCTCCTATTTTATTGACATCCCCATCACCTACGACATATTCTTTTCCGATCAGCAATGTGTTTTCTGTTCCATTCACAAAGGTTACCTTGGAACCTTCTTTATCGATCGTACCTGTCGATGATTCCCCATTTGCCGGGAAGATCTGTGGATAATTGACATCTGGTGTTTCTATTATCTCATAGTTGGTACCTGCTGGTCCCACATCATGGAAGATGATCGTTTGTCCATTCTTGATGGTAAAGGTACCGATATCCGTTGTTGTAGTGGTAGTATCTGGTTCTCCGCTACGTTGTATCGTGTACTCCTTATTCGCATATATTGCACCGTTTACCTTGATGGTCATGGTAAATTCTTTATCGTTGATCGCATTCAATTTTTCTTCTGTCATATCAGTCGCATCATAGCTGACCATCTTAGTAACACGGATCGGTCTTAGGATATAGTCATTGATGATCGTTGCATCGCTCTTTAAGGCATACAGCGGCATCGTTCCTTCTACCGTCCCTTGGATCGCTTTATAGTTATCACTCGTATCATCGATCTCTACGATCTTGAAGGATGTGCCTGCCTCAAAGCCTTTGATCTTTACGGTCTTACCTGATAATGCAATGCTGAATTTACCTTCATCATCCATTGTGCCATGCACATCACTTTCTGTTCCATCTTCCTTTAGGATGACCCATTCTGCATTTGCAAATGGTGTATCCTTTGTGAATACCTGGAAAGTAAATGCTTGGGTACAGTCTTCAGCTTTCTGATGGGTAAGTTCTTTCTTCAGATATAGATCTTTCCATTTGTAATAGTTTGTGATGCTTACAGAATTGCCATCATTTACCATCGTTCCTGTTACGCTATCTTTTCCTGCATCCGTAAACCAATCATCGCCTTTTTGTGTTTCTTTGATCTCATATGCTGTTCCTGCAACACCCGGGAACAAAGCTACGATCTCTCCTGCCTTGATCGTAAATTTACCATCTTCATCCGTCTTCAAGACATTCTGATTCAACTTCTTAGGGATACCACCATCCGTACGCACGCTATCCACGAGCCAGTATTCAGCATTTGCCATTGGTTCTCCATCTGCAAATGCTTGGAAGATGAAGCTTTCTTTCTTGACTTCTGCTTCCTTATCCTTAGGATCGTTTTCCAGCTTCTTTTGCGCATATAATACCGGACGATACGTATTCTTATATGTCCTTATCTGGATCTCATCCTGTTCCTTAGTTTCTATTTCTACTTTCCAGAATGGATTTTCTTCTTCCTCTACCGTCAACAGATTCTTATCCTTGACATCGAATACCGCTTTTTCATCCGCATGCAGATAGAAGCTGCCATCTGCTTCCGTCGCATAGACACGATTGGTTCCTTGGCGTTCCCAATTTCCATCTATCTTCTTAAATAATTGATATTCTTGTGTGGCATAGGTAGAACCATTATAGCTTGCGATAAAGCGGAACTCACTGTTCTGCTTTTCTTTTGGTACATTACCGCCAAATACTTTTACGATCTCTACTTTTTCTAATTCATGTTGTGATACCTGTACAGAATTCCCGATGACCGTATGCTTCGTACTGGTTCCTACTTTTTCTGAATAATAGGCAGAATTGTTATAAGCATAAACAGCCGTGTCATTCTTATTGGCTGTATTGCTGTGGTCAGCATCTACCTTGGATTCATCCTCATTTGGTGAGATCATATGTATCCGAAAGCTCACAGAGCCCATATCTACGATTTCAAAATCATCACCATTCATCTTCTTGCTTAGGTCTACTGCGACTGCCTTGACATCCGCAAATTTATGATCTTTCAACCACTCTTCTTCTGTATACCAGCCATTCTTTTGCGTCAAGATAGAACTTGGAAGCTCTTCCCCTGTTGATATTCTTGCATCTCTATCTGCATTGTAATAGATCACAGGCTTTATCCCTGCTTTCTCTAAGCCTGTCGTGATGATGCCATCAAAGGTTCCATACCACCAGTTATCTTCAAAGTGCTTATCCTTCTCCTGTTGTGAGCGATGTTTTGGAGCATCCTCCAACAGATCATATACAACGATATTCTTTAAGGTATCCTGTGCATTCCTTACCGTTATTTCATAGGTATAGCCTTCTTTTGGTGCTACGATGGCACTTTCTGAGAAGACCCCGAAGCGGTCATTATCTGCTTTTACCAGTTTCTCGATAGTATCACTATTGGCTATTGCCATATCATCATTGACGCTGGTGTTGGCATACAATACCGTTCTTTCATCCGTTATACCATCCCCATCAATATCCTCTCCCAAAACCTTGTATTCATCTTTTGATAAGGTATCAGGATAATCGCTTCCATTATCCAACATGACCTGATCATCTGTTCCTAACAATGGCTCATTATCCTCTTTTTCTGGCATGAACGCAGAAATATTCGTTGCCGCATTGCTGATGTCGATATCCTTCCATTCATAGTACGCACCAAAGCTGATGCCCCAGCTTTCTGCCCACATGGAATCATAAAAGCCTGCTGGATCTGCACCATCATAATGGATATGGAACTTGACCATCATTCTTCCCGTTCCACGATAATTCGTTATGATATCTTCCTTAGAATCGACACTGACCTTGACCTGACTGGTATCCCAGCTCTTTTCATACATCCATGTCATAGCATTTGTTGTCTTTACACGTCCTGCAATGATCTCTACGCTAGGATCATACTTTACGCCATATGGCAACAGATCATAAAAAACGACATCTTTTCTTCCCGGTGAGCGGACCAGATTTGCCTTTAGATAATCAATAGCTTCTGAACCATATAGTTCATAGCCATCATATGCCATGATATCGTATTTCAGATGTACCCTTCCGGTACCTGCATCATTCCAGCTCGTTCCATATTTATAAGATGCTGCATTTTTCTGTACCGAGGTCAGATAAGCAAATGCATTATCACGAATCGGTAGAGTACCATACAACGCTTCGCTCAATTCCTTTAATTCTGGTTCGGCATAGTTAAAACCTATCGTAGCATCGTGAAAATAGCCTTCCTCCTTGCCATCTTGTAAGCTTTGTCCCATGACACCGGCAATATTTTCTAAGGTGAGCATCTGCTCATTATCCTCATCTTTTACCAGCTCTTGAAAGGCCGGCGAATCATGCTGGATACGTACTTTTAGGTCGATTGAACATGTGGAAAGGTAATTAACAGATTCATGTTCTACCTTTACCCTCCATGGTTTTCTATTGATCTGTTCTTCTGTAAAGGTATAAGACATCGTTCCGCTAGCATTCCATGGGATAACCTTGACTTCTTCCCATACTGTGCTGCCTTTGAACATTGCATAAACGATGGTATCCTTTGATTCTTCCGGTTTTGCCTCGCTGTCTTCCCAAGGATCATATCCGGTATCGTTTTGCTTGATGCTTACCTGACTATAGTAGTAATCATCTCCATCTAAGATCTTGTAACTGTCTGTTGAACCGGTATTTGGATAGGCATAGAGAAAATCATCGACGGTCGTCATCTTATAGCTGGCTCCTTCGATACGTTCACCTAATTTACCATCTTCATTGGATGCATGATGGGTGAGCTTATAGCCACGTGTTGAACTGTTTACGTGAAATGGAATGTCACCAATATCGGTGTTTTGTTTTCTTGCGGCTTTATAGGCTTCCAAAAAGCTCTTATACGTGCCTCCACCATTCTTATCAACACCGATGATATCGCCTTTGTAATTCCATGCATAATCACGATATACCCAATTTGCTTTACTTGTTAGCTTTTGATCCTCATCTACTATATCATATGGATGTAATACGACTTCAACTGTATTTTCAATCAAGGTATTCGGTTGGATCTTATCAGCAGGATAAGCAACGACTACTAGGATATACCCATATTGATTATCATAGTGTATTAGCTTATCTTTGTTCATATCGGAGATTTTATAATAAGCACTATCTCCACGATAATTTATCTTGTTGTAGCTTCGATTGAAGCCAACTACTTTGCCCTCAAGATTTGATATATCTTTTAGGTATAATTCCCATGGCTGGGTTGCACTTCCTGTGATCTGCACTTGCCAAGCTACATATTTATACTTGGTAAAGTTATCTCCTTTGTACTCTTGTGGCAGGCTCGTTACGATGCTAGCCAACTGTTTCTCGGTATAAATACCTGGGTAATAGCTTTTAGCCCCTAAGGTATACGGCATCTTTGTGACCTTGGATAGCTTAACTTGTGAATCAATATGTCCCGTTAAAGGAGTCGTTGTCTTTTCTTCTTTTTGATCTTTAAATTGCACAGTGGCGGTTGGTTTTAAGCTCCATGTACTATCATCTACGAATTCCATGATTTGTAGATTCTTATACAATACCTGAAATGCCACATTGGAACCTGATGTGATCTTTTTATAGTTAAAGAACACAAGCTCATTGGTATCTTCATCCAGATAATAATTGAATGGTGTGATTCTGTTTTCTACAGGAGCATCTAAGGTTCCCTGTGGTATTGCGATGTTGGTAGGTAGGATTCCTTTGTGATCCCTATCGTTAGACAATGTAGCAGGTATACGTATTTCAACACTACCTTTTTCTATATCACGATTATTGTGAAATTCTATCTGGTATTTCAATGAGAAATCATTTGTCTTCTCTACATGATATTTATCATTTTGTCCTACATAATACGCATTGAATGCCCAGTCTTCGCTATCTAAAACTGCATACAAAGCTTTTATGAAATCACTATCCTGTGCATTAGCTGCTCCTACTTTTGTACTGTTTAGTTTGTTTAACTGCGCTGTAGTCATTAGTGGTTCTATTTTAGTGATTTTATGACGAATTGTTTTTTCTTCTTGTTTCTCTGATTGCTTGACTTCTGCTTTCTTCGTTGTATTCGTTTCTGTTTTCTTATTCGCGGTCTCTTTTTGCTTTCGCGTTTCCTGCTTCACCGGGTTATCGGCTTTAGAAGCTTCCTTATTTACTTCTTGTTTTTGTCTTGTTTCTTTTCCTTCTTCAAACGCTTCTACTCTAAATAAAGCTAGTTCTAGTTTACTGCCTTCTTTGAGTTCTACATCTTCTTGCTCGATACGGTATTCCTTGTTCTTCTCCACTAGTTTTGGTTCTGCTTTTTTATTTACTGGTTCTTTCTCATCTTTTTTCTCTTGGATGATCGTATAGTCTTTTAGGTTCTTTTCGCTATCGACACTTTTATATTCGATCTTATAGTTACCTAGTTCTACTTCCTTTAGGACATACTCTCCCTTGATGTTTGTCAGGGTATGATAGGCAGCTTCTTTTTCTGGCTTGCCTTCTTTAATCTTATATAAGCGCACTTCGATGTCGGATAGTCCTTTTTCTTCTTTATCGGCTTTGGCATTCTTATTATCATCTAGATACACTTGTCCCTTTACATCTGTATAAAGAGCTCTCTCTTTTGGTTCTGTCTTTGGCTCTTCTTTGACAGGGGTATCCTTTGGCGTTTCTTCCTTTAATGGAGCCGTTCCTAATAAAGGCTGTTGGGTAGGGGCATAGATAGTGGTAGCAGGCTGTCTATTGGTTTTTGTTTCCTGAGCTGCTTCTGGTTTTGCCTTTGGTTCTTCTTTGGCATAAAGAGATGTATTCGTATTTATAAAGAGCATGGATGCAGCTAATAAGATTGCCGCAAATTGTTTTTTCTTATTTTTCATCGTCTAGTTCACTTCCTCTTTTATGCTTGTTGTATAAGATAAACATGCCAAGAGTGGAAAGCATGATGAACAGGATATACAGATCTTTGTGTGTTGTATCTCCTGTCTGTGTGGATGTCGTTTCCTTCTTTGGTTCCTCCTTCTTATCTGTCGTGCTTGTGGATGTTCCCGGTTTATTGGGTTGTGTTGGAATATCAGGCTGCTCAGGATGTTCCGGAGTTATCGGTTTGTTTGGATGTTCGGGGTCTACTGGTGGTTTAGGTTTTTCTGCTTCATTTGGTAATGCTTTGGGTTCTACCTGCAGATAATAGCTTGGACCTTGAATAACATTCGCTATTTCCTCATACATTGGCAAGGTCACAATGAAAGGATCAATCGTGCCATAAGATTCCATATCGGATGGCACCAATAAATAGATACCATTTTCAATATTGGTAAAAGACAGATATCCTTTCTCATCTGTTGTTCTCTTTCCTATGGTTTCCTTATCTGTCTTTTGGGTAAGCTCTTTTGCGACCTTTTGTAATTCTTCAGCCGTATCCGGTAAGTGCATATCATATTTCTCATACAGCGCTGCTTTTCCATCATCGCTCATACTTCCTACCTTATACAGCGTGAATGTGACACCGGCTTTCTCTGCATTTGGAAAATCCTTTAGATGAATGTCGATCGTTCCTCCGACTGCCTTTAGCGTTGTCAGTGTCAACATGAACATGATGAACAGGCTACATGCTTTTTGTAATGCTCTCTTTCTTTTTTTCATCTGCTTTACCTCATTCATTTTCTATTATTTTGATTTATTGCATTTTATCACTATGCCTGTTTCCTACTCTTACTCATCATCACCATGCTGATGACTAAGATGCCTACGCTAGCGATTACCAAAAAAAGCGTAATACCTGTTCCTCCAGTAGATGGTAAAGTAAAACCTTTATGATTCTCTATGGCAATACTAGCAATTCCCCTATCGTTATCCAGTTTTGTGATAAAGGTTCCGCTTGTATCGGTGATCTCTTTATCGTTTACCTTTAATGTAAAGCTACCAGTTGCTTTTTTTGCACTATCTACATCAGCGATAATCTCCACCTTAATCAGTTCTGCTAATAAAGTATAGCCAGTTGGTGATTTTGTTTCCTTTAGATAATACGTACCTGCATCCAGATTATGAAAGTTCAGAATTCCTTTGTCATCTGTACTTGCATTGTTCAACACTTCTTTACCATCAGCTGCTAATAAGGTGAAGTCTGCTCCTTTTAATGCTTGTGGCTTTCCTTCATTGGTGAACTTTTCTACCTGAATTCCAAAGCTATACACCTTTACGATTGCTTTTTCACTGTTTGTAATTTCTCCTGCTTTGTGGTTGTATTGCAAGCTTGCGGCATTTTGATTTCCTTCCTGCCCTTGCTTGGCTTTCTCTGTTACCTGTGCTTCATAGGTGACAATGATTGGTTGCCCTCCGTTTTCTTTTATAAAATCTTCGGCGAAGCTAATGTGCAAATCGGCTTCTTCCCCTGCCGTATTCTCTGCCCTTATCCTATAGGTCATTGAGCCTTCTGCTATTTCTTTATCATTCACCTTTACCGTGATTGGATGCTTGGCATCGTTTTGGATGGCCAAACCATCTTCCATCGTATCGATGATTATGAAGGTCGCCGGTGTGGGATTGCCAAAGAAACTAGCGTCATAATCAGGCATACTGGTCCTTATTTGATATGGTACATAATCGCCTATCTTAACTGAGCCATCACTGGCATCGGTAATGGTCTTATCAAAGGTTACTATCTCATTTTTCGGGTATGCCTCCACATCATAGACCCATGCACTACCTTCCTCATGATTTTGATAGTTATTTGTTGAAGGGATGGCAATTAAGAAAGGTTTACCTAATATGTAATTGTTTGGAGCTTTTGTTTCTATCACTAGATAATAGCCAAGCTTTAAATCTTTAAAACTTACCGTGCCACTGCCATCGCTAGTAGCAGTAGCTAAAGGAGGAAATTGTTCCGCCTTTATGGTAAGTTGTTGGCTTAGCTTTTCTAATTGTGTTGTAGAATAACTACCTAAAGCATCTGGTGTAACATTTTTTAAAACATCTTGAAAAGCTTCCTCAATAACAAAACGCGAAGTGCTTTCCTGTTCAAAACGCATGATTTTATAGATGCTGTAAGAGGCATCCGCTAAGGGATTTCCCTCGCTATCATGCTCATGAAGGGTAAGCGAACCTGATGTTTGCGTAATTGTTGTTTCTTGTTGGAAAGATGTTTCTTTTGCCATTAATGGCAGAGCATAAGCAAACAATCCTTGCATCATCGCCGCAGAAACAATAACTGTCAATAAATGCCTCATCCTTTTCTTTTTCATATTGTTTTCTCCATTTTCTGATATTCACTGACTGGCATAAATGCATATTGTCAAAGGATAGCTTTGTTACCAACATCATGAATATCGTTTTATCTTTAAAAGAACCAATAAGTCCTTTTATAGCCACAATATTGTTTATACGTATCATGATCAGCTTGCGAAATTATGCGAATTATAGTGCTATACGAAGAAAAATGTAGAAAAATGTTTTTACATAAAAGTTATATTTTGTATTTATTTATTCGTTGTATGTATCTTTTCATTAAAATTATAAGGCGAATTTCTAGAAAATTCAACGCAGTGAATAACCATATCTAAAGCAAACATATGTAAATAAAAAAATGCTTATTTCATGATAGTTGATACTTAAGGAATAAAGACAATTGTTTATAACATACCTATCATATAGAAATTAATTTTATTTTTTTTCGAAATTCCTTATCAAACACTTATTATCGATATATTCATTTCAAATATTAGTTTTATTCTTCCTTTTTAAGAAAGTAGGCGATAGTCATTAAACTACCGCCCCTTATCAAACCGTACGTGCCCTACTAAGGCATACGGCTTACCAATATGCTTATTTATGTTA